>JBOIFE010000349.1:0-2012 GCA_050741015.1 Burkholderiales bacterium | reverse complement strand
ACTTACGTCATCCTCGACAAATATAAAACAGCGTCGCTCTTCAACATGGAGCGCGCCGGCCACGTCTACTCGCGCATCTCCAATCCCACGGTGGCGGTGCTCGAAGAGAGGATCGCCGCGCTCGAAGGCGGCGTCGGCGCCATCGCCACGGCCTCGGGCCAGGCGGCCCTGCACCTCGCGGTGGCCACGCTCATGGACGCCGGCAGCCACATCGTCGCCTCGAACTCGCTCTACGGCGGCTCGCACAACCTGCTTGGCTACACGCTCAGGCGCTTCGGCATCGAGACCACGTTCATCGACCCACGCGACCTCGCCGCGTGGCGCGCAGCGATCCGGCCGCAGACGCGGCTGCTGTTCGGCGAGACGCTGGGCAACCCGGGACTCGACGTGCTCGACGTCCCGGCGGTGTCGGCGATCGCGCACGAGGCAGGACTGCCGCTGCTCGTCGACGCGACCTTCACCACGCCCTGGCTGATGCAGCCGTTCGCGCTTGGCGCGGACCTGCTCTACCACTCGGCGACCAAATTCCTCGGCGGGCACGGCGTGGCGATCGGCGGCGTGCTGGTGGACTCGGGGCGCTTCGATTGGGAGAAGAGCGGCAAATTCCCGCAGCTCACCGCGCCTTACGCCGGCTTCCACGACATGGATTTCGAGGAGGAGTCAGGCACGCGCGCGTTCCTCTTGCGGGCTCGGCGCGAAGGCCTGCGCGATTTCGGCGCCTGCATGGCGCCGATGACCGCGTTCCACCTGCTGCAGGGCATCGAGACGCTGCACCTGCGCATGCCGCGCCACGTGTCGAGCACGCGCACGGTGGTGAACTTCCTCGCCTCGCATGCGGCCGTCGGGCGAGTGCTCTACCCGGAGCTGCCCGATCACCCCGACCACGAGCTCGCGAAGAAGCTGCTGCCGAGAGGCTGCGGTGCGGTGTTTTCCTTCGACCTCAAGTCGGGACGCGAAGGCGGCAAGCGCTTCATCGAGTCGCTGCGCGTGTTCTCGCACCTCGCGAACGTCGGCGATGCGAAGTCGCTCGTCATCCATCCGGCGAGCACCACGCACTACCGCATGTCCGACGAGGACCTGAAAAAGGCCGGCATCGGCCCGGGCACCGTGCGCCTGTCGATCGGGCTCGAAGACCCCGAGGACCTGCTCGAGGATCTCGGACGGGCTCTGCGGGCGGCGCAGAAGTGAACTTCACGGTCGACGGGCGCCGAGCGTTCGCCTACACCGCAGCGCACGCGATCGATCCCGGGCGGCCCGCGGTCCTGTTCGCGCACGGCGCCGGCCTCGACCATTCCTGGTTCGGGCTGCAGAGCCGCTACTTCGGCTACCACGGGCGCAACGTGCTCGCGCTCGATTTTCCCGGGCACGGGCGTTCTGAAGGTCCGCCGCTCGCGACCGTGCCCGACATGGCCGACTGGATCGTGCGGCTGCTCGACGCGGCGAAGCTCGAGAAAGCGAGCCTCGTCGGGCACTCGTTGGGTTCGCTCGTGGCGCTCGAGGCGGCGGCACGGTATCCCGCGCGCGTCGAGCGAATCGCGCTGCTCGGCACCGCCTATCCGATGAAGGTGTCGGATGCGTTCCTGCAGGCGGCGAAGGACAACCGCCAGGACGCCTACGACATGGAGACGATCTGGGGCCACGCGCCGCAGGTGCCGCTCGGCGGAAATCCGAATCCGGGCATGTGGATGTACGGCGACACGCTCGCACGCCTCGCGCGCCTCGCGCCGGGCGTGCTCCACAACGACCTCAAGGCCTGCCACGAGTACGCGGGCGGCGAGGCCGCGGCAGTGGCGCTCCGGTGCCCCGCGCTCTTCATCCTGGGCCGGCGCGACCAGATGACCGCGCTGAAGGCCGGGCTCGCGTTCGCGAAGAGCGTTGCCGGCGCGAAGGCAGTCGAAATCGCGCCCTCGGGCCATTCGCTGATGGCCGAGTCGCCCGACGCGGTGCTCGACGCGCTCGCCGGATTTCTCTCGACGTAGGGTGGGCCTTCGGCCAACCCTACGGGTTACCCC
>JBOIFE010000348.1:0-8649 GCA_050741015.1 Burkholderiales bacterium | reverse complement strand
GCCTTGCCATCATGCCGGTGGTGATGGTGGGTTCGTCGCTCGGGGTGTTCGCCTACGTGACCGGCAGCGCCGTCTATTCCAAATACCTGTTCTTCCCCCACATTGCGGGCTCGGGAGAGTTGCTGATCTTCTGCTCGGCCATGGCCGGTGCCGGTCTCGCCTTTCTCTGGTTCAACACTTATCCGGCGCAGGTCTTCATGGGCGATGTCGGCGCGCTCGCGCTCGGCGCGGCGCTCGGCACCATCGCCGTGATCATTCGCCAGGAGATCGTGCTCTGCATCATGGGCGGCGTCTTCGTCGTCGAGACGCTCTCGGTGGTGCTGCAGGTCGCCTATTTCAAGGCCACCGGCGGGCGGCGCATTTTCCGCATGGCGCCGCTGCACCACCACTACGAGCTCGAGGGCTGGAAGGAATCGCAGGTCGTGGTGCGCTTCTGGATCATCACCATGATGCTCGTGCTGTTCGGGCTGTCGACGCTGAAGCTGCGGTGACCATGTCGATGCGCGAGCCCCCGTTCAGCTTCCTGCCCCGCCCCAGGCCGGTCCCGCTCGCCGGCCTGCGCGTGCTCGTGCTCGGGCTGGGCGACACGGGGCTATCCGTCGCGCGCTGGGTGGAGCGACAGGGCGCCCGCGTGCGCGCTGCCGACACGCGCGCGGCGCCACCGCGCGCCGCCGACTACGCCGGCGAGCTCGCGACCGGCCCATTCTCTACCGCGCTGCTCGAGGGCGTGGACCTGGTAAGCATCAGCCCAGGCCTGCCGCTCGGGCAGGACGTGGTGCGCGCGGCCGTGGCGCGCGGCATTCCGGTGCTGGGCGACATCGAGCTGTTCGCGTGGCACGTGCGCTCGCGCAGCACCGCGCGCGTGCTCGCGGTCACCGGCACCAACGGCAAGAGCACGGTTACGGCGCTCGCGGGCCACCTGTTGCGCACGGCGGGAGTTGAGGTCGAGGTCGCGGGCAACCTCGGCCCCCCCGTGCTCGAGGCGCTCGCCGCCCGCGCCAGCGCGCCTGCCGCGTGGGTGCTCGAGCTCTCGAGCTACCAGCTCGAGACCACCTGGTCGCTGGAGCCGGAAGCCGCGGCGCTGCTCAACCTGAGCGAAGATCACCTCGACCGCTACGCCGGCCTCGACGAGTACGCCGCGGCCAAGGCGCGGATATTCCTCGGCCGGGGCACGCAGGTCCTGAACCGCGATGACGTGCGATCGCTCGGCATGGGCCTCGCGAACCGGCGGCGGCTGAGCTTCGGCCTGGACGCGCCGCGCTCGGAAGAGGACTTCGGCGTCGTCGACGGTGTGCTGGTCGAAGGCTCGCACCCGCTGCTGCCCGCCGCGAGCCTGCGCATCCACGGCGCGCACAACGTGGCCAATGCGCTTGCGGCCTGCGCGCTCGCGCGAGCGATCGGCGTGCCGCGCGATTCGCTCGCCGAGGGCCTGGCGGCCTTCGCCGGCCTGCCGCACCGGCTCGAACTGGTCGCGACCCGCCGCGGCGTGGACTGGTACGACGACTCCAAGGGAACCAACGTCGGCGCCACCGTCGCGGCGCTCGCGGGGCTTGGGCGCCCGGCGCTGCTGATCGCCGGGGGCGATGGCAAGGGCCAGGACTTCGCGCCGCTCGCGCCCGCAGTGGCGGCGCACGCGCGCGCGGTGCTGCTGATCGGCCGCGACTCGCCGCTGCTGGAGCGTGCGCTCGCCGGCACCGGCGTGCCGCTCGAACGCTGCGCGTCCCTCGAGGCGGCAGTGGCGCGCGCCGCGGCGCTCGCGCGCGATGGCGACGAGGTGCTGCTTTCGCCGGCGTGCGCGAGCTTCGACATGTTCCGCGACTACCGCCACCGTGGCGAAGCGTTCGCCGCTGCGGTGCACGCGCTGGGGAGTTGACGGTGGCCGCCACTTATGTCTTCGCGCAGGGCAACGCGGCGCCCGAGTACGACCGCTCGCTCGCCTGGGCGGCGCTGCTGCTGATCGCGATGGGGCTCGTGATGGTGTATTCGGCGTCGATTGCCACGGCCGAGGCGAGTCGCTATACCGGGTCCAACCCCGCGTACTACCTTCTGCGCCAGGCGGTGTTCACGGCCGTGTCCCTCGCAGCGGCGGTGGCGGTGTTCCTCGTGCCGGTGCGCCACTGGCAGAAGGTCGCGCCGCTCGCGTTCGCCGCGTGTCTTGCGCTGCTTGCGCTGGTGCTGGTGCCGGGCCTGGGCCGCGAGGTGAACGGGGCGCGGCGCTGGCTCAACCTTGCCGCGGTCACGGTGCAGCCTTCGGAGCTGGTCAAGCTCGCTGTCGTGCTCTATGCGGCGGATTACACCGTGCGCAAGCACGCGGTGCTGAAGAGCTTCCGGCGCGGGCTGCTGCCGATGCTGGCGGTGATGATGTTCGTCGCGTGGCTGCTGCTGCGCGAGCCCGACTTCGGCGCGCTGGTTGTGATCGCCGTCGTCGCCTTCAGCATCCTGTTTCTCGGCGGCATGAACGGGCGCCACTTCGCGGCGCTGGTGGCGATGCTGGCGGCCGGGTTCGCGATGCTGGTGCTCACGTCCGAGTACCGCATGCAGCGCATCTTCGGTTTCATGGATCCCTGGACCGACCCGTTCGGCCGGGGCTACCAGCTCTCGCACGCGCTGATCGCGTTCGGACGCGGCGAATGGCTCGGCGTCGGGCTCGGCGCGAGCGTGGAGAAGCTCTTCTATCTGCCCGAGGCGCATACCGACTTCCTGCTCGCCGTGATCGCGGAGGAGCTCGGCCTGGCCGGGGTCGCCGTGGTGATCGCGCTCTTCGCCTGGATCGTAATGCGTGCGTTCGCCATTGGGCGCCATGCGGCGCTGCGCGAACGGCACTTCTCGGCGCTCGTCGCGCAAGGCATCGGCATCTGGCTCGGCTTCCAGGCGCTCGTCAATATGGGCGTGAACATGGGCCTGCTGCCTACCAAGGGCCTGACGCTGCCACTGATGAGCTTCGGCGGTTCCGGCCTGCTGGTGAATTGCGTCGCCGTGGCGCTGCTGCTGCGGATCGACTGGGAATGCCGCCAGCTTGCCCGAGGGCATCACGCATGAAGACCGCGCTCGTCATGGCGGGCGGCACCGGCGGACACGTGTTCCCGGGGCTGGCGGTCGCCGACGAATTGCGCGCCGCGGGCTGGGACGTGGTGTGGATGGGCGCGCGCACCGGCATGGAGGCGCGGCTCGTCCCGCCGCGCGGCTACCGCATGGCCTGGATTCGCGCCACGGCGCTGCGCGGCAAGGGCGTGCTCGCGGCGCTGCTGCTGCCACTCAACCTGCTCATCGGCTTCGGCCAGGCGGCGGCGGCGATCCTGCGATTGCGTCCCGACGTGGTGCTCGGACTGGGCGGTTACGTGGCTTTTCCGGGCGGGATGATGGCGTCGCTGCTCGCGCGGCCGCTTGCGGTGCACGAACAGAACGCGATCGCGGGCCTCGCCAACCGCGTGCTGGCGCGCCTCGCCGACCGCGCGATGACCGCGTTTCCGGACGTGCTGCCCGGCGCGGAGTGGACCGGCAACCCGGTGCGCAGCGACATCGCCGCGCTGCCCGCGCCCGAGGCGCGCTTTGCCGGGCGCGAGGGGCCGCTTCGGCTGCTGGTCGTGGGCGGCAGCCTCGGCGCGCAGGCGCTCAACGACTGCGTGCCGCGCGCGCTCGCGCTGCTCGCCGCGCGGCCGAGCGTGGTGCACCAGTCGGGCGAAAAGCACCTGGACGCGCTGCGCGCGCGCTACCGCGAGGCCGGGGTCGAAGGCGAGCTGGTGTCCTTCATCGACGACATGGCGCGCCGCTACGCCGAGGCCGACCTCGTGGTCTGCCGCGCCGGCGCGATCACCGTGGCCGAGCTCTCGGCGGGCGGCGTGGCGAGCGTGCTGGTTCCGTTCCCGCACGCCGTGGACGACCACCAGAGCGCGAACGCGCGCTTTCTCTCGGATGCGGGGGCGGCGATCCTGCTGCCGCAATCGGAGCTCACGCCGCAGCGTCTCGCCGATACCCTGCGCGCGCTCGACCGCCCGCGGCTGCTCGAGATGGCGCGCAAGGCGCGCGCGCTGGGCAAGCCGGAGGCGGCCCGCACGGTCGCGCGACGCTGCATGGAGCTCGCGGCGTGAAGCACAAGGTCCGGCACATCCACTTTGTCGGCATCGGCGGCGCCGGCATGTCGGGCATCGCCGAGGTCCTGGCGAACCTCGGCTACCGGGTGAGCGGCTCGGACCTCGCCGAGAGCGCGGCCACGCGGCGCCTGCGCGAGCTGGGCGCGAGCGTATCTCTCGAGCACGCGGCGTCCAATATCGACGGCGCCGACGCCGTCGTGGTCTCCAGCGCGGTACGCAGGGACAACCCCGAGGTGCGCGAGGCGCGCGCGCGCCGCGTGCCGGTGGTGCCGCGGGCGCTGATGCTGGCGGAGCTGATGCGCCTCAAGCAGGGGGTGGCGATCGCGGGCACCCACGGCAAGACGACAACCACGAGCCTGGTGGCGAGCGTGCTGGCCGAGGGCGGCCTCGACCCGACCTTCGTCATCGGCGGGCGCCTGAACGCCGCGGGCTCGAACGCCCGGCTCGGGCAGGGCGAATTCATCGTGGTCGAGGCCGACGAGTCCGACGCCTCGTTCCTGCACCTGCAGCCGGTGATCGCAGTGGTGACCAACATCGATGCCGATCACATGGAGACCTACCAGCACGACTTCGCCCGCCTCAGGCAGGCATTCGTGCAGTTCCTGCAGAACCTGCCCTTCTACGGCAGCGCGATCCTGTGTGCCGACGACCCGCAGGTGCGCGAGATCCTGCCCTTCGTCTCGAAGCCGATGGTGACCTACGGCTTCTCGGCCGACGCGCAACTGCGCGCCGACCGGCTCGAGCACGCCGCCGGCGCGATGCGCTTCAGCGTGCTGCGCGAAGGCCGGCCGCCGCTGGCCGCCACGCTCAACCTGCCAGGCGCGCACAACGTGTTGAACGCGCTCGCAGCCTTCGCCGTGGGCATGGAGCTCGGCGTGCGCGACGACGCCATCCTCAAGGCGCTCGCCGAGTTCCGCGGCGTCGGCCGGCGCTTCCAGCGCTATGGCGATGTCGCGCTTACGGGCGGCGGCCGCTTCGCGCTGATCGATGACTACGGCCATCATCCCGCCGAAATGGCGGCGACGCTCGCCGCGGCGCGCGGCGCATTTCCGGGGCGGCGCATCGTGCTCGCGTTCCAGCCGCACCGCTACACGAGAACGCGCGACCTGTTCGAGGATTTCGTGCGCGTGCTCTCGACCGCGGACGCGCTCCTGCTCGCGGACGTGTATGCCGCGGGGGAGCCGCCGATCGTGGCCGCCGACGGCCGCTCGCTCGCGCGCGCGGTGCGCGTGGCGGGCAAGGTGGAGCCGGTATTCGTCGAGGACGTCGCGCAGATGGGTGCCGCCCTCCGGCGCGTCGCGCGCGACGGCGACGTCGTCGTGACCATGGGCGCGGGCTCGATCGCCGCCGTGCCGGCACAGCTGACATGAACATGGCCGACGCGCTCCGACTGCAGGGATTGCGCGGCCAGCTGAGGGCCCGCGAGCCGATGGCGCGCCACGTGAGCTGGCGCGCGGGCGGACCGGCGGCGCGATTCTACGCGCCGGCGGACCTCGAGGACCTGTCGGGATTCCTCGCACAGCTGCCGCCGGCGGAGCCGCTGCTGTTCGTCGGGCTGGGCTCGAACCTGCTCGTGCGCGATTCAGGGTTTGCCGGCACGGTGGTGCTCACGCACGCCGCGGCCCGGCACCCGCAGCTGCTCGGCGGACGGCTGTTCGCGGAGGCGGGCGTTGCGGCACCCAAGGTCGCGCGCTTCGCCTCGCGGCATGACCTCGGGAGCGCCGAATTCCTCGCGGGCATCCCGGGCACCGTCGGCGGCGCACTCGCCATGAACGCGGGTTGCTACGGCGGCGAGACCTGGGACGTCGTCGGGCGCGCCCTCACGATCGACCGTGGGGGACGGATGCGCGAGCGCGCACGGGACGAATTCGAGACCGGCTACCGCCATTGCGCGCTGCGCGGCGCGAGGCTCGGCGAGGACGAATGGTTCGCGGGCGCCTGGTTCGAACTGCCGCACGGCGACGGCGCCGCGTCGCGCGCGCGAATCCGCGAGCTGCTCGTGCGCCGAATCGCGGAGCAGCCGCTTGCGCTGCCGAACGCGGGCAGCGTCTTTCGCAACCCGCCCG
The DNA here is from genome assembly GCA_050741015.1 of Burkholderiales bacterium. Lineage (GTDB taxonomy): Bacteria > Pseudomonadota > Gammaproteobacteria > Burkholderiales > SG8-39 > JAABQT01. The sequence goes on along the minus strand of JBOIFE010000348.1, from coordinate 2,492 downwards.
GGGACCATGCCGCACGCCTGATCGAAGCGACCGGGCTGAAGGGCCTCACGCGGGGCGGCGCGCGCGTGTCGGAGAAGCACGCCAACTTCATCGTTAACCCGGAGCGCCGGGCGAGTGCCGCGGACATCGAAGGCCTGATCGCGGATGTTCGCGCTCGCGTCGCCACGCGCTTCGGCATCGAGCTCGTTCCCGAGGTGCGCATCATGGGGGACGCCGCATGAAGGTCGCGGTGCTGATGGGCGGAAGCACGGCGGAGCGCGAGGTCTCACTGAAGAGCGGCGGCATGGCGCTCGCGGCGCTGCGCGCGCGCGGCGTGGACGCGCATGCGTTCGATCCCAAGACGCGGGATCTCGCGGATCTGATCGAAGGGCGATTCGATCGCGCCTTCATCGTGCTGCACGGCCGCTTTGGCGAAGACGGCACGCTGCAAGGCGCGCTCGAATGGCTCGGCCTGCGCTACACCGGGAGCGGCGTGCTCGGCTCGGCGCTCGCCATGGACAAGCTGCGCGCCAAGCGCGTGTGGATGGCGGAAGGCTTGCCAACGCCCCCGTTCGAGGTCGTCGACGCAGGCAGCGACTTTCGGAGAGTCGCCGAGCGCCTCGGCCTGCCCCTGATGGTGAAGCCGGTGAGCGAAGGCTCCTCGATCGGGATGAGCAAGGTCCTCGCCGCAGCCGGACTCGACGAGGCCTACGCGCTCGCAGTGAATTACGACCGGCGCGTCATGGTCGAGAAGTTCATCGAGGGCACCGAGCTGACCGCCGGCATCCTCGGCGACGAAGTGCTGCCGCTGATCCGGTTGGAGACACCTCGTGTCTTCTACGACTACCAGGCGAAGTACGTCGCCAACGACACGCGCTACCTCATTCCCTGCGGGCTGCCTCCCGAGCGCGAGCGCGAGATCCAGGCGCTGTGCCTGCGGGCGTTCCAGTCGCTCGGGTGCTGCGGTTGGGGCCGCGTTGACCTGATGCTCGATCGTGCGGGAGCGCCGTGGCTGCTCGAAGTGAACACCGCGCCGGGCATGACCGACCATTCCCTGGTGCCCATGGCGGCGCGCGCGGCGGGCCTGTCCTACGAGGACCTGTGCGTTCGGATCCTGGAGGGCGCCCATGTGGGATAACCCGCGCGTGCTGAACGCCGCCGCGGGCTTCCTCACCGCGCTGGCGCTGGTCGTCTTCGCCGTCGCCGCAATGCAGCTGCTACTGCGCTCGCCGCTGTTTCCGCTGCGCGAGATCGAGGTGAGCGGCGCGCTCGCGCACACCACGCAGCAGGAAATCTCGCAGGCGGCACGCGGGCACGTCTCGGGCAACTTCTTTTCGGTCGACCTGGCCGAAGTGCGTGCCGCGATGGAGGCGCTGCCCTGGGTGCGCGCAGCGCAGGTGCGCCGCGTCTGGCCCGACCGGCTGCAGGTCGAACTCGAAGAGCACGTCGCGCTCGCGCGCTGGGGCGGCGACGGCCTGGTGGACGAGCAGGGCGCGCGATTTGCCGGCACGGGCGGCGATGCGCTGCCGCTCTTTGCCGGGCCGGCGGGAACCGAAGGCGAGGTCACGCGGCGCTACCGGGGATTCGTCGGCATCCTCGCGCCGATCGGCGCGGCGCCGTCGCAGGTCGTGGTCACTCCCCGGCACGCCTGGCAGCTGCGGCTCGCCGGCGGACTTGCGCTCGAGCTCGGGCGCGATGCGCCCAGCGATCCGGTGGAGGCGCGGCTCGCGCGATTCGTCGCGGCGTACCCGCAGACGCTCGGCCGCATGACGCAGAAGGTGGATCACGTCGACCTGCGCTACCCGAACGGGTTTGCGATGCGCTTGGCGGAACAAAAAGGCGGATAGGCGATGGCACGGGAATCGAAGAACCTCGTCGTGGCGCTGGACATCGGCACCTCCAAGGTGGCGGCGCTGGTGGCCGAGCTGCGCGAGGACGCATCGATCGAGCTCCTCGGCATGGGCGGCCACGAGTCCAAGGGGCTGAAGAAGGGCGTCGTGGTGAACATCGAGTCCACCGTCAGCGCCGTCCAGCGCGCGCTCGAGGAGGCCGAGCTGATGGCCGACTGCAAGATCACCTCGGCCTTCACCGGCATCGCCGGCAGCCACATCAAGAGCTTCAACTCGACCGGCATGGTCGCGATCAAGGACCGCGAGGTCGGCGCGCTCGCCGTCGAGCGCGCGATCGAGACCGCCAAGGCGGTCAACATCCCGACCGACCAGCAGATCCTGCACGTGCTGCGGCAGGAATTCATCATCGACGGGCAGGAGGACGTGCGCGAGCCGCTCGGCATGAGCGGCGTGCGGCTCGAGGTCAAGGTGCACATCGTCACCGGCGCGGTATCCGCAGTCGAGAACATCACCAAGTGCGTGCGCCGCTGCGGGTTGCAGGTGCGCGACGTGATGTTGCTGCCGCTCGCTTCCGCGCTCGCGGTCCTGAACGACGACGAGAAGGACCTGGGCGTCTGCGTGATGGACATCGGCGGCGGCACGACCGACCTCGCGGTGTTCACC
>JBOIFE010000347.1:0-9858 GCA_050741015.1 Burkholderiales bacterium | reverse complement strand
GCCTGAACGACGCCATCATCCTGCGCCGCGAAATGGTCAAGCAGCACTGGCACCCGATGGGCGTGATCAGCCCGGGATCGCCCGGAATGTATGAAGAGCAGTTCTCCAAGGCGCTGGGGCCGATCGCCAACTATTGCATCTCCAACGCGCCCTGGTTCAACCCGAAGACCCACATGACCAAGGTGGTGAAGGCCGCCTTCGACAAGGCCAACCCGAAGGAGAAGTTCGTGTTCCACGGCACCAACGTGGTCTATACCTTCGAGTCCATCCTGGTTGCGGCCGATGCCTTCAAGCGCGCAAAGAGCACCGATCCGAAAGCGCTCGCCGACGCAATCCGCCACACCAACATTACCGACCGCACGGTGCTGGGCGGACCGCTGAAGTTCAACGCCAAGGGCCAGGTCGAAGGCAACCTCTCCGCCTGCACGCAGAACCTGAACGGCGAGCCGCGCGTGGTGCTGCCGGTGAGCGCCGCCGAAGCGAAGGCGGTATTCCCGGCGCCCGATTACAAGAAGGCGTAGTTGCCTTTTGACCTGGTAGTAAACGTCACCATCGCCGGTGTGCTCACCGGCATGGTGTACGGGCTGATGGCGCTCGGCCTGTCGGTGATCTTCGGCGTAGTGCGCGTGGTCAATTTCGCGCACGGCGAGATGATGACCATCGCCATGTACGCCGCGGTCGGTTTATTCACCGCGTTCGGATTGGACCCCTTCCTCGCCGCGATCCCGGTGGCGGCCGGCTTCTTCGTGCTGGGCTACCTGCTGCAGGCCGGGCTCATCAATCCGTTCATCACGCGGCCGGAGCATTCGCAGTTCATGCTCATGGTCGCGGTGGCGATGATCCTGGTGAACGGCATGCTGATGGCGTTCGGGCCGGACGCGCGCAACGTGCAGATCCCCTACCAGCTCGAGTCCTGGGAGTTCGGCAAGATCCTCATCGACAAGCCGCGCGTCTATGCCGCCAGCATGGCTGCGGCAACGAGTTTGATGTTGTTTCTTTTTTTTAGAAAAACGTTAAGTGGAAAAGCGATTCGCGCATGCGCGGACAATCATCTCGGCGCGCTGGTGGTGGGCCTGAACGTGAAGCACCTGTACGCGCTCACCTTCGGCCTGGGATCGGCCTGCGTGGCGGTGGCCGGCTGCATGATGATCCTGTTCCTCGACGTGACGCCCAGCCTCGGGCCCTCCTACACCCTGCTCGCCTTCATCATCGTCATCGTCGGCGGCCTGGGTTCGATGGGCGGCGCGCTGCTGGGCGGCGTGCTGATCGGCCTGTCCGAGGCGCTCGCCGGCCTGCTGATCCAGCCCTCGGCCAAGAGCATGTTCAGCTTCGGCCTGCTGATCCTGGTGCTGTTGTTCCGGCCGCAGGGACTGATGGGGAAGAAGCCGTGAAGCAGAAGACATTGCTTCTGGCTTTGCTTGTCGTCCTTCTGGCTTTCCCCAAATTCGCCAACGCCTACCTGCTCTCTGTCGCCACCCTGATCCTCTACCTTGCCTACACGGGCCAGGCCTGGAACGTGATGATGGGCTTCGCGGGCCAGCTCTCGCTGGGACATTCCTTATATGTTGGCGTCGGCGCCTACGCCGCGGCGGCGCTGTTCACCCATTACGGCATCGGCCCCTGGGCGGGCGTCTGGCTGGCGATCGCGCTGTGCATGGCGCTGGGCGCGGCGATCGGCTTCCTCGCGTTCCGCTTCGGCATTTCGGGCGTCTACTTCGCGCTGCTGACCATCGCCTTCGCCGAATTCACGCGCATAGGATTCGACCATCTGCAGTGGACCGGCGGCTCGGGCGGCCTGTTCCTCAAGGTGGCGCAGCGCGACCAGGTGGACCTGGCGAACTTCCGCGGCCCGCCGGAAATGTATTACTACGCGATTTTATTTCTGGTTTGTCTTGCCTTGTTTTTTTTGCAACTATCTGTTGAAATCGAAAGCCGGTTACTACTGGCAGGCGATCCGGGAAAACGAGGAGGCGGCGCAGGCGCTGGGCATCAATACTTTCCGCTGGAAAATGCTCGCCATCGTCATCAGCTCGGCCATGACCGCGGTGTCCGGCGTGTTCTTCGCGTTCTATTACAACAACCTCTTCCCCGAGCAGATATTCCACATCAGCCGCTCGATCGAAATCATCCTCGGACCCGTCATCGGCGGCGTCGGCACGCTGTTCGGGCCGATCCTCGGCGCCGCCATGCTGACCGTGCTGTCGGACGCCATTACCGAGCTGCTGGCGCATTTCGGCTGGGAGATTCCGGGCATCAAGCAGGTGTTCTACGGCATCGTGCTGCTGCTGGTGATCATGTTCCTGCCCAACGGCATCTGGCCGCCGCTGGCGAAGAAGCTGGGCCTTTCCCGATGACACTGCTCCAGGTGCAGGGCATCAGCAAATCCTTCCGCGGCCTGAAGGCAGTCGCCGCTGCCGCCTTCGACGTGCCGCAGGGCGCGATCGCCGGGCTCATCGGACCCAACGGCGCCGGCAAGACCACCTGCTTCAACATGATCGCGGGGGTATTCCCTCCCGACGCGGGGGAAATCCGCTTTGACGGGCACAGCATCCAGGGCTTCCGGCCCGATCAAGTCTGCGCCGTGGGCATCGGCCGCACCTTCCAGATCGTCAAGCCCTTTGCCGGCCTGTCGGTGCTGGACAACGTGATCGTGGGCGCCCTGCATCGGGAGAAGAATGTTTTGTCCGCCCGTATCCTTGCGCTTGCCGTTCTGGAGAAACTCGGGCTTGCGGAAAAGAAAGACGCACCGGCTTCCGCGCTGACCCTGCCCGACCGCAAGCGCCTCGAGGTCGCGCGCGCCCTGGCGACGCGCCCGAAGCTGCTGCTGCTGGACGAGGTCATGGCCGGGCTGCGGCCCACCGAATGCGACGAGATGGTGGCGGTGTTCCGCGAGTTGAACCGCGCGGACGGCCTCACCATCCTGCTCATCGAGCACGTGATGCGCGCGGTGATGGCGCTCGCGCAGCACGTCGGCGTGCTCCATCACGGCGAGGTCATCGCGCGCGGCACGCCCGCCGACGTGGTGCGCGATCCCGCGGTGCTGGAGAGCTACCTCGGCGAGGACGTGGAGCTCTGATGCTCGCCGTCGAGAATCTCGACCTCTACTACGGCGACGCGCAGGCGCTCGCCGGGGTGTCGCTCGAGGTCGCGCGCGGGGAGATCGTCGCCATCGTCGGCGCGAACGGCGCGGGCAAGAGTTCGCTGATCCGCACGGTCGCCGGGATCGAGCGCGCGCGCCGCGGCCGCATCGTCTTCGACGGTCGCGACATCACGCGGCTGCCGTCGCACCGCATCTGCGACCTCGGCATCGGGCAGGTGGCGGAAGGCCGGCAGGTGTTTCCGACCCTCACGGTGCAGGAGAACCTGGAGATGGGCGCGCTGCTGCCGCGGGCCCGCGGCCGCCTGCGCCAGTCGCTGGACGAGGCCTACGGGCTTTTTCCGCGTCTCGCGGAGCGGCGCGAGCAGCTCGCCGGCACGCTCTCCGGGGGCGAGCAGCAGATGCTCGCCATCGGCCGCTGCCTGATGGGCAAGCCCGAGCTGATCATGTTTGACGAACCCTCGCTCGGCCTCGCGCCGAAGGTTGTCCAGGACGTGCTGCGCACGATCCGCGCGCTCAATGCGCGCGGCCTCACCGTGCTGCTCGTCGAGCAGAACGTCGCCGTGTCGCTGCGCATCTCGCAGCACGCCTACGTGCTCGAGAACGGCGCGGTGGCCATGCACGGCACGGGCAACGCGCTCCTGCATGACGACCGGGTGCGCCAGGCCTATCTGGGGCTCTGACCTGTTGCTGGGGCTGGAAGGACAACGCGAGCTCATTGGGGTAACGAAAGATGAAAACGCCGGCAGGCAAGCGCTGTGGGATCGTTGACGCCGACAAGCTGATGACGATGACCGGACTGCAGTTCGTTCAAGGTCTCGTCGACGGCTCGCTCCCCTTGAACACCATGGCGCGAGCGATTGGATACGATGTCGTCGAGGCCGCGCAGGGCCGAGTGGTTGTCACGGCCAATTCCTCGGATGAGCATCTCAATCCGGAGGGCACGGTGCATGGCGGTGTCGCAGCGACTCTGCTCGACACCTGCATGGGACTGGCGGTCAAAACCATGCTCGAGCAAGGCCATGCGTCGACGACGCTGGAGTTCAAGATCTCCTTCTTGCGACCGGTCACGAAGGAGATCGGCCTTCTTAGAGCCGAAGGCACCGTGCTGTCGTGCGGACGCCGCATCGGCGCCGCCGAGGGCCGGCTGACCGATGGCAGCGGGCGACTGCTCGCGCACGGCACGACCACCTGCTTGATTTTTCCTCGCGGCTAGAAGTTCGCTTTGCCGGCGTCGTCGGCAACGCCGAGCTGAAATCGCTTGGGCAGCAAGCAGAAGCCCTGCGACGCCACGCCAAGGGCGGGATTGAACTTGCTGCGGAAATTCTCTAGCGCGATCGCCGCGGTCAGCTCGACGATCTGCGGCTCGCTGAACCACCCCTTCAGCCGCCCGAACAAGGCGTCATCCACTTTCCGGCCCGTATAGGTCATGCGCTCGGCGTACTCCAGCGCCACGCGCTCCGGGTCGCTGAAAGCGCCGCTCTCCGCCCAGTCGCCCAGCTGCGCCAGCTTGCCGTCGCCGCCCTCGATATCGGTCACACGGACCGAATTGATGTCGACTCAGAACGGGCAGCCGTTGATCGCCGCGACTCGCAGCGACACGAGCGCCGCGAGGCCCTTGGGCAAGGTGCCCGAGCGGGCGATGCACGCGCTCAGCATCTTCGCCGCCTGCAGGATGGGCGGGCAGTGCGCCATCACCTTCGTCGGGTTGAGCAGATCGCCGTAGTGGGCGCGCTCCCTGGCGAACACCTCCGCGAGGATCGGGTCGCCCCGGGCGTCGTCGATCTCCTTCACTCTTGGCATCGATGCTCCTTTGCGGGGATCTGCTCAAGAATGGCTATTCAAGTATTACTCTCGGAAAGTAGAACGAGACCACCCAGTTCGGCACGTCGACGATCGAGCTGATGCGCAGATCCGCGCAGACGCTGCACAGCATGTAGGCGTCGATCGATGAATAGCCGAAGCGCCGGCTCAGAAGCTCGATCATTTCAGACACGGCGCAACGCGCGCCCGCCATCAGATCAGGGCCGATTCCGGTGGTCACCTCGTAGCCCCTGGTATCGAAATGATGGGTCAGCGGGCCAGGCGTGACGTAATGCGGCGAGCGAAGATTGGCACCCTTCACCAGGTCGAACTCGAGGGCCACGTCGATCGAACTCTCGATCGCCGTGCCGCACACTTCGCCGTCGCCCTGTGCCGCATGCGTGTCGCCGACCGAGAAGATCGCCCCGTCAACCTCCACCGGCAGATAGAGCTCGACTCCTTCGACGATATCTCGAATGTCCATGTTGCCACCGACATTGCGCGGCGGAATGATGCTGTGCAGACCGGGCGCGGCCGGCGCCACGCCGATGGTTCCGCACATCGGCTTCAGTGGCACGCGGCCGCCGGGACCGTACATCGCGGGCGCGAGGCCCGGATCGTAGTTCCAATGGTGCAGTTTCGCCTGCGGAAACTGGTCCGTGAGCAAGCCGAAACCCGGGATGTTCCCGGTCCAGCCCCAGCCCGACGGACGGAACGACAGCACCTTGATCTTCAGTGCGTCGCCCGGCTTGGCACCGTCGACGTACACCGGCCCGGTCACCGGATTGACGCGCGCGAGGTCGAGCTTCTCCAGGTCGGCCGCGGTAGATGTGCGGTTCAACTGTCCCGACGATGCGTCGACCACTTCGAAATGCACTGTCTCGCCGGGGGCAATCTTCAGGCGCGGGACGAACGCATTGTTCCAGCCGTGGTGGATGTGTTCGCGGTGAATCGTGTGACGCTTGACTGCGCTCATGGCCCGCTTTCCCTATCTAGACCGCGACCGTCAGCGCGCCGTCGATCACCAGGTTGGTGCCCGAAATGCGGCTGGCGACCGGGCTGGCGAGGAACACGACTCCGCTCGCGACTTCGGCCGGGGTCCCGAATTTTCCGGTCGGGTTGACCTTGAGCGTCGAGCTGTACAGATCCGGCATGTTCTTCTCGATCGTTTGCCAGATGCCGCCGTCGAAGTAGGTATTGCCGGGCGAGACACAATTGACGCGGATCCCCTTGCCTACGAGCTGCCGGCTCAGTCCCTTGGCGTAGTGAATCAGCGCGGCCTTGAACGCGCCGTAGGAGCCGGCGGCAAAATCCACCTCGAAGCCGGACACGCTGGAGATCAGCGCGATCGAGCCGCATTTCGACTTTTCGAGGAACGGCACCGCCGCCGCCACCGCATTGACACTGTGCATCATGTCGATGCGAAACGACTTTTCCCAGCTCTCGGCCGTATCGCCGACCGCCAGCGCACTGACGTTGCACACCAGCGCGTCGATGCCGCCCAGTTCCGCGGCGCTGGACGATATCCAGCCCGTCAATGCCGCGCCGTCGGCCACGTCCAGCGCGCGCCCGTAGGCCTTGACGCCCCGGGCCTTGAGCGCGGCAACGGTAGCAGCCACCTCGCCGGCGTTGCGCGCGCAGATCGAAACGCCGGCCCCTTCGGCGGCGAATCCTTCGGCAATCGCACGGCCTATGCCCTTGCTTCCGCCCGTGACGACCGCGCGTTTGCCCTTGAGCCCTAGATCCATGTCCGCCTCCGTGGCCTTGAATGAACGGAAAATCCTGAGCTTAGTATCTCCGCGAGCGAACACCATGACAAGGGTCGGCGCCGAGGGCCGCAGCACGCTCGCAAGCGGCAAACTGCTAGTACCCGTAGAACTGTTCGCTTTGCACGTCCGCGTCACCGACGCCCGCGCCGCGCAGCACGGCTTTCATCGCCTCCACCATCGCCGGCGGACCCGCGAGATAGTAAACGGGCGCGGCCGCGTCGTCGACAAAGCCCTTGATCGTCGCGGCGTCGACGAAGCCGTCCCGGTCGGTCATTCGCGCGCGCATACGGAAGCTCTCGTATTGCAGCGCCAGATCTTGCAGTTCGGCAAGAAACGGGGCGTCTTCCGGCCGGCGGTTCGAGCAGATCAGAAGCAGGCGTTGGGCGAGACGGTCGTGGGCGGCCTGACGCAGCATGCTCATGAACGGCGTGACGCCGATGCCGCCGGCGATGAATACGGCGGCGCGCGAGCGGTCCTCGTGCAGCGTCATGGCGCCGCGCGGGCCGCTGAGCCGGAGTTTCGCGCCGGCCGGCAGGCTCTTGAGCGCGCACTTGAACGCGCTGCCCTCGCGCATGCGCGTTGCGATCTCGAGCTCCGGCTCGAAAGGCGCACTCACCAGGGAGAAGATGCGCTGCTTGCTGTTGGCTTCGGGCGGCGGATCGAGCAGGAAAAGCGTGACCGCCTGCCCTGGCTTGAAAGCGAATCCGGGCGGCTTCGTGAAGCGGAACGCTCGCGTCCCGTCGGCGACCTCCTGATGCCCGATGAGCGAGATCTCGTACGTGTTCAAAACGTGCGGATCCCCGGCAGGGCATTCGACGCCTCGTGGCGCGCGTCATCCTCGTCATACCAGTACAGCTTGGCGGGATCCTCGCCGCTGGCGAGCTTGTGCGAGCCGTCGCAGAACGGCTGGTTCAGGGACAGTCCGCACTGGCATAGCCACTGCTCCTTGCCGTCGATGCTGTAGGCCTTGGGTTCCATCAGCGTGCGCTTGACGATTCGTGCCATGGGCTTACTCCTTTGCGATGACTCATTGGATGACGCGACCCGCAAAACCGTTATACATCATCGCGATACGCCAGCCGCCCGGAGAACGAAGGTCTCATGCGAGCCGCGCCAGGACGGCGAGCGCTACGGCGCCGACCGGAAAACGCAAGCGCGCAAGATTCAGGAACGCCGGTCGACGGGCCGTGCGGATTCCGGCGCTCCGGTCTGTTCGAAGGCTTCGGGCGCTGCCGACGCATCCGGCGGCAGGTAGAACGGGTCGCTGGCCGGGAACGTGCCCTCCAGCGCCAGGTCCAGCTTTTCTTCGGCGGTCAACACGACAGCGCCCGGGTCGACAACCAGCGCCGGAAGTCGGCGCAGGAAGCCAGGAACAGCCGCCGGTATACCGGGGTGCTCGCAAAATGCCCCCGGTCGAGTACGGCCCGCCGATAGATCCCCAGCGTGCGCTTCACCCATGCGAGCGCCGCAGCCTCGCCGTCGCGCTCGACCAGGAACGCGATGCGGAAACGCTCATCGCCATCGCTTGGGACCCTTGCACCGCGCGCGCGCAGGATGGCCGGATCGGGTCGCATCGACACCTTCGTCATGTCCCGAAGCTTTCGCCGCAGCCGCAGGTGCTGCGTGCGTTCGGATTGTCGAAGCGCAGCCGGCGCGCCAGCCCTTCCTGCACCAGGTCGAGCGTCGTCCCCTGCACGTGCGGCAAGCTCGCCGGTTCGACCGCGATGCGGATGCCGTCGCTCTCGAAGACCACGTCGTCGTCGCGGATCGCGTCGGCGAATTCAACGCGATAGCGCAGGCCGGAGCAGCCGGCGGGCGCGACACCAAGGCGCACCGCGGCGCTGGCCGGACGTTTCGCCAGCTGCGCCGCGAGATGCCTCGCGGCGCGCGGGGTCAGCAGCACCGGGAGGGCTGCCGCGGGCGCGAGCGCAGCGACTGGCGCAGTCTCAATCGGCGGTATCTCGATCACCAGGTCGCCGCCTAGCGCGATCGCCTGGCAAGCGAGGCGCGCGTTCGGTTCCGCAATCCCCGCCGTGTCCAACATGTCCAATTCGTCGTCGCCCGCCGGCGCGAAGTGCTCCAGTCCCTCCCGCACGATGACTCGGCAGGTGGCGCATGCGATCTTGCCGCCGCATTCGTGCGCCAGCGCGACACCGCCGGTCAGCAGGAGGTCGAGCAGCGATTTGCGCTCGAATAGCGGCAGCTTGACCGCGGCATGATGCGGGTCATTCCCGAAACGCACATAGAGACTGGCCATGAGGGTTCGACCTCGAGCTCGACTGGTAGTTTCTCGGGGCGGACTCAACTCCGGCGCGCGCGCATGGCGCGCCCGACGCGACCGAGTTCCTCCTCGCTCAGCAGCCGCGCCGCCATCGGCAGCAGCTCGCTTTCCTCGAACTCGATGTGGCGTTCGTACAAACGCGCCAGCCCCTCGACTTCGTCCGTGGCGAGCGTCACGGATTCGCCGGAGGCGACCTTCTCGAGTACCGGGCGCAGGCGCGCCCAGGCCGCTTCCAGCGCCCGGTGATCCGCCGTCAACCCCTGGATCAATCCGCGCAGGCACACCGCGTCCGATCCGGCCACCGCTTCGATCAGCGCGGGGAACAGGTCTTCCTCCTCGTCCTTGTGATGGTGCCTGGCCGAGGTGTCGAAGTAGCGCATCACGTTGGCGGCCGCCCTGCGCGCCTCCGGGTCGGCGCCGTTTGCCGCAAGGTGCGAAACCAGGCGCCGCAGCGTGGCGCACTGGTGCTCGATGCGCCCGTGGCAGGCGGCGAGCATCTCCAGCGGCACTTCGAAGCAGGCGTCAGCCACGGACGATGACCCCGGCGACGATCGCCGCGTCGAGCACGACCCAGCCAACGCAGGCGAGATAGATCGTCTTGTCGCGCTTCTGCAGGCCGTAGACGAACCACAGGCACGCGGCGACGAGATACGAAGCCCACGACACGAGCGACACCCCGCCGGCGTCGCGGCCGACCCACACTGCAAGGACCTGCGGCACCGTCATGAGCATGGTGAAGACGGAAAGTCCCCGCAGCACTTTCTCGAGACCGCTGACCTGGGCGGGTCGGGGCGCGTTGGCGACCGCGGACGCATCGGCGGGAAGAATTGTCATCTCCTGTGACTGAGATACTCGCGCAGCACCACGGCATCATTATGAATCGTGTCGCGGGCGCTGTAGAGCAGCGT
>JBOIFE010000346.1:0-2433 GCA_050741015.1 Burkholderiales bacterium | reverse complement strand
GGCCCACGTACACCGGCACTGCGGGCGCCGTGCGCGCGAGGCTGGAGCAGTACTCGATGACGCGCGTCGGCGCAAAGGAGAACTGCGTTACCACGTAGCGCCCGAGGCCTTGCGCCGCCGCCAGCGTGATTTTCTCATGCAGGTCGCGCTCGAGCTCGGCGGATGGAATGCGCGGGTGCCCCTCCGGGTAGCCGGGCAGGCCGACCTCGCGCACATCGGCGTCCGCGAGCAGGCCCGAGCGGATCAGCGCCGCACCGTCGGCGAAGGGGCCACGCGCTTCGCGCTCGTCGCCGCCGATCACGAGCGCCTTTTTCACCGCGGCGCGCGCGAGGAACGAGGTGAGCTCGGCGCGGGTCGCGATCCGGCGCGCGGCGAGGTGCGGCACGGGCTCGAGGCCCGCCTCGCGCAGCGCGGCGATCGAGGCGAGAGAGTCTTCGAGGCTGTGGCGCGGCAGGTGGTTGACGTAGACCAGCGTCCCCGCGGGCAGCAGCGCCGCGATCGCCGCGGCGTCCTGGGGCCGGTGCGCGCCCATCTCGAGCGAACCGCCGGCGACGAGCTCCGCGGCGCCCGGGGCGAGCGGCTCAAGCGCGCTTGCGGGAGACGACATAGGACTCGTCGAGGAACCACAAGCCGCCGTGCGACTGCAGCACCTCGCGCGTGGCGTCCAGGTACTTGCGCTCGCCGATGACCTTGGCGAGGCGCTCGTCGTCGATCTGCGCGACGTAGACCGCGGCGTTCCAGGCCGCGAACAGCGTCGAAGTGCCGATGCTCGCCGAGACCTCGGTGGGCAGCGTGTGCATGTCGTAGCGGAACACCGCGCGCGCGTCGGCGTAGGCGTTGAAGTTGTAGAGCCGCGCGTCGCGCCCGAGCTCGGTGCGCACCGCGCGCAGCACGTCGTGGCGGTTGGTCTGGAACGGCGCTTCGCCCGGCCAGACGCGCTGCACGATCTCCAGGCCCGGGTCGTTGCCGCAGGAATGGATGCCGAGCAGCCGCCCGCCCGGCCCCAGCGCGCGCACGAGCGGCGCGATCACGCGCTGCGCTTTGAACTGCACGGGCACGCGCGCGCGGTAGGGTTGCGAGGCGATGACGAGGTCGTAGTCCGCGCGCGCGCGTCCCTGCTTCGGGACCACGTCGTGGAGCAGGAACCGGTAGTCCTCGCGGTACAGCACGAGCGCGACGGGACGCTCGTAGACCGGGTTGCCGGTCTTCGCGCTGTGGCGCGCCTGCCAGTTCGCCGAGAGGAAGGGCTCGAGCGCCGCAATCTGCTCGCTGAACTCGTGCGCCGTCGTGCCCGCGAGCGGCGCCTCGTGCCACAGGAGCGACGTGGCGGCCGCGACCGCGCGCGGCGCGAGCCAGGGCGCCTCGCTGTAGTACATGTTGGTCACGACGAGCACGGTCGCCGGATGCTCGAACAGGCGGTCGGCCATCTTCGCGAGCGACAGGCGCACGTCCTCGAGGCTCACCTCCTTGCCGACGAAATAGAACGGCAGGTTGGCGAAGCGCCGGTGCATCTCGCGCATGACGCGCGTGAGCACCGTGCCGTCGCCCATGCCCGCGTCGAACACGCGCACCGCGGGCGGGCGCGGGTGGATGCTCGCGAGCTCCATGCCGACGCGGCGCGCGATGACCTCCTTCTCGCTGCAGGTGTTGACGAAAAGCAGGTATTTCTGGCGGTTGTCGAAGAAGCGGAAGTTGCGCGAAGGCGCGCCTTCGGCCGGCTCGGCCGGGGCCGCGCGGCGCGGCGCGACGCGCAGCAGCGGCATCAACTCGCGCGGGGACTCGGGAGCGGAGGCGCCGCGGCTGGCGAGGAAGCTCGACACGCGCTCGAGAGTCTCGGGCGTGATGCGCGCGCCGTCCCGCAGCCGCGCGACGAACTTGCCGTCGTTCACCGCGCGCCGGCCGAAGGTCGACTCGGCCATGCCGCTGCGGCGGCAGAAATCCGCGATGCTGTCGAGCAGCGCACCGCCCCGTTCGGCGAGCGTGGCGTGCATCCCGTACCTCCTTCCAGCCCTAAAGTTAGCGAGCGGCCGGGTGGGAATGCAACCACAACCCTGGCGATCCAGCGAGTGGGAGATGTCCCACTACGATAAATCAATGGCTTAGGTCCGGTCTAGAATCCCGATCCATGGAAAAGAAAATCGGACTCGCCCGCGGCCTCACGAACTACGGTGACGCGGGGTTCTCGCTCTACCTGCGCCGCTCCTTCGCCAAGAGCATGGGCTACTCCGCCGAGATGCTCGCGCGGCCGGTGGTGGGCATCGCCGACTCGCGCAGCGGATTCAACAATTGCCACCGGCATTTCCAGGAGCTGATCGAGGCCGTGAAGCGCGGGGTGCTCGCCGCGGGCGGGCTGCCGATCGATTTCCCGACGGTGTCGCTCGGCGAAGTGTTCCTCAGCCCCACCTCGATGATGTTCCGCAACCTGATGTCGAT
>JBOIFE010000345.1:0-4850 GCA_050741015.1 Burkholderiales bacterium | reverse complement strand
TTCGACGGGCACGCCGCGCGCCAGCGTGTGGGCATGGCCGCGATAGGTGCAGAACGATAGATCGCCCTTGACCATGGCTTCGGCAAAGCCGGCGGCGATCGCCTCCTGCCCGAGCGAGAGATGACTGGTGCCCTTGACCAGATTCTGCAGGAACAGATCGTAGGCGCGCTGCTCCGCCTCACGCAGCCGCACCTGCGAGCGATACAGAGCGAGGCGCTTTTCCTCGCCAATATCGTCATTCAAGCCGGAGCCCGCGGGTCCCGCCCGATCCTTCGCCGTGGCCATGATTGTTCCTCGAAGGTCTATTTTCCGGCAACTTAGCGCCGCCCCCAGCGCTTAGGCAACCGGTGCCGATGGCTCGACTTTGCGAACGGCTTCACGGTGCAGCAGATAGAGCCCGGACGAAATGACGATCAGCCCGCCCACGATGGTCCAGCGGTGCGGCACGTCTGCGAACACGACAAATCCAAGGGTCGTGGTCCAGACCATCTGCGTGTAGATGAACGGCGCCAGCGTGGACGCCGGCGCCAGCCGGTGGGCCCGGATCAGCAGATAATGCCCGCCGCCGCCCAACGCGCCGATCAGCACCATCAGCCCTGCGACCAGCACGCTGTCCGGCGGCATCCAGACGAACGGCACGATCAGTGTCATTCCGACCGCGCCGACGAGGTTGGTATAGAATTGCGTGGTCTCGCTGCTGTCGCTCCGCGACAAGACGCGCGTCGAGATGACGTAGAACGCGTAGCAGACCGTGCCGCCAAGCGAGAGCAACGCGGCCGGATGCAGTCCGCCGAACCCCGGGCGGGCCACCACCAGCACGCCGCAGAAACCGACAGTGATCGCCGTCCAGCGGCGCCAGCCGACATGCTCGCCGAGTATCGGCACGCACAGAACCGCGACGAGAAACGGCGTCGCGAAGATGATCGACAGCGCCTCGTCGAGCTGCAGCCAGCGCAACGCGAACAGGTTAAGCGCGGTAGAGAACAGCAATAGTGCCGATCGCCCGATCTGCATGAACGGACGGGGCGTGCGCATGAGCCCGGGATGCTTCAGCGGATTTGAAAACAGCATCGTCAACGCAAAGGCGAAGAAATAGCGCGCCCAGACGACCTCAGTCGTCCCCATGTGATGGTTGAGGTACTTGCCGGTCGTGTCGAGACACGAGAACGAGGCTACCGCCGCGCACATCAGCGCGATGCCGGTCAACCGCTGGCGGCGCTGCAACGCGTGGTCGGTCAATAGGTCGCCCGCCCGCCGGAAATGTCGAACACGGCGCCCGTCGTGAACGAACATTCGCCCGAGGCGCAATAGGCGGCGAGCCCGGCGATCTCATCGACCCGCACGAAGCGCCGGCGCGGAATCTTCGACAGCATGAAGTCGATGTGCTCCTGCGTCATTTGATCGAAGATGGCAGTTCGCGCCGCCGCCGGCGTGATGCAGTTGACCGAGATGTCGTACGACGCAAGCTCCTTGCCGAGCGATTTTGTCAGCGCGATAACGGCCGCCTTCGACGCGGAATAGGCCGGCGCGTTCGGATTGCCCTCTTTGCCGGCGATCGATGCGATGTTGACGATGCGGCCGTATCCCGCCTTGACCATGTGCGGCACCACGGTGCGGCAGCACAGGAACGGCCCGGTCAGGTCGATGTCGATCACGCGCTTCCAGTCCGCGACCGGATACTCCGTGACCGGCATCGTGGGTCCCGCAATGCCGGCGTTGTTGACCAGGATGTCGATCCGACCGAGCTCCGCGATCGCCTTCGCGGTCGCTCGCTCCACGGACGCGGCGTCGGCGACGTCGACCGGCGCGGACTTGTCGCCGACGTCCCAGACGCGCACCTTTGCGCCCGAGGCCTGCAGACGTTGCACGATGGCTGCGCCGATCCCGATTAGCCCGCCGGTGACGACCGCAGTGCGGCCCTTGAAGTCGAGTTGGTTCATAGCCGCGAAATTCTACCCGCCGCGGCCACCCGCCGCGGACGAAGCTCGTATAATTCCTCCCCCTCCCGCAACAAGAAAAGGCAGTGAATCGATGGCTGGCAGGCTCGCCGGGAAGACCGCTTTCATCACGGCCGCGGGCCAGGGCATCGGGCGCGGCGCGGCCCTCGCCTTCGCGAGCGAGGGCGCCACGGTGTGGGCCACCGACCTCAATTCCAAGCTGCTGGCGGACCTGGACGGCCGGGAAGGAATCCGGACCCGGGCGCTCGATGTCCTCGACGCCGGCGCGATCGCGCGCGCCGCGGGCGAAGTTGGCGCGGTGGACGTGCTGTTCAATTGCGCGGGATTTGTGCACCACGGCACGATCCTCGATTGCAAGCCCGAGGACTGGGACTTCAGCTTCAACCTGAACGTGAAGTCGATGTACCTCGTCGCGCGCGCCCTCCTGCCCGGCATGCTGAAGAAGGGCAAGGGCTCGATCATCAACATGTCCTCGATCGCCTCGAGCGTGCGGGGACTGCCCAACCGCTTCGTCTACGGCGCCACCAAGGCGGCCGTGATCGGCCTGACCAAGGCGATCGCGGCCGACTACGTGAAGCAGGGCATTCGCTGCAATTGCATCGGCCCCGGCACGGTGGATACGCCGTCGCTCGCCGAGCGCATCAACGCCTTCGCCGACCCGGTGCAGGCGAGGAAGGATTTCATCGCGCGGCAGCCCATGGGGAGGCTCGGCTCGGTCGAGGACATCACGGGAATCCTCGTATTCCTCGCTTCGGACGAGTCGCTGTTCGCGACGGGCAACATGTATTCCATCGACGGGGGGATGACCATATGAAGCTGTGCCGCTACGGCAAGGACGGGTTCGAGAAGCCGGGGATGATCGACGCCGAGGGCAAGCTCCGCGACCTGTCCAAGGTGGTGGACAACATCGGTCCGAACGAGATCTCGCCGCGCGGCCTGAAGATGCTGTCCAAGGTGAAGCCCGAATCGCTGCCGGTGGTTTCCAACGGCCCGCGAATGGGCGTGCCCTACGTCGGCATCGGCAAGTTCGTGGCGATCGGCCTGAACTACAGCGACCACGCGAAGGAGGCCGGGATGCCGATCCCGTCCGAGCCGATCGTGTTCATGAAAGCAACGAGCTGCATCAGCGGGCCGAACGACGACATCGTCCAGCCCAAGGGCTCGACCAAGCTCGACTGGGAGGTCGAGCTCGGCATCGTGATCGGTTCCAAGGCGCAATATCTGAGCGTCGACCGCGCGCTCGACGTGGTCGCCGGCTACTGCGTGGTGAACGACGTCTCCGAGCGTGCCTTCCAGATGGCGACCAGCCAGTGGGACAAGGGCAAGGGCTTCGACACCGCCGGCCCGATCGGTCCGTGGCTGGTGACCACCGACGAAATCCGCGACCCGCAGGTCCTCGACATGTGGCTCGACGTAAACGGCAAGCGCATGCAATCGGGCAACACGCGCACCATGATCTTCGGGGTCGCGCAGATCGTGTCGCATGTCAGCCAGTACATGACACTGATGCCCGGGGACGTCATCACCACGGGTACGCCGCCGGGTGTCGGCATGGGCATCAAGCCCAGCCCCGTGTTCCTGAAGCCGGGCGATGTCGTGCGCCTCGGCATCCGGGGCCTGGGCGAGCAGAAGCAGAAAGTCGTCGCCTGGTCGGCCTGAGCCGCGGCTAGAACATCGAGCTGGAGAATCCGCCGTCCACCGCCAACGCGGTGCCGGTGACGAAGTCGCTCGCGCGGCTGCAGAAGAACACCGCCGTCCCGGCCAGGTCCACGGGCTCGCCCCAGCGCGCGGCCGGCGTGCCCTGCAGGACGCGCTCATCGAGGCCGGGGATCTGCTGGCGCGCGTTGCGCGTGAGGTCGGTGTCGATCCAGCCGGGCAGGATACTGTTCACCTGGATGTTGTCCTTCGCCCAGGCGATGGCGAGGCTCTTGGTGAGCTGCACCACCGCGCCCTTGGTCGAGGCATACGCGGGCCCCACGCCCAGACCGAAAATACTCGTCATCGAGCCGATGGTGACGATCTTGCCGCCGCCGCGGCGCTTCATTTCGGGATAGGCGGCCTGGCAGCAGGCGAAGACGCTGTTCAAGTTGGTGTCGATCACCTGGCGTCACTCTGCCGGGGTGTAGTCCTGCGGCTGCTTGCGAATGTTGACTCCCGCATTCGCGACCAGGATGTCCACGCCGCCGAAGGCTTTGGCCGTGTCCGCGACCATGCGCGCGGCCTGCCCGGGATCGTTCAGGTCGCCCGCGAGGCCGATCGCCCGGGCGCCGAGGGCGCCCACCGCCGACGCGTTCTTGGCCGGATTGCGCCCGGCGATGGCGATGCTGGCGCCCGCCGCGCTCAAGCCCTTCGCGATACCGAGCCCGATGCCCCCGTTTCCGCCCGTCACTAGCGCGACTTTCCCTGCGAGATCGAAAGGATTCATGGGAAAAGTGTAATGGGGTAAGCTAGCCCGGAGCAATCGCCGCCATGGACAGCCTGCGCATCAATGCGGACCGCCTGTGGGCCTCGCTCATGGAGCTGGCCCGGATCGGCGCGACGCCCAAGGGCGGCGTGCGGCGTCTTACGCTGACCGAGGAAGACCGCCAGGCGCGGGACCTGTTTGCGCGCTGGGCGCGCGAGGCGGGGTGCGCGGTCGAGGTCGACGGCATCGGCAACGTTTTCGCGCGGCGCCCCGGGACGGATCCCGCGGCCGCCCCGGTCGCCATGGGCAGCCACCTCGACTCGCAACCCTCGGGCGGAAAGTACGACGGCGCCTTTGGCGTGATGGCGGGGCTCGAAGTCGTGCGCGCGCTGAACGACGCCGGCGTGCGCACGCACGCGCCGCTGGAGGTCGTCTCCTGGACCAACGAGGAGGGCTCGCGCTTCACGCCGGTGATGATGGGCTCGGGC
>JBOIFE010000344.1:0-5402 GCA_050741015.1 Burkholderiales bacterium | reverse complement strand
GCGCGCTCGCGCCGGCGCCGGCGCCGGCCGAGGATGCGCCTCGGTTCGAGATCCGGCGCTTCATCTTCGACGGCGCGACGCTGGTGCCGGCGGCCCGCCTGCAGGCGGCGACCGCCCCGTTCACCGGGCCTGAGCGCGACTTCGGCGACGTGCAGCGCGCGCTCGAAGCCGTCGAGCGCCTCTACGGCGAGGCCGGCTTCAGCGCCGTGCAGGTGCTGCTGCCCGAGCAGGAACTCGAGCGCGGCGAGATCCGCCTGCGGATCGTGGAGGCGCGCGTGGGCCGGGTCGTCGTCGAGGGCAACCGGTATTTCGACGACGCCAACATACGCGCGAGCGTGCCGTCGCTCGCGCCTGGCGCGCCGCCCAACATCGTCTCGGTAGGGCGCAACCTGCGCCTGGCGAACGAGAACCCGTCGAAGCAGGAGACCGTGCTGCTGCGCAGCGGCAACGAGGATGCGACCGTGGACGCCGTCGTGCGCGTGATCGACGAGCCCCCGGCGAAATACAGCGTCACCGTGGACTCGACCGGCACGCGCGAGACTGGCTGGCTGCGCGTGGGCGTGGGCTACCAGAACGCCAATGTCGCGGGTGGCGACCAGGTCCTGACGCTGCAGGCGGTCGGCGCGCCCTACAACAGCGACGATCCCGATCAGCTTTCCATCGAGCCGAGCAAGCGCGTGCTGATCCTCGGCATGGGGCTGCGCGTGCCGCTCTACGACCTCGGTGACGCGATCGACGTCATCGGCGGCTACTCCAACGTCGATTCGGGCACGGTGGGCAAC
The DNA here is from genome assembly GCA_050741015.1 of Burkholderiales bacterium. Lineage (GTDB taxonomy): Bacteria > Pseudomonadota > Gammaproteobacteria > Burkholderiales > SG8-39 > JAABQT01. The sequence goes on along the minus strand of JBOIFE010000344.1, from coordinate 4,620 downwards.
CTGTTCAACGTCAGCGGGGCCGGCGGCATTTTCGGCCTCCGCTACACGCGTTACCTCGACCGCCGGGGCGACTACGACCATCGCCTCGCGGCAGGATGGGATATCCGCGGCTACCACAACAGCGGCATAACGGCGGTCGGCAGCCCGCAGCAGCTGCAGCCCGACATCACCGTTCGGCCACTTTCACTCAACTATTCCGGCCTGCTGCGCCGACCGCAGAGCGAAACGGGGTTCTCGCTGGGCCTTTGGCGCAACGTCCCTGGGGGCAGCGACGGCGAGCCGGCCGACTTCTGCCAGCTGCCGCCCAACGCGCCGTACGGCGTCTCGCGCACGGACGGCATGGGGCACTGCCCGAATCCGTACTACATGCTCTGGCGCTGGACCTTCAACCACAACCAGGCGCTGCCGCGGGACTGGCAGATGCGTTTCGGCTTCTCCGGGCAAAGCACGCGGGACATGCTCGTCGCCGGCGAGCAGTTCGGGATCGGCGGGCAGGACTCGGTGCGCGGCTTCGACGAGCGCGCGCTGATCGACGACCGCGGATTCCGGGGCTCGCTCGAGATGTACACGCCCGACTTCGGCGCGCGTGCCGGGTGGGGCGAGACGCGGGCGCGGGCGCTCGCGTTCTACGACTGGGGCACGGTGCAGCGCGTGCAGCCGGCGCCCGGGGACCCGGTCCGCCAGGGCATTGCCAGCGTGGGGGTCGGGCTGCGCGTCAACCGCGGCAACTGGCTCGCGTTCAGGCTGGACTGGGGCCGGGTGGTGGACGCGGGCGGCTCGCCCGGCCTCAACGGGGACCCGGGGACCTACAAGGCGCGCGGGGAAAGCCGGTTCCACGGCAGTCTTTCGCTGGTGTTCTAGCGGGCCGCGGCCGGTTTGCTACCATAGCCGGGAGGAACCCGACTGCCCATGGCGACTACCGTATCTTCGGCGGTGCTGCGCACCGTCCCGCTCTTCGGCACCTTCCCGGAGGAGCAGCTGCGCTTGCTCGCCACGCTCGTGACGCGCCGCAGCGCGACACGCGGCTCGATCATCATGGCCGCGGGGGACCCGACCGACTCGCTCTACATCATCCTCTCGGGCCGCTTTAAGGTGATGATGAGCGACGCGGACGGCAAGGAGGTCATCCTCAGCATCCTCGGGGCCGGTGAGTTCTTCGGCGAGATGGGGCTCATCGACGACGCTCCCCGCTCGGCAAGCGTGGTGGCGATCGAGCCCTGCGAGCTGCTCGTGATCACGCGGCGCGACTTCAAGAAGTCCATGACCGAGAACGCCGAGATGGCCATGGCGGTCATGAAGGGCCTGGTGCGCCGGCTGCGCGAGGCCGACCGCAAGATCGGCAGCCTCGCGCTGCTGGACGTCTACGGGCGCGTGGCGCGGCTGCTGCTCGACATGGCGGAGACCGTGGACGGCCAGAAGATGGTCACCAAGCGCCTGCCCAAGCAGGACATCGCCAAGATGATCGGCGCCTCGCGCGAGATGGTGAGCCGCGTCATGAAGGACCTGCAGACCGGGGGCTACATCGAAATGCGCGGTTCGAGCATCCTGCTGCGGGACACCATCATGCTGCCGGAATGACCGGCGGCATTCTTCCCTGCAATCAGTCGTTTAGGCGTTAAATAGTTCCTCGCCGGCGCTGGCGTCCGCTTCCTAGGATGCTGGGATAGTGAACCACCTGCGCATCCTCGTCCTCGCAGCCTGCTCGCTCGCGTTGCCCCTCGCCGCCCTTGGCCAGGACGGCCGCGTGACGCAGCTCTCGGGCACCCTGTCGGTGAAGCGTCCCGATGGGACGGTGCGGATACTCTCGCGGCAGTCGGAAATCCGCGAGGGCGACACGCTCAACACCGAGCGCGACAGCTACGCGCAGGTTCGCTTTGCCGACGGCGGCACGGTCACGCTGAAGCCGCTCACCGCGGTACGCCTCGACCAGTTCCGCATCTCGAAGGATCACCCCGAGAAGGAGGCGTTCGCCCTGCGCCTGCTCAAGGGCGGGCTGCGCGCGGTGACCGGCGGCATCGGCAAGCGCAAGCCCGAGAACGAGGAAATGACGACGGAGACTGCGACGGTGGGCGTGCGCGGCACCACGTTCTCGCTCGACGACTGCGTGAACGAGCGCGGTGGCGAGTGCGCCGGCCTCGCGCCGGCGGTGTACGTGGGCGTGGCCGACGGCGAGGTCGTGGTGCGCAACGGCGCTGGCGAGCTCGCGCTCGGCGCGGGGCAGTTCAGCCAGATCGCGCCCGGGGAACGGCCGCTGTTTCGGTCGACCAACCCGGGGCTGCAATTCGCGCCGCCGGCGACCTTTATCCAGTCGATCCTCTCGGGACGGCAGGTCGCGGGCATCGGCGAGCGCCTGGAGTGCGCGATCAGCGCCCGCTAGCGGGCGTGAACCGGGGGCGCCTGCGGTAAAATTCGCCGACCCCGAGGGGTCGCGATGGCAGCCGCGCAGAAAACCACAGTAGCGCCCCTTCCCGCAAAGCTCGCCAACCTTCTGCGTGAGGCGCGATGGCTGGTGCTGGCGGCGCTCGCGGCCTACCTGCTGCTGATCTTCCTCACGTTCAATCGCAGCGACCCCGGCTGGACCCACAGCGCGGCGGCGCAGGCGATTCACAACGCCGGCGGTCGCGCCGGCGCCTGGCTCGCCGATGTCCTGCTCGCGTTGTTCGGGGTGTCGGCCTACTGGTGGGTGGCGCTTTGCCTGGTGGGCGTCGCCTGGGGCTACCGCAGCCTCGAGCGCTCGACGCTCATCGACCGGCGCCCCCTCGCCATCGCGCTCGGGGGCTTCGCGGTGCTGCTGGTCTCGAGCGCGTCGATCGAGGCGTTGCGGCTGCACACGCTCAGCGCGCAGTTGCCGCAGCATCCGGGCGGCATCGTGGGCGACGCCGTCAGCGGGGCCGTGTTGCACGTCCTCGGGTTCACCGGGGCGACGCTTGCGCTGCTCACGCTCGCAGCGGTCGGCTGGAGCCTGTTCACCGGCCTCTCGTGGCTCGCCGTCGCCGAGCTCATCGGCGCGGCGCTGGAGACCGCAGCGAGCTTCGCGCGGCGCACCTGGGAGAGCCGTGCCGACCGCAAGGCGGGAAACCTCGCGCGCGAGGAGCGCGAACAGGTGCTGGAGGTCGATCGCCGCCGTGAGGAGGACCACCCGCCGCTCGTGATCGCGCCGCCGCCGCCCGAGATCCGCAAGTCCGAGCGCGTGCAGAAGGAAAAGCAGGCGCCGCTGTTTGACCACCTGCCGGACACGCCGCTGCCGCCGGTGAAGCTGCTCGATGAGCGCGAAGACGGCGAGGAGCCGATTGCCGCCGAGACGCTGGAATACACCTCGCGCCTGATCGAGAAGAAGCTCTCCGACTTCGGCGTGTCGGTGAAGGTGCTCGCGGCCTACCCGGGGCCGGTCATCACGCGCTACGAGGTCGAGCCCGCGGTCGGGGTCAAGGGCAGCCAGATCGTCAACCTGGTGAAGGACCTCGCGCGCGCGTTGTCGGTGGTGTCAATCCGCGTCGTCGAGACCATCCCGGGCAAGTCGTGCATGGGGCTGGAGATCCCCAATCCGCACCGGCAGACCGTGCGCCTCTCCGAGATCCTCGGCTCCGAGGTCTACGCCGAAATGCACTCGCCACTCGCGCTCGCGCTGGGCAAGGACATCGCCGGCAATCCCGTGGTCGCGGACCTGCAGAAGATGCCGCACCTGCTGGTCGCGGGCACGACGGGCTCGGGCAAGTCGGTGGCGCTGAACGCGATGATCCTGTCGCTGCTGTACAAGGCCGAGCCGCGCCACGTGCGTATGATCATGGTCGATCCGAAGATGCTCGAGCTCTCGGTCTACCAGGCGATTCCGCACCTGCTCGCGCCGGTGGTGACCGACATGAAGCAGGCGGCGAACGCGCTGACCTGGTGCGTCGCCGAGATGGAGCGCCGCTACAAGCTGATGTCCTGGGTAGGTGTACGCAATCTCTCGGGGTACAACCACAAGGTGGCCGACGCCGAGAAGGCGGGCCGGCCGCTCGAAGACCCGGCGACGATCGATACGGGCGAGCCGCAGGCGCTCGCGCCGCTGCCGTACATCGTGGTGGTGATCGACGAGCTCGCCGATCTCATGATGGTCGTGGGCAAGAAGGTCGAGGAACTGGTGGCGCGCCTCGCGCAGAAGGCGCGCGCCTCGGGCATCCACCTCATCGTTGCCACGCAGCGTCCCTCGGTCGACGTGATTACCGGGCTGATCAAGGCCAACATCCCGACTCGTATCGCCTTCCAGGTGGCAAGCCGCGTCGACTCGCGCACTATCCTCGACCAGCAGGGCGCCGAGGCGCTGCTCGGCTCGGGCGACATGCTGTACCTGCCGGCGGGCACCGGGCTCGCGCAGCGCGTGCACGGCGCCTTCGTCGGCGACCACGAGGTGCACAAGGTGGTCGATCACCTGAAATCGCTCGCCTCGCCCGAGTACATCGAGGAAGTGCTCGACCCCGGTGTGGGCGAGGATTTCGCCAGCGGCGCGAACGGCGAGGGCGCGGGCGGCGAAAAGGACGTGCTCTACGACCAGGCGGTCGAGATCGTGCTGCGCACGCGCCGCCCGTCGATCTCGCTCGTGCAGCGCCACCTGCGCATCGGCTACAACCGCGCGGCGCG
>JBOIFE010000343.1:0-6823 GCA_050741015.1 Burkholderiales bacterium | reverse complement strand
AGCTCGGCGATTTCCTCGTTCGTGATGCCGCGGCTCGCGCCCTTGTCGCCGTCCACGGTGAAGACCACGAACGCCATCTTGAGCTTGCGGTACATCTCCGCCATCTCCGGCACCGTCTGGTGCTGCGGCTTGTAGCGGAAGTAATTGCCCATCGCCTGCTGCGACTCGGTCGGCTGGTCGCCCACGCGAAGCGCGGATTTCCAGGCGTGGGTGTGGACGTCGATGGCGACGAGCGAGTCGAGATTCATTGCCTGGCTTTCAGCACTGCGGGTGCGAAGGGTTCCGTATACAGCATTTCCACCTGGTCGGCGCGGACGCGCAGCACGGCGCGCTGGTTGATCGTACCCTTGTCGGTCAACTCGCCCGAATCGATCGACGGCGCGCGCTCGAGGACCAGCGCGCGCTCAATGCGGTTGGAACTTCCCGTGCTGCCGGCGGCGAGCGTGTCGAGAAGCCGCTGCAGGTCGGGCGTCGCGCCGGGCCGGGGAACGACGAGGGCGCAGATCTCGTTCCGGTCATGGCCGGCGATGACGATGTCCTGCACCCACGGATCTCCGGCGGCGATCGCCGTCGCGCGCAGCGGCCCCACGCTCACCCACGTGCCCGTGGTGAGCTTGAAGTCCTCGGTCAGCCGGCCGTCGAACTCGAGGCCCTGCGCAGGATCCTGCGGATCGAGGAAGCGCATGGCGTCGCCCGAGCGGTAGTAGCCCTCCTCGTCGAAGGCCGCGCGCGTGAGCTCGGGCTGGCGCCAGTAGCCCGGGGTGATCGCCGGGCCGCGGAAGCGCGCTTCGAGCTTGTCGTTCACGGGCGCGAGCTTCATGTCAGCGCCGTCGACCGGCAGCCCGACCGTGCCCGCACGCGCGGCGCCGCGATTGGTGCCCATGACGAAGGGCGCGGTCTCGGTCGCGCCGTAGCCCGTGATCCACAGGATGCGCTCGCCGCAGGTCTGCAGCGCAAGATCCTCGTAGGCTTTCCATACCGGCTGCGGCAGCACGGCCGCGGCGTACTGCAGCAGACCGAGTCGCCCGAAGAACGTGCGCCGCAGGGCTTCGTCGTCGCGCAGGAACGGCAGCAGCGCTTCATAACCGCGCGGCACGTTGAAATAGACGGTGGGGCCGACCTCGCGCAGGTTGCGCACCGTCTTCTCGATCAGGCCCGAAACCGGACGTCCCTCGTCGATGTACAAGGTGCCGCCGTTGTACAGCACGATGCCGATGTTGTGATTGCCGCCCGCCGTGTGGTTCCAGGGCAGCCAGTCAACGAGGATCGGAGTCGTTTCAGCGAGGACCGGCAGCGACTGCGCGAGCATCTGCTGGTTCGAGCAGAGCATGCGCTGGGTGTTGATCACCGCCTTCGGTTGCCCGGTCGAGCCCGACGTGAAGAGGAGCTTGGCGACGGTGTCGGGGCCTGTTCGCGCGTTCGCCTCGGCGACGCGCGCGGTGGGCGCTGCCTCGACGAGCGTTCCGTAGACGACCTCGGTGCCCGCGGGCACCGCATGCGCCACGGCCTTCGCGAAGCGCGCCTCGTCTTGCGCCCAAACCAGGCCCGGCGTCGCGAGGTCCATGACGTAGCGCAGCTTCGCGTGGTCGGTCGAGAGCAGCGAGTACGCGGGCGACACGGGCGCGCAGGGCACGCCCACATGCATCGCGCCCAGCAACAGCAGCAGGTGCTCGAGGCTGTTCTCGGACAGGATCGCGAGCGGCCGCTCGGCCGACAGTCCGCGCGCGAGCAGCGCCTCCCCCACGCGCAGCGACCGCGCGTGCGCCGCGGCGTAGGTCAGCGTGCGCCAGCCGCCGCCGGCGTCGCGCTGTGCCGCGAGCACCCGGTCCGGCGCCTCGCGCGCCCAGTGCTCGAGCCGCTCGGTCAGGTTGCGCGGATACGGACCCAGCACGTGCGGCGAGCGAAGGAGCACCACACCGTCGTCGCGGCGTGTCACCACGACGTCGGCTGCACCGAGCGGCACGCGCCGCAGCGGTGCGCTCATCCGGCGAGCTTCTCCAGCAGCCGCAGCAGCGTGCGGCGATCGGCGGCATTCAGCACGCGTGCACGCCGGCGATCCTCGGTAAGCACACGCCGCTTCATCGCGGCCAGCGTTTTCTCGCCGCGCGACGTCAGGTGCACGCCCCAGGACCGCCCGTCGTTGGGGCGGCGGCGGCGCTCGGCCAGGCCCTGCGCCTCCATCCAGTCGGTGAGCATCATCGCGCCCGAGCGCGCGATGCCGAGCACCTGCCCGAGCACCGACTGGCCGATGCCGGGATTCGCGCCGACGATGACGAGCGCCGTGAAGCGCGGCGGCGTGATCTCGCGGCCGCGCGTCGCGGCATGAAACGCGAGGAACATGCCGACCTGCGCCCGGCGCAGCGCGTAGCCGAGCAGCTCGTCGAGCACGTCGTAGTCGAGCCCGGGCACGCGCGCGATCGGCGCGAGCACGCGCGGTCGGACCGGAGAAGGCAGCCGCTTCATCGTTGACCGGTCGATTGTAATGGTCTATAACAGTCCGCGGGAGCGAATCACCTCTAGGAGGAGGCATTCATGTCGCAGCGCATCAATCGCCGCCGGTTCAACCAGGCGCTCGCCGCCGCAGGTGTGCTCGGTGCAGTATCGCCTTTCGGCATCGCGCACGCGCAGCCGAAGAAGCTCAAGGTCGGCGTGCTGCTGCCGCTTTCGGGCGTGCAGGCGCTGATCGGCCAGTCGTGCTGGAGAGGCGTGGAGCTGGCGCCCGCCGTGATCCGGCAGACGCTGGGCGTCGACGTCGAAATCATGAGCGGCGACACCGAGACCAACGCGGACACCGCGCGCACGCGCGCCGAGCGCCTGATCGAAGAGGGCGCGAACGTGCTGGTCGGCGCCTTCGACTCGGGCCACACCTCCGCCATCGCGCAGGTCGCCGAGCAGCGCGGCGTGCCGCTCGTCATCCACATCGCCGCCGCGCCGCAGATCACCGAGCAGGGCTACAAGTTCGTGTTCCGCATCTTCCCCACCGCGCCCGACCTGGTGAAGAACGGCCTCGCGCTGATGGGCGACATCTTCCGCGCCACGCACACCGCGCCGCGCACCGCGGTCTACATGCACGTGAACGACACCTTCGGCCAGGCGATGACCCGGGGCATCGGGTTCCTGCTGCCGAAGCTCGATTTCCTGCCCTTCAAGATCGTCGACACCATCGCCTACGACCCGGCGGCGAAGGACCTCACGGTCGAGGTGTCGAAGGCGAAGGCAGCCAACGTGGATTTCCTCATGCTGGTGTGCCGCCTGAACGACGGCATCATCCTGCGCAAGGAGATGATCAAGCAGCGCTGGCACCCGATGGGCATCATGAGCCCGGGCTGCCCCGGCCTGTACGAGGAGCAGTTCACCAAGTCGCTCGGCAAGTACGCCGAGTACGTGATCGACAACACGGTCTGGTACAACCCGAAGTCGAAGATGACCAGCCTGGTGGCTCGCGATTTTGCCAAGCGCTACCCCAAGGACGACTTTCACTTCCACGGCGTCAACGCGGGCTTCACCTTCGACGCCATCCAGGTCGCCGCCGCCGCCTTCAAGCGCGCCGGCTCGACCGACCCGAAGGCGCTCGCCGACGCCATCCGCCAGACCGACATCCCGGTGCAGGGGCGCGTGTCGCTGGGCGGCCCGATCCAGTTCAATGCCAAGGGCCAGGTCACGGGGAACCTCTCCGCCGCGGTGCAGAACCTCAAGGGCAAGCCGACTGTGACGCTGCCCGCGGAGTTCGCGGAAGCGAAGGTCGTGTTCCCCGCGCCCGACTACAAGCACGGCTGAGCGGAATCGCAGCACAATAGGGGGCCGGCACTGCCGGCCCCTTTTTTATGTCCTGGGATCTCGTCGCCAACGTCCTCATCGCGGGCGTGCTCACGGGCCTGGTCTACGGCCTGATGGCGCTCGGCCTGTCGGTGATCTTCGGCGTGGTGCGCGTGGTCAACTTCGCGCACGGCGAGATGATGGCCGTGGCCATGTACGCGGCGGTGCTGCTGTTCGACCGCTGGGGGCTCGACCCCTTCCTCGCCATGTTACCCGTGGCCGCCGCGTTCTTCGTGCTCGGCTACCTGCTGCAGGCCGGGCTGATCAACCCCTTCATCACCCGGCCCGAGCACTCGCAGTTCATGCTGCTCGTCGCGGTGTCGATCATCATCGTGAATGCGCTGCTGATCGCCTTCGGGCCCGACGCGCGCAACGTGCAGACCGGCTACCAGCTCGAGTCCTTCGCCGCGGGCAAGCTCCTGTTTGACACGGCGCGCGTGTACGCGGCCGGCGCGGCGCTCGTCGCGGCGGCGCTGCTGTTCGCGTTCTTCCGCTACACGCTGACCGGCAAGGCGGTGCGCGCCTGCGCCGACAACTACCTCGGCGCGCGGGTGGTGGGGCTCAACGTCAAGCACCTCTACGCCCTCACCTTCGGCCTGGGCGCGGCCTGCGTCGCGGTCGCCGGTTGCGCGCTGTCGGTGCTGCTCGAGGTGACGCCCGGAATCGGGCCGGGCTACACGCTGCTCGCGTTCGTCATCGTCATCGTCGGCGGCCTGGGTTCGATGGGCGGCGCATTGGTCGGCGGCGTGCTGATCGGCGCCTCCGAGGCGCTGGCCGGCCTGCTGATCACGCCCTCGGCGAAGAGCATGTTCAGCTTCGGGCTGCTGATCCTGGTGCTGCTGCTGCGGCCGCAAGGCCTGCTGGGGCGCCGACCGTGAGCCGGCGCGGCGCGATCCTGCTGGCGATCCTCGGGGCGCTGCTGGTCGCGCTGCCGGCCTTCGCCAACAACTACGTGCTGTCGGTGGCGACGCTGATCCTCTACCTCGCGCTCGCCGGGCAGGCCTGGAACATCATGATGGGCTTTGCGGGGCAGCTCTCGCTCGGCCACGCGCTCTATATCGGCGTGGGGGGATACGTGGCGGGAGGCCTCTTTTTCCACTACGGCCTCGGGCCCTGGGCGGGTTTGTGGATCGCGATGCTCGCCTGCATGGCGATAGGCGCGGTGATCGGCTTCCTCGCGTTTCGCTTCGGCATCTCGGGCGTGTACTTCGCGCTGCTCACGATCGCGTTTGCAGAGTTCACGCGCATCGGCTTCGACCACCTGCCCTGGACGGGCGGCCCCGGCGGGATGTTCCTCAAGGTGGCCCAGCGCGACCAGGTCGATCTCGCGCATTTCCGCGGGCCGCCCGGGATGTACTACTACGCGATCCTCGCGCTGTGCGCCGGGGCGCTCGCGCTGTGCTGGGCGTTGCTGCGCTCGCGCGCGGGCTACTACTGGCAGGCGATCCGCGAGGACGAGGAAGCCGCGCGCGCGCTCGGCATCGACACTTTCCGCTGGAAGATGGCCGCAGTGGTCATCAGCGCCGCCCTGACCTCGGTCGCGGGCGTGTTCTACGCCTTCTACTACAACAACCTGTTCCCGGAGCAGGTGTTCCACATCAGCAAGTCGATCGAGATCGTGCTCGGCCCGGTCATCGGCGGCGTCGGGTCGCTGTTCGGACCCATCGTCGGCGCCGCGCTGCTCACGCTGCTCGGCGACGGCCTGACGGAGCTCCTCGGCGCCTTCGACTGGGAGGTCCCCGGCATCAAGCAGGTGTTCTACGGACTGGTGCTGCTCATCGTGGTCATGTTCGTGCCGAACGGGCTGTGGCCGCCGATCGCGCGCAAGCTGGGGCTTCGCCGATGAGCCTGCTTGAAGTGCGAGGCGTCTCCAAGGCGTTTCGCGGCCTCAAGGCCGTGTCGGACGCCTCGTTCGCGCTCGCCGAAGGCAGCATCAATGCGCTGATCGGGCCCAACGGCGCGGGCAAGACCACGATCTTCAACGTCATCGCCGGCGTCTACGCGCCCGACGCGGGCGAAGTCCTGTTCGCCAGCCGGCCGATCCACGGGCTGCGGCCGCACCAGGTGTGCGCGGCGGGGATCGGGAGGACGTTCCAGATCGTCAAGCCGTTTGCGGGGCTGAGCGTTCTCGACAATGTGGTGGTTGGGGCGCTGTTAAGGTCAAAAGATGTCTCGGCCGCGAAAAAACATGCGGCCGAGATCGTAGAAAAGCTCGGGCTCGGAGCGAAAAGCTGGCTCCCCGCGTCGTCCTTGACGCTGCCTGATCGAAAGCGCCTCGAGGTTGCGCGCGCGCTCGCGACGCGCCCGCGGCTGCTCCTGCTCGACGAGGTCATGGCGGGCCTGCGCCCCACCGAGTGCGACCAGATGGTCGAAGTCTTCCGCGAGATCAACCGGTCGCAGGGGCTGACGATCCTGCTGATCGAGCACGTGATGCGCGCGGTGATGGCGCTGGCGCAGCGCGTGGTCGTGCTCAACCACGGCCAGATCATCGCGAACGGTGCGCCCGCCGAGGTGGTGCGCGACCCCGCGGTGCTCGAGTGCTATCTCGGCGAAGAGGCAGAGGTGTGAACGCGATGACTTCGGTGCGCGCCGGATCGGGCAAGGGCGGGGGCGATCCGTTTCTGTCGGTGCGCGGGCTTGACCTGTATTACGGAGACGCGCAGGCGCTCGATCAGGTCTCGCTCGACGTGCCGCGCGGCGAGATCGTCGCGATCGTCGGCGCGAACGGCGCCGGCAAGTCGTCGCTGATCCGCACCATTGCCGGTATCGAGAAGCCGCGCTCAGGGCAAATCCGCTTCGCCGGTCACGAAATCGTCGGGCTCGAATCACACCAGGTCTGCAATCTCGGCGTCGGCCAGGTCGCCGAGGGCCGGCAGGTATTCCCAACGCTCACCGTCGCCGAGAACCTCGAGATGGGCGCAATGCTGCCGCGCGCGCGCGCGCTCGCCAGGCAGACCATCGCCGAGGTGTACGAACTGTTTCCGCGCATCGCGGAACGACGTGGGCA
>JBOIFE010000342.1:0-9049 GCA_050741015.1 Burkholderiales bacterium | reverse complement strand
GCAGGATCAGCCAGTGGTGCGCGTGCCGGCGAAACTCCGCCGGCACGACCTTGAGCAGTTTCGCCTCGACCACCTCGGGCGTCTTCCCCGGCGCCAGGCCGGTGCGGTTGGAGACGCGGAAGATGTGGGTGTCGACGGCTATGGTTGGCTCGCCGAAGGCGACGTTGAGCACCACATTCGCGGTCTTGCGCCCGACGCCGGGCAGTTCCTCCAACGACTCGCGGCTACGCGGCACTTCGCCGCCGTGCCGCTCGAGCAGTTGCTTGGACAAAGCGACGACATTCTTTGCCTTGGTGCGAAACAGGCCGATGGTGCGGACGAGCTCGGTCACCCGCGCTTCTCCCAGCGCCACCATGGTCTGCGGCGTGGGGGCAATCGCGAACAGTTTTGGCGTTGCCAGGTTCACTGACTTGTCGGTAGCCTGCGCGGAAAGCACCACCGCGACCACCAGCTGGTAGGGCGAACCGTATTCGAGCTCGCTCTTTGGCTCCGGATTCGCGTCGCGCAGCCGCCGGAACAGCTCGGCGACCTTGGCCGGGCTCATCGCCGCTTGGCGAGCGCCGCTGCGAGCACCGCGCGGCGGCGCGCCGCGTCGCTCGCAGGAATCTCGGCGCGACGTGTCAGGCGCCGCTTGCGCGAGGCCACCCGCTGTTTCGCCGCGCGCGCGTCGGCCGCGGTCCATGCCGCCGGCGCGGGCACAACCTCGATGCAGTCGACCGGGCAGGGCGGCAGGCACAGGTCGCAGCCGACGCAGAGCTCTGCAACCACAGTGTGCATTAACCCCCGCGCGCCGACGATCGCGTCCACCGGGCACGCGTCGATGCACCGCGCGCAGCCGATGCAGCGAGCCTCGTCGATCAGCGCGATGCGCGTACGCTTGCCACGCATTCGGCGACCAGTTCTGGCCCGCGGTAGATGAGTCCTGTGTAAAGCTGTACGAGCGACGCCCCGGCGGCGAGCTTCTCCATGGCGTCGGCGCCGCGCAAGATGCCGCCAACCCCGATCAGGTCGGCCTCGCCCTTGAGCGCCGCGGCCAGCGCGGCGAGGGTAGCGGTGGCACGTGCGCGAATCGGCGCGCCCGAGAGGCCGCCGGCCTCGCCGGCGTGCGGCAGGCCTTCCACGCCGTCGCGCGAAATCGACGTATTGGTGGCGATCACAGCCTCGACGCGGTGCCGTCGCACGACGTCGGCGACCGACTGCGCCTGCGCCGCTTCCAGGTCGGGCGAAACCTTGAGAGCAATCGGCACGTGGCGGCCGTGGCGGTCGGCCAGGCGCGCGCGCAGGGCGACGAGTTGCGCGAGCAGCGCATCGAGCGCCCGGTTCTCCTGCAGGTCGCGCAGGTTCTTCGTGTTTGGGGAGGAGACGTTGATCGTCACGTAGCTCGCGCGCGAATAGACGCGCTCCAGGCCCGCGGCATAGTCGTCGCCGGCGCGCTCGATCGGCGTATCGACGTTCTTGCCGAGGTTGATGCCCAGGATCCCTCGCCACGAAGAGCGCTCGAGGTTCGCCATGAAGGCATCCAGCCCCGCGCTGTTGAAGCCCATGCGGTTGACGAGCGCCTGCGCGCGCGGCAAGCGGAACAGGCGCGGCTTCGGGTTGCCCGATTGCGGCCGCGGCGTGACGGTGCCGACCTCGAGGAAGCCGAAGCCGAGGCGCGCGAGCGCGTCGACGTGCTCGGCGTTCTTGTCCAGGCCCGCGGCGAGACCGACCGCGTTCGGGAACTCGAGCCCCATGGCGCGCACCGGGGACCCTGCGGGCCGCGCGGCGGGCAGCAGGCCCGCCATGCCGAGGGCTAGCGCGTGCGCGAGCTCCGGATCGAGGGCAAAGAGCAGGGGCCGCGCAAGCGCATACAGCATCCGCTAGAAGCGCATGCGCGCGAGGTCCGCCTCCGACAGGCGCCGCCAGCCGCCGCCGGTGAAGCCTTCGATCGGCATGAAGCGCGACTTGTAGGCCATCTTCGGGCTCTCGCGGATCCAGTAGCCGAGGTACAGGTAAGGCAGGCCGAGCGCGCGGCAGGCCTCGATCTGCCAGGTCACGTTGTAGGTGCCGTAGCTCGCGCCGGTGCGCTCGGGATCGAAGAACGTGTAGACCGAGGACAGGCCGTCGGGCAGGTAGTCCACGATCGACACCATCACGAGCTGCCCATGGTCGCGGAACTCCACCAGCCGCGTGTCGACGCGGCTCTGCAGCAGGAAGTGCGAGTACTGGTCGCGGCTGTCGTTGTCCATGCCGCCGCCGGAATGGCGCCGGGACTGGTAGCGCAGGTAGAGCGCGTAGTGCTCGAGCCGGAATTTCAGCGGCTGCAGCTGCGCGGTGAGCCCCGCGTGCTGGCGCCAGGCGCGGCGCTGCGAGCGGCTGGCGACGTACTCGCCGGCCGGGATGCGCACCGGCACGCAGGCGCGGCAGCTGTCGCAGTGCGGCCGGTAGGTGAAGATCCCGCTGCGGCGAAAACCCGACTTGACCAGCTCGCCGTAGAGCTCGGTATTGATCAGGTGCGACGGCGTCGCCACCTGCGAGCGCGCCATGCGATCGGGCAGGTAGCTGCAGGGATACGGCGCGGTGACGTAGAACTGCAGTACCGCGTGCGGAAGGTCATTCAGCCGGGACATCGGAGGATCTTGCCAGCGTCCATTTCCCAGGGGCCTCGTCGTAGTGTACCAAGCCCGCCAATTCGCGCAAAAACGCCCGCCGCGGGATCTCGCGCGCCCCCATGCCGGCGAGCAGCGGGGTGCGCACCTGGCAGTCGATGAGCGGGGTGCCGCGTGCAAGAAGCACCTCGACCAGCGCCACGAGTGCGATCTTGGAGGCGTCCGTCGCGCGCGAGAACATCGACTCGCCGTAGAACATGCGCCCGAGCGCCACGCCGTACAGCCCGCCTACCAGCTCGTCGCCGCGCCAGGTCTCGAAGGAATGCGCATGGCCGAGCCGGTGCAGCCGGGCGTAGGCGATGCGCATGTCCTCGCCGAGCCAGGTGCCCTGGCCGTCGGCGCGCGGCCCGGCGCAGCCCTCGAGCACGCGCCGGAACGCCGTGTCCACCCGGACCTCGTAGCCCTTGTTGCGCGCGTTCTTGGCGAGCGAGCGCGTCACGCGCAGCTCCGCGCAGTACAGCACCATGCGCGGGTCGGGCGACCACCACAGCACGGGCTCGTCGCCCGAGTACCAGGGGAATACGCCGTGCCGGTAGGCGTCGAGCAGCCTTGCCGCCGTCAGGTCGCCGCCGGCGCAGAGCAGGCCGTTGGGCTCCTTCAGCGCGCTGTCCACCGGCGGGAACGGCGCGCCGGCGGCCAGCCATTTCAGCACTTCACCTGCTGCCGGCAGTAGTTCTCGAGCGCGGTGACGACCGCCGCGCCGCGCACTTCGCGCCGCGGCGCGTCCTGCCCTTCCAGCGCGAGCCGAAAGGCGTATTTGTCGAAGAACGCGTCGAACATCTCGCCGCCGAGCGTGCCGACCGCGGTCAGCGTGTCGCCGCGCGCGTCGTGCTCGAGCAGGATTGCGGCCAGCGGCTGCGGCGCGGGGCCCGCGAGCACGCGCCCGCCGGCCGCCGGGTCGTACTGGCTGTGCTCCGAGCAGCAGTGGATGACCTTGTCGAAGCGGTCGCCGGGGGCCTTCTCCGGCCGGTAGCTGATGAAGCTGATCTCGCGCGTCGGGTAGCTCATGCGGTGCGCGCAGATTGCCGAGTAGGCGACGATCGAATGCCGCGGCCCGACGCCGCCGCGCCATTCGTACGGGCGGTCGTCGACGGTCTTCAGCATCACCTTGGCCACCGACGGCCGCCCGAGGTTGATCAGGAAGCAGGGCGTCGCTGCGTACGGATACTGGAAGATCAGGTTGCGGCCGACGGGCACTTCGCCCGCGCGGAGCGCCCGGCCGTCGGGCCGCGTCAGGCGCGCGCGTTCGTACAAGCGGGGTCGGGCGTCAGCGGCTAGGGCGGGGGCGCCCGCAGTGGCGGCCGAGGCGGCGCAGAGACGGAGGAACTCGCGGCGCTGCATGCGAGCGGATTCTAGCGCCCTAGCGGGGAGCGATGTCCTCTTCATGGAAGCCGAAGGCGCCCCGGGCGCGGTCGGCGAACCAGTGCTTGAGCGTCAGCCCCACGGTGCGGAACGCGATGTCCCCCCAGGGCACGGCGGCTTCGTCGACGAGCTGCAGCTCCAGGGTCTCCTCGCCGGCCTCGAACGCGAGGTCGAGCAGCCGCGCGCGGTAGAAGACGTGCACCTGGCTCACCCTCGGCACCGAGATCAGGCTGAACACGTCCGCGAGCTCGACGCGCGCGCCGGCTTCTTCCAGCGTTTCGCGTAGCGCGGCCTGCGCCACGGTCTCGTCGTTCTCCATGAAGCCGGCCGGCAGCGTCCAGTAGCCGTAGCGCGGCTCGATGGCGCGCCGGCAGAGAAGGATCCGGCCCTCGTGCTCGGGAATCGTGCCGACCACCAGCTTCGGGTTCTGGTAGTGGACCGTGCCGCAGGCGTCGCAGACGAGGCGCGGCAGCGTGTCCCCCGGGGGGACGCGCCGCGCGAGCGGCGCCGCGCAGTTACTGCAGAACTTCAGGCAGGTCCCCCAGCGAGGCGAGTTGCCGGTCGGGCTGGAAGCCGAGCGCATCGACCGGCGCGCCGGCGCGGTTAATCCAGTACACGCGGAAGCCGAAGGACTTCGCGCCCAGCGCATCCCAGCAGTTCGAGGACACGAAGCCGACGGTCTCCTTCGCCACGCCGAGGCGGTCGATCGCGAGCTGATACACCTCGGGCACCGGCTTGAACTGCTTCACCGCGTCGACGCTCAGCACCGCGTCGAACGCGAGGCCCGAGTGCTTCACCAGCGGATCGATCATGTCGGGCGAGCCGTTGGTGAGGATGGCCTTCCTGGGGCCGCGCAGCTTCTGCAAGGCGCCGGGCACGTCGGGGTAGGGCGCGAGCTTCAAATATTCCTGCCAAAGGGCGTCCGCCTTGGCCGCGTCGAGCGGCAACTTCAACGCCGCGCAGCAGTATTGCAGCGCCTCGCGCGTGATTTGCGAGAAGGGCGCGTAGCGCCGCATCAGCGTGCGCTGCCAGGTGTATTCGAGCTGCTTGGTGCGCCACAGCTGGGACAGGGCCGCGCCTTTGCCGGGCCAGAGCGCGTCGCAGCGCTGGATCACGGAATGCACGTCAAACAGGGTGCCGTAGGCGTCGAACACCAGCGCTTGGGGGCTCATGGGCGAAGTATAGAATGCGCGCGATGCCCGACCGGTACGACGAGCTCCACGGGGCCTTCCGCTGGAAGGTCCCCGAGCGCTACAACATCGCGCGGGTCTGCTGCGGCCAGTGGGCTGCGGACCGCACGCGCTTCGCGCTGTACTGGGAGGACGAGTCGGGCGCGCGCGCGGCGTACACGTTCTGGGACATCCAGCGCGAGGCTAACCGGCTGTCGAACGCCCTGGCGGGCCTCGGCGTCAAGCGCGGCGACCGCGTGGCGATCCTGCTGCCGCAGCGTCCGGAGTCGGCGATCGCCTACATGGCGGTCTTCCAGATGGGCGCGGTGGCGCTGCCGCTGTCGCACCTGTTCGGCCCGGACGCGCTCGAGTACCGCATGGAGAACGCTGGCGCGAGCATCGCCATCGTGGAACCCACGACGATCGCCAATCTCTGGGCGGTGCGCGGAAAGCTCTCGCAGCTGCGACACGTGATCGGCGTGGGCGGCGCGCGCGAGGCGGGCGTGCATGCCTGGGAATCCCTGCTTGCGAAGTCGAGCAGCCGCTTCGCACCAGTCGATACCGCGGCCGACGACCCCGCGGTGATCATCTACACCAGCGGCACCACCGGCGCGCCCAAAGGCGCCTACGAAGCGCACCGCCTGCTGATCGGCAACCTCAGCGGCTTCGTGCACTCGCACGACTTCTTTCCGCAGCCGGGCGACATGTTCTGGTCGCCGGCCGACTGGGCCTGGGCGGGCGGGCTGTTCGATGCGCTGCTGCCGTCCTGGGCCTTCGGCATTCCGATCCTGGGCTATCGCGGCAAGTTCGACGCGGAGCGCGCCTACGACCTGCTGGAACGCTACGGCGTGCGCAATTCGTTCCTGTTTCCCACTGCGCTCAAGCTGATGATGAAGGCGGTGCCCGAGCCGCGCGCGAAGTACGACCTCAAGCTGCGCTCGGTCATGAGCGCCGGCGAATCGGTCGGCGTCACGGTGATCGAGTGGGCCAAGGAGCAGCTCGGTGTGACGGTCAATGAAATGTTCGGGCAGACCGAAATCAACTACGTCGTTGGCAATTGCCAGGCCGCGTGGCCGGTGAAGCCGGGCTCCATCGGGCGGCCCTATCCCGGCCACCGCGTGGCCGTGATCGACGCGCAAGGCAAGGAGGTTCCGCGCGGCGAGCTGGGCGAGATCGCGGTGCACCGCGAATGCCATGGCGAGTCGGATCCGGTGTTCTTCCTCGAGTACTGGAACAATCCGCAGGCGACCGAGGACAAGTTCGTCGGCGACTGGGGCCTCACCGGCGACCAGGGCAAGATGGACGAGGACGGCTACCTCTGGTACCAGGGCAGGTCGGATGACGTGATCAAGAGCTCGGGCTACCGCATCGGGCCCGCCGAGATCGAGAACTGCCTGGTCAAGCATCCGGCGGTCGCCAACGCCGCGGTGATCGGCAAGCCCGACGCCACGCGCGGCGCCATCGTCAAGGCATTCATCGTGCTGCAGCCGGGCCAGCAGGCCTCGAAGGCGCTGGAGGAGGAGATCCAGGCGCATGTGCGCGGGCGGCTTGCACCCTACGAGTATCCGAAGGAGATCGAGTTCATCGACGCGCTGCCGATGACCACCACGGGCAAGGTGCAGAGGAAGGAGCTGCGCAAGCGCGAAGAAGCGCGCGGGTGAGGCGCGTGCTGCTCGGCGGCGGCGGCCACGCTCACGCGTGGCTGCTGAATGATTCGTACGGTGGGCCGTTGGCCCACCCTACGACCACGACGCTGGTCACGCCGTACCCCCACCACACCTACTCGGGAATGCTGCCGGGTTACGTCGCGGGGCACTATTCGGCGGAGGAGATCCGCATCGACCTCGCAGCGCTCTGCGCGCGCGCGGGCGCGAAGCTGGTGATTGGCAAGGTCGCAGCGCTCGACGCGTCATCCCGGCGCGCGACGCTCGAAGGCGGGTCGGTCCTCGAATACGATGTTGCCTCGCTCGACGTGGGCTCCGAATCCGCCGCGCCCGACGGTGCGCTCGCCGCCAAGCCGTTCGAGCTTTTCATGGATCGCTGGGAGGCCGTGCGCAATGATCTGAGAAACCTCGCCGTCGTGGGCGGCGGCGCCGCCGGCGTCGAGATGGCGATGGCTGCGGCGTGCCGCACGCAAGCGGCCGTGACGCTGTATTCCGACCGGCCGATGTTCCGTCCCGGTCTCGCGCAGCGCATCGAGCGGCAGCTCGCGGTCCGCGGCGTCGCGCTGCGCAAGGCCGCCTACGCGGGCGAGCTGCACGACCTCGTGATCTGGACCGGCGGCGCCTTTGCGCCGGCCTGGCTGCGCGCGAGCGGCCTCGCCACGGACGAGCGCGGCTTCGTCCTCGTCGACGACACGCTGCGCAGCGTGTCGCATCCCGAAGTCTTTGCCGCGGGCGATTGCGCGACGCTGCGCGACGCGCCGCACCCGAAATCCGGCGTGTACGCGGTGCGGCAGGCGCCGGTCCTGGCCGCGAACCTGCGGGGTGCACGCAAGCGCTTCGTGCCCCAACGCCGCGCGCTCGCGCTGATCAGCTGCGGCGCGCGCTACGCCATCGCCGACTGGGGCGGCGCGAGCTGGGACGGTGGCTGGGCCTGGCGCTGGAAGGACCGGATCGACCGGCGCTGGATCGCGGGCTTCAGGACGTCGACATGACTTATTGCTAAGCTTCCGGCAATAACGTTCCACAAAACGGAGGATGTCCCATGAAGAAACTCGCGCTCGCGCTGTCGCTCGCGCTCGTCTCCGGCCTCGCCGCGGCCCAGTATCCCGAGCGCCCGATCCGGCTGATCGTGCCCTGGGGCGCGGGCGGCGATACCGACGTCATCTACCGCGTGTTCGCGCCGGTCATGCAAAAGGCGCTCGGCGGCACGATCATCATCGCCAATGTGGGCGGGGCCTCGGGTACCAAGGGCGCGAAGGAGGCCAAGGACGCGCCGCCCGACGGCTATACGCTCTTCGCGATCCACGACTCCATCCACTCGACTTACCACACGGGCGTGGCCGACGTGAACTACACGGACTTCGATCCGATCTGCCTGGTGGCGTCGACGCCCTCGATCCTCACTGGGAGTCCGAAGACGCCCTGGACGGATGCGAAAGCCATGCTCGCCGATATCAAGGCCCACCCCGGGCAGTACACGGTCGGGGCGTCGCTCGGCTCGACCAGCCACTTCTTTCCGGCGCTGGTGGCGAAGGCCGCGGGCCTGAAGTGGCGCTATGTCGCCTACGACGGCACGGCCGCGCGCATGAACGCGCTGCTTGGCGGGCACATCGACCTCGCCGAGTCGAACCTCACCCAGAAGGGCAAGGCCGACGCCGGCCAGCTCAAGTTCCTCGCCATCGCGACCGACAAGCGCAGTCCCGAGGTGCCGAACGTACCGACGCTGAAGGAGCTCGGCATCGACGTCGACTATGCCGTGAACCGCGGGCTGGTCGCGCCCAAGGGCCTGCCCGCCGCCGTGCTTGTCAAGCTGCGCGCGGCTTGCGCCACCGCGGCGAAGGATCCGTCGATCGTCGACGCCTTCGCCAAGCAGGGCACGCTCGTGCGCTACCTGGACGAGATCGCCTACACGCGTTTCTTCGAGACGGAGGATGCCGACACCAAGGACCTCGCGCGCGACCTCGGCATGCTGAAGCGCTGAGCGCGCGATGATCGGCCGCGACGGTGTCGCGGGGCTCGCCGTCGCCGCGGCGAGCCTCTTGCTGTTCTGCCTCACGCTCGGTCTTCAGGGCAATCCCCTGGTGCCGATCGGGCCCGGGTTCTATCCGCGGATCATCCTCGGCATCACCGCGGGGCTCGGCCTCGTCCTCGTCGCGGCCGACGCGCTCGGGCGCCGGCGCGCGCCGCCGGCGCAGCCGTCGGGGGC
>JBOIFE010000341.1:0-10027 GCA_050741015.1 Burkholderiales bacterium | reverse complement strand
CTGATCGAGCCGCTCGAGGCCGACGGCACGCTGGTCAAGCGCGGGCGCGAGCGCCTCGAGCGCGAGATCGGCAACTTCGTCGTGCTCGAGCACGACGGCGTGCTGCTCGGCTGCGCGGCGATGTATCCCATCGCGGACCGCGCCGGCGAGCTGGCCTGCCTCGCGGTCGCGCCCGAGGCGCGCGACGCGGGCCACGGCGAGCACCTGCTGCACGCCTGCGAGACGCGCGCGCGGCAGCTCAAGGTTCGCCGGCTGTTCGCGCTCACCACGCGGGCCGAGCACTGGTTTCTCGAGCAGGGCTTCAAGCCCGCCGCGCCCGCCGCGCTGCCCGATGCGCGCCAGGCGCTCTATAATTGGAAGCGCGGCTCGAAGGTGTTCCTCAAGCGACTCTAGACGGCGGATCCGATCCCATGACGCGAATGGTCAAATGCGTGAAGCTCGGACGCGAGGCCGAGGGCCTCGACCTCCCACCGTATCCGGGCGAGCTCGGCAAGCGCATTTTCGAGAACGTCTCGCGCGAGGCCTGGCAGCAGTGGCTGAAGCACCAGACGATGCTGGTGAACGAGAACCGGCTGAACCTGGCGGACATCAAGGCCCGCAAGTACCTTGCCGAACAGATGGAGAAACACTTCTTCGGCGGCGGCGCCGACGTTGCTTCGGGCTATGTCCCGCCGAAAGCCCAGTAGCGACCGCTACTGCAAGATCTCGCGCTCCACTTGCTCGATCGAGGTGTGGCGCACGTCGCGCCCCTTGACCATGTAGATCACGTATTCGGCCATGTTCTTGGAATGGTCGCCGATGCGCTCGATCGCCTTGGCGATGAACAGGATCTCGAGCGAGCGGCTGATGCTGCGCGGATCCTCCATCATGAATGTGATCAGCTGCCGCATGATGGCGCGGAAGGCGTCGTCGACCTCGGTATCCTGCTTGACCACGCGCATCGCCTCGGGCACGTCGAGCCGCGCGAAGGCATCGAGCGCCTGGCGCAGCATCGACAAGGCGCGGTCGGCAACGTGCGAAAGGTCCATGCGCGGCATGTGCGCCCGCTCCGCGGTATGGATCAGCTTCGCCATGCGGCCGATCTTCTCGGCCTCGTCGCCGATGCGCTCGAGGTCGGTGATGGTCTTGATGACGGTGATCAGCAGGCGCAGGTCGACCGCCGCCGGTTGGCGCCGCGCGATGATGTGGCTGCAGAGCTCGTCCAGCTCCACCTCCATCGCATTCACGCGATGATCGTCATCGATCACCTTGTCGATCGCCACCATGTCGCCGGCGACCAGGGCATCCATGGCGCGGATGATCTGCTCCTCGACCAGCCCGCCCATCTGCAGCACGCGCGAGCGCACGCTTTCCAGCTCGGCGTCGAATTGCTTGGAGGTATGTTCGGCCATGATCTTTCAGTCTAGCAAGCGCATATGACTTGAATGTTACGCCTTCCGGCCGGTCGTCGTTCGGACCCCGCCCGCCTCGGCCAGCAGCAGCAGGTCGGCCGGCCGCCGGGCAAACAGGCCGTTGGTCACCACACCGGCGACCTGGTTCAGGTCCGACTCCAGGCCCGGCGGATCGGTGATGCTCAGCCCGTGGCAGTCGATCACCAGGTTGCCGTTGTCGGTCTTGAATCCATCGCGCAGCTCCGGATAGCCGCCGAGCTTGCGCAGGGCCCGGCCGACGTGGCCACGCGCCATCGGGACCACTTCCACCGGCAGCGGGAATTTTCCAAGCACGTCGACCTTCTTGGAGGCGTCGCAGATGCAGACGAACTTGCGCGCCACCGCGGCAATTATTTTCTCGCGCGTGAGCGCGCCCCCGCCGCCCTTGATCAGGTAGAGATAGTCGTTCACTTCGTCGGCGCCGTCGAAGTAGACGGGCAGGTCATCGACCGCGTTGAGCTCGAACACGCGGATGCCGTGCTTCTTCAGGCGCTCGGCGCTCGCCTCGGACGCGGCGACCGCGCCTTCGATGCGCCCCTTGATGCCGGCCAGCGCGTCGATGAAGTAATTCACTGTGGAGCCCGAGCCAACGCCGACTACGGCATCCTCGACCACGTGCGTCAGGGCCGCCTGCGCCGCCAACTTTTTCAACTCGTCCTGGGTCATCCGCTCGCAGCCTAGCACGGGGGGCCCCTCCTTGACGTATTACGCACCGAGTAATACGCTCTCCGGGTGATCAAGTCCTTCCGTTCGGCGGCGGCGGAGGCGCTCTTCGGCGATCAGCCGGCGGCCCGCTTCCGGGCGATCGAGAGGCCGGCGCGGCGCAAGCTGCTGTATTTGAGCCAGGCCCGCAGCCTGCAGGATTTGCTGGTTCCGCCCGGAAATCGCCTCGAGGCGTTGAAGGGCGACCGCAAGGGGCAGCACAGCATACGCATCAACGACCAGTGGCGGATCTGCTTCCGCTGGCTGGATGGACACGCATACGACGTCGAAATCGTCGATTACCACTCATAGGAGGCGCTTCTCATGACCGCCAAACTGCTCGAACCGATCCCGCCCGGCGAAGTGCTGTACGAAGAATTCATGAAGCCGCTCGGCGTCAGCATCAACGCGCTCTCCCGCGAGATTTCAGTGCCGCCGAACCGCGTTAGCGACATCGTCAACGGCAAACGTTCGATCACGGCGGACACCGCGCTGAGGCTGGGCAAGTACTTCGGGGTTTCTCCCGAAGTCTGGCTGGGCCTGCAGGCGGACTACGACCTGCGCATCGCCAAGCGCACGACCTGGCTCAAAGCCGAGCCGCGCGTGCGGGTGCATTCGCAATAGCAGCGTGTCGCGACTCACCGACCTGATCGCATAGGCGAAGCTGAGGGACCCCCAGTTTCGGGCCCGTCGCCCACGGCGAACCATCGGGAGCCGGCGTACGCGAGGCGCATAGCCTCACGGAGAAACTGGGCATCAGCCCTCGCAGTTAATCGAAGGTCCTTATCTGGACCTCCAAGCGCGACGAGACTTCTAATACTCGAGTGTCCGCAATTGGCCGCCGAAACTAGCCTAAGCGATTGACCGGAACCGACCGCGAGGCGACGTAACAATTGTTCCGCTGAACTACCGCTTTTCGGCCTTTGCCGCCGCTTACCTCGGAAACATCGAGCGGCTGGTATTCAGCTGCTTGCTGACGTTGGTTAAGATTTCAATTCGAACGACTGCCTTTTACTGAGTCGGTGGACGGCATCCGACTCAAAGCAGTCATACGGATTAGGCTCGACTCCGAGTAAGAATCGGGCCGGCGGGAGTCGGTCATTGGTACGTAGGGAGTCGCATAGCACCTATAGCCGCCGCATGCGAAGACGCAACTAACTTCAATATTTTATTTCGAAAGCGACTTCGCCGGACCGGCTCAAGGTGCGCTTGCAAATCATAGAGAGGTCACTATGATGCCATGATGATTTGCAAGGTCAGTAATGGTTCCTCGAAGCACCGTCCCGGACTAGCTCGCCTGCCTCTGCCCGTCCGCCTGCCCCGGAACAACTGGTTCCTGGAGGCGGCAATAGTAAAGCTGCGCCGCAATGAAGCCGCGAGGCCGCATGGCAAGAAGTGATCTTCTTGTATCACTCGTGCGGGCGGGAAGCATCGGCGACAAACGGAGCTTCCGCAGCGCTGCCGAAGCTATCATCGCTGAGGAGCGCGCCAAGCATCACAACGTCCTCGCCGACATACTGACCAAGACGATTCAAACCAACGGGTCGGGAGCCGGCAATGGTCCTACCGCCGCGCCCTCGGTTCAAGGGGACGCCTCACCGCGTGGACGAGACTTCGTGACGGAGATTGTACCGAAACGACGTCTCGACGACCTCATTCTGCCTTCGGTCGTACGCCGTGCTGTTGACGAGCTTGTGGAGGAGCAGCAGCGCGCGGACCTGCTACGCGCGCACGGCCTTGAGCCCCGTCACCGCATCCTTCTTGTGGGCCCCCCCGGAACCGGCAAGACGACGCTGGCCGAAGCGATCGCTGAAAGCGCCGGCGTGCCGCTGTTTGTCGTTCGCTACGAGGCGATGATTGGAAGCTATCTCGGCGAGACCGCCGCGCGCATGAAGCGCGTGTTCGACTACGCGCGGACGACGCCGTGCCTCGTGTTCTTCGATGAGTTCGACGCTATCGGCAAGGAGCGCGGCGACATCCATGAGACTGGAGAGATCAAGCGCGTCGTAACCTCACTACTCATGCAAGTCGATGATCTGCCAAGCTACACGATCATCGCGGCGGCCACGAATCACCCCGAACTCCTCGACCGAGGCTCCTGGCGTCGGTTCCAACTCCGCCTTCCTTTGCCGCTCCCTGACTCGCGTGCGCTGACGCGCTACATCGAGGTGTTTTTGAAACGTCTGCCCGAACCTGTTGGGCACGCACCTACCGCCATCGCGCGGCGCCTTGGCAGGATCAGTTACGCGGAGGTCGAACAGTTTTGTCTCGATATCCAGAGACGAAGCGTGCTCGCGATCGGCGAAAAGCCGGTTAAAGCTATCATCGCCGAGCAACTACATATTTGGGACGCCCGCGCCCGGGCAGGGAAGACCGGCAAGGGAGGAGTGAGAGATGGCGGAGCGGCCTCTACTGATCCTTCCGATCGCTGAGAACATCGGGCCGCCGCCAGGCCCGCGCGGTGGCAGCAAGCCTTTAGTTCCAACCAGAGAAGCCCAGGCGCGTCGTATTGGCCCATCCCTCAGGAGGCTGAGAGAAGCGCTGCACCGAGGCCCCGAGCGCGTACTCGAGCTACGCGATGACCCGACGGCACTTGCCCCAGATCGCGTCATTGTGTTCGAAATCGCCGGCACCGTTGCGGATTTTGCGCGGGCCGCGGCGATGGTGCCCGGCCTCGAACTCATGGTTGAGTCCGAGACCGAAACTGAGCCAGACGAGTTCTTCGCGGAGGAGGATACCCGTAAGGGGCGAAAGGGCCAGCGCCGCGAGGATAAGCTGGTGGAGGGCCGCTTCTATCTCGCCATGCCCGACATCTCAGCTTTCGAGCAGTTGCTCCGCCTCTATGACCGATGGGCCGCCGGTCAGCAACTCCCGCCTGGCTTCGCCCCGTTCAAGAACCTGTTCACGCAGCTCCGCGTGCTGCGCCCATGGGGACCCCAGGACCGCATCCCTGACGAAACGGTTGAGTACTGGCAGGAGGAGGCACGCCGTAACCCCGATCGTGCAGTGAGAACGGAAGTCGAACTTTGGTATCGCCACACGCCTGCGCGCCGGGAGCAGGCCGCGCGGGACTTCCGCACCCTTGTCATAGCGGCAGGCGGCACCGCGATTCACGAGGCCGTGATTCCGGAAATCGCCTATCACGGCGCGCTGATCGACATTCCGGCGGCGGCACTTCCAGACCTGATCGCCAGACGCCAAGTCGCGTTAGCGCTAGCCGACGACGTCATGTTCCTGCGGCCGCAGACCGTCATATCAGCTCAGCCGGAACCCGATACTGTTGTGGACGGTGCCCCGCCGGGCGATCAAGCGCCGTCCGCAGGGCTGCCCATAGCGGCGCTGCTTGACGGTGTTCCGCTGCAGGCACACGAAGTCCTGATCGGCAGGCTGATGCTCGACGATCCGGACGACCTGCAAGCCCGCGCGCTGGTCGATCGCCGCTTCCACGGCACCGCGATGGCCTCGCTGATTCTGCACGGCGACCTCAACGCGCCGGAGCCGCCGCTGACCAGGTCCCTTTATGTTCGGCCGGTGATGATCGCGCCCGCGGGGCCCGCTAACGAGCACACGCTCGGTGACCGCCTGCTGATCGACACGCTCTATCGCGCAATCGTCCGCATCAAAGGCACGGCCGAGGTGCCCGGCGTGGCGCCGACCGTGTTCTTGGTGAACGTCTCTCTCGGTGACCCGCGGCGACCTTTCGCCAACTTGGTGAGCCCCCTCGCCCGTCTGCTCGACTACCTCGCGGTGAGATACGACATCACGTTCTTAGTCAGCGCCGGCAACATCACGAATCAATTGGCGTTGCCGGACTTCAACCAGTGGGGCGAGTTCGAGGCGGCGTCGCCTGAGGTGCGGGAGCGCGCCGTGCTGACGGCGTTATTCGCCGCAAAGCACGAGCGCTCGCTCCTCTCGCCTGCGGAAGCAGTCAATGTGCTTACGATCGGCGCTCAGCACACCGACAATGTTGCGAATCGCATTGGCGGTCATTCGGCGGTGGACCCGTTCGACGATCCTGCGCTGCCCAATGCGAGCAGCGCGATCGGCCTGGGATATCGGCGCGCCGTCAAGCCCGATTTATTGCTGCCCGCGGGCCGTGAACATGTTCGGATGGGCGCCGGCGGGGCTGGCGTGCGCATCAGATTCGGTTCGCCTCAGCGGATGTATGGGCTGAGCGCGGCCGCGCCGGACTCGTCTAACCGGGGGCGCCTAAGCCAGACGGCGTACTCGGACGGCACGAGCGCCGCAACGGCGCTTGCGACGCGTGCCGCGCACCGAATTTTCGATTCGTTGATGGACCGCGAAGGCGGCTCGCTTCTGGCCAACATTCCGCCTGAGTATTACGCGGTCGTCGTCAAGACACTTCTTGTGCACAGCGCGCGTTGGAACGAGAAGGGGGACCTGATCAAGCAGCTCTGCGGCCCGAATGAGCCTGCGCGGTGGGCCGAGCGCACAGCGAATGCGACTCGCTTTCTCGGCTTCGGAGTCCCGGATACCACACGCGTCCTCGACTGCGCCGAGAACCAGGCGACGCTCGTCGGCTACGGCGAGCTGCAGCCAGAGCACGCCCACAACTACCGGATTCCCCTACCACCATCACTGGAGCGCGTTACCGTACCACGAGAAGTGGCAATCACCGTGACTTGGTTCACTCCTGTCCATCCTGGCCACCAGAGTTATCGAACGGTGAAACTGGAAGCCGACACTGTCCACGCAAAGGAGACGATTGGCGTCGAGCGATTCAAGGACCAGCCGACCGACCACTCGGTCAAGAAGGGCACGGTGTTTCACGAAAGACTTTTCGGCGAAAGAGCCGTGCCATTCGTCGATGACGGCCATCTCTCCGTCCGGGTCTGGTGCAAGGATGATGCGGGGGACAACGGAAACGCCGTGCGCTACGCGATCGCCGTCACGATCGAAGCTGGCGCGCCGCTGCGCATCTACGAGGAAGTCCGCGAGCGGTTGCGTGTCCGCGAGCGAGCGCTCGCGTGATCCTCCGGTCACGCCCGGCGACCGCCAACCGCACGCGTTTTCGCGGCAGGGGTTTCGTTGCTCGGCTATTCGCTCCTGTCTCTTAGAGTTCGCGGCGCTTTGCTCAGATCTTCTGACGAATGTCCGCTCTTGGCCGATTGCACTCATAGAGTATCTTTGCCGAAAGCGGCCGCACGCCGAAATCTGGCATGGTCGGCGGACGGCCGGCGTTTCGCCTTATATCTCGGTTTGCTCCGAAATTTCCAGAGCGTCGTCGACCTCGATGCCGAGATACCGCACGGTGCTCTCCAACTTCGTATGGCCGAGCAGGAGTTGAACCGCCCGCAGGTTCTTGGTGCGCTTGTAAATTAGCGTCGCTTTGGTCCGCCGCATCGTGTGAGTGCCGTAGACCGAGGGATCTAGCCCGATAGCGGCAACCCAATGATGCACGATTCGGGCGTATTGCCGGGTCGAAACATGCAGCGAGTTCCCTATACGACTCGGGAAAAGGTACTCCTCAGGCTTCAAATGCGCCGTGTCGATCCAAGCCGCAACCGCAGACCTGGTCGGCTCGGTCAGTTCGAATTGAACCGGTCGTTGCGTTTTTCGTTGCACGACCATAGCCCGAGGCAAAATCTGATTACCGTGGGTAATGTCTCGAGCACGCAGGTTCACGAGGTCGCAGCCCCGCAGCTTACTGTCGATTGCCAGATTGAACATAGCAAGGTCCCGAACGTGGTGCTCATTCTGGAGAGTTATCCGGATCGCCCAGATGTCCTTGGGCTTCAGAGGCGGCTTCTGGCCGACCTGTTTGCCTTTGTTCCAGGGTTCCCAGTGTTGGGTGGCTTCCATAACAGACTCCTTCGTTGTTGATCGGAGTCTGATTGTTCAGCGGAATGGCGAAGGGCGGCTTTAGGAGCGAATGTCGGATGAGTACAATCGGCCAGAAACATTCATCGGATGGTTATACCACTCGTCGACTGCGCATCGTAATCGGCGCCATAAAATTGCTATTTTTGCGAACAGATTGCAATAGAAACTCATGGCAGATAATAACGACATTGACGACCTGAAAGCTAAGAGACTTTGCTATCACTGCGTCGGTGAGAATTACCTGTGCGCCGAAATCAAACGTGAAGGCAAGCGCGGGCGATGCTCGTACTGTCAGAGGCTTGCCAAGTCCTACACCATTGAAGACATGGCGGAGCGCATCGATACTGCCTTCGAACAGCACTTCATCCAGCTGCCAGACGACGGGAATGATGATGGCGAGCCCGTGGTTAGCGCAATTGAAAATGCAGCCGATATTTCAGAGGAGGCTGCTGCGGACATTCAGGCCATCCTCGAAGACAAACACTACGATCATGAGGCCGCTAAGTGCGGCGAGGGATGCAAGTTCGCCTCGAATTCGTACTACGAGGAGAAAGGCGTCGACGAATTTGTATGGCAGGAAGAATGGCGTTACTTCGAGCGTTCATTGAAAGCTGAAGCGCGTTTCTTCAGTCGAATTGCAGCCGCTCATTTAGCAAAAATATTCGGTAGCGTGGACAAGATGTCGACTACCAATGGCAAACCCTTAGTGGTTGACGCTGGCCCGGATAAGTCATTGAGTGCAATCTACCGCGCGCGAGTCTTTCAATCTGTTGAAACGCTCAAGCTAGCGTTGTGTCGCCCGGACGAGCAGCTCGGATCTCCGTCGATGATCGATGCCGCGGCAGGACGAATGAACGCGCGCGGCATATCCGTATTTTATGGTGCGAACGAGCCTGCTGTTGCCATTGCCGAAGTGCGACCGCCGGTCGGAAGCCAGGTTGCCGTTGCCCGCTTCGACATCATTCGTTCACTTCGATTGCTCGACCTAACCGCCTTGAGCTCAGTACGAGAAGGCGGCAGCATCTTTGATTTCGGGCTAGCTGAACGGCTTGAGCGCACAACGTTTTTGAGATCGCTCACTGATCGTATTGCCCGCCCGGTCATGCCCGATGACGAGGCTTTCGATTATCTTATAACCCAAGCCATCGCCGATTTCCTCGCGACAGAGAATGATCCCTTGCTGGACGGAATCGTATTTCCGTCAGTGCAAGCCACCGACAACGCTTTGAATATTGTTCTATTTCATAAGGCGGCTCGCGTCAAAGCAATCGAAATTCCGAACGGCACGGAAATAAAAGCGACGACAGGCATGACCACCGAGGAAGGATGGGAGCCTTGGTACTCTGTCAGTGAGCGCGTTCCTGCAAACGTCGAGGAAAAGAAGGAGGACGAGTTCCCGATCTTTCACTTGGGCATGTTGCCCCGTTACGATTCGGACGTGCGCGAAGCGACATTGCAAGTAGATCTGATCTCGATCAAGGTTCATGCGATCCAGAAGGTTAAGTTTGACACCGTCGAACACGAGGTTCATCGACATCGCACAACGAAGACTCATTCGAAATTCTAAGCTAGCACTGGGAGTCCACTGCCGTGTGCAGTATCTATTACGAACCGTTCGAATGGCAGCATTGGGTCGGGAGTACGCGTTCGCCGGATTGCGAAGCTGCCGTTCGACGTGAATTTCAGCTGATCGGCAGGTAACCGGCACATTGCCGACCGACACCGCCCATTAAGCCAATGGCAGGATTGGCCGAAATGCGGAAGTCTGTGACCGGCCACGCGCTCGACTTAGGTACCGTCAGTGCCGTCTGCAAACGCAGGATTTGGCGGGTCTCGAGTAATGGCAAGTAAGTGAAGTTCTACGCGGCGCTTTCGGCGCTATAGCGTGCCAGAAGGCCGGTGCGGACGGCGTAGCGGTAGGTTCGGGTGAAGAACCAGCATGCGGCGAGGAGGTAGATGACGGCGAGGCCTCCGCCCCACGCCGCTGCTTCCACGGAGACGGGGCCGCCCTCCACGACTGCGCGCATGCCTTCGAAGACGTAGGAAGGCGG
>JBOIFE010000340.1:0-12301 GCA_050741015.1 Burkholderiales bacterium | reverse complement strand
GTCGAGGGCATGCAGTTCGACCGCGGCTATCTGTCGCCGTACTTCATCAATAACCCCGAGAAGCAGCTTTGCGGCCTCGAGGACCCGCACGTCCTGCTGTACGACAAGAAGATCTCGTCGATCCGCGAGCTGCTGCCGATCCTCGAGCAGGTCGCGAAGGCCGGCAAGCCGCTCTTGATCATCGCCGAGGAAGTCGAAGGCGAGGCGCTGGCGACTCTGGTTGTCAACAATATCCGCGGCATCCTCA
The DNA here is from genome assembly GCA_050741015.1 of Burkholderiales bacterium. Classification (GTDB taxonomy): domain Bacteria; phylum Pseudomonadota; class Gammaproteobacteria; order Burkholderiales; family SG8-39; genus JAABQT01. Next base: position 12,054 of record JBOIFE010000340.1, on the reverse strand, counting down.
AGACCGTGGCCGTCAAGGCGCCGGGCTTCGGCGACCGCCGCAAGGCGATGCTGGAAGACATGGCGATCCTCACCGGCGGCACGGTGATCAGCGAAGAGCTGGGCCTGAAGCTGGAGAACGCGACGCTGAAGGACCTCGGCAAGGCGAAGAAGGTCGAGGCCGGCAAGGAGAACACCACCCTGATCGACGGCGCCGGCGTCAAGAAGGACATCGAAGGGCGCGTGAAGCAGATCCGCGTGCAGATCGACGAGGCGACCAGCGACTACGACAAGGAGAAGCTGCAGGAGCGCGTTGCGAAGCTCGCCGGCGGCGTGGCGCTGATCAAGGTCGGCGCGGCCACCGAAGTCGAGATGAAGGAGAAGAAGGCGCGCGTCGAAGACGCGCTGCACGCGACCCGCGCGGCTGTCGAAGAGGGCATCGTCCCGGGCGGCGGCGTGGCGTTCCTGCGCGCGAAGAAGGTGCTCGAAGGCAAACTCAAGGGCGCCAACCATGACCAGGAAGCCGGCATCAAGATCGTGATGCGGGCGCTGGAAGAGCCGCTGCGCCAGATCGTCGAGAACGCGGGCGACGAGCCCTCGGTGGTCCTGAACAAGGTCAGCGAAGGCAAAGGCGTGAACTACGGCTTCAACGCCCAGACCGGCGAGTTCGGCGACCTGGTGGACATGGGCGTGATCGATCCGACCAAGGTGGCGCGCACCGCGCTGCAGAACGCGGCCTCGGTTGCCGGCCTGATGCTCACCACCGACGCGATGGTCGCGGAGCTGGTCGAGAAGAAGGAAGGCGGCGGCGGCCACATGCACGGCGGTGGCGGCATGGGCGGCATGGGCGGCATGGACGGCATGGACATGTAACTGGCCTGCCGGCCTTTTGCATCCGGGAAGGGGGCGCTTCGGCGCCCCCTTTTCTTTTATAATCCGCGCTCTTCCCGCAGGCCAAGTAGCTCAGTTGGTAGAGCAGCGGACTGAAAATCCGTGTGTCGCTGGTTCGATTCCGGCCTTGGCCACCATCACTTCGCGCCAGAGACTATTATCCAGCCTTGCGACTGGAGGCTTGGATCATGTGCAATCAACCTGAGCATACGAGGACCTGCGGCGGCCCTGGACGCCGTGATTTTCTCAAGACGGCGGGCGCCGCGGCTGCGCTCGGGCTCGCCGGCAGCAGCCTGCTCGTGGAGAACGCCTACGCCGATGCGCTGACCAAGGCGCAGCGCGACAGCATGTCTCCAGCGCAGATCATCACGGCGATGAAACGCGGCAATGAGCGCTTCAGGAAGGGCGTGCGGAAGAACCGCAACTACCTGAACGAACAAAAAGCGAGCGCGAGCGGGCAGTACCCGGCGGCGGTGCTGCTCTCCTGCATCGACTCGCGCGCGCCGGCCGAAGTGATCATGGATCTCGGCATCGGCGACATCTTCAATTGCAGGGTCGCGGGCAACGTCGAAAACGCGGACATCCTCGGCAGCATGGAATTCGCATGCAAGCTCGCAGGCGCCAAGGTCGTGCTGGTCATGGGCCACACCGCCTGCGGCGCGGTCAAGGGCGCGATCGCCAACGCCGAACTCGGCAACCTGACCGGGCTGCTGGCGAAGATCAAGCCCGCCGTGCAGGCGACGAGTTATGCGGGCGAGCGTTCGGCGTCGAACTACGGATTCGTCGACGCCGTTGCGCGCAGGAACGTCGAACTGACGATCGCCAACATCCGCAAGGACAGCGCCGTGCTCGCGGGGCTCGAGGCAAGCGGAGGTATCAAGATTGCAGGGGCGATGTACAACCTGGCGACGGGCGTCGTGGAGTTCCTCTGATGAAACTCGATACGCTCCGGCCCAACCGCCTGGAACGCGTCCGAGTCTTCTGGCAGCCCGGCTGCACCAGCTGCCTGCGCACCAAGGAATTCCTCACCCGCCAGGGCGTCGACTACGAGTCGATCAACGTGCACGGCAACGAGGCGGCGATGGCCGAGCTGCGCAAGCTCGGCGCGAGGAGCGTTCCGATCGTCGCGCGCGGCGACACGTTTGTTTTCGCGCAGGCGATCGGCGACGTCATCGATTTTCTCGGGCTGAAGGTTCGTCCGCAGGAAAAGCTCTCGCCCGAAGCGTTGATGCAGAAGCTCGACCTCGTGCTCACCGCAGCGGCGCGCTACATCCGGCAGATCCCGGAGGCCGAGCTCGACACGCCGTTTCGCAACCGCAATCGCCCGAAGCGCGTGCTCGCGCACCACGTGTTCCGCATCGTCGAGGGATTCCTCGAGTCGATGCAAGACGGCCGCGAGCTGACCTACGATCGCATCATGGAAGAGATGCCGCCCACGATGCGCTCGACCGAAGACATCGCGCGTTACGGCGGGGGCGTGCTCTTGCGCGCAAAGCAATGGTGGGCCGGCAATGCCGACAAGTCCTGCGCGAAGACGATGCCCACCTACTTCGGCGAGCACCCGATGCACGTCGTGCTCGAGCGCACGGTGTGGCACCCCGCGCAGCACACGCGGCAGTTGATGCTGGTGCTCGAGTCGCTTGGCATCGCGCCCGATCGGCCGCTTTCGTCCGCGGACCTCGCGGGGTTGCCGCTGCCGGAGAAGGCGTGGGACGAGGACTGAAATACATCTCATGAAAAGATGTCTGCTTTGTGAAATTGTGCCTACGCCACGGTGAACTCGCTGGACACCCGGACAAGCGAGGACTAGCCTCGATTCACGAGAATCGCCGGGGAGACGCCCTTGGCGTCACAGTCGTTGCCTGTCGCGGCAGAAGTAGAACAACAAGACCGCGGACCCAAACCGGGCGGTAGAAGTTTCCGCCTTCTCAGCCTCGCCCTCGCTGGCCTGCTTCTGGGCGCCGGCCTGGCCCTCGCTGTGTTCAGTTATCGCGCCGTGCAGCACGAGCTGACGGCCGCCGCCACTTTGCAAAGCGCAGCGCTGTCGCGCCTCGCCGCCACCGCGCTCTCCGAGCGCTTCGATCGCATGGCCGACCTTGCCGCATCGCTCGCGACTCGCGTGCGCTTCGCCGACCTCGTGGCGCGGGGCGACTGGGACGGCGCGGCCGCGATCCTGAAAGATGTGCCGGGCGCGTTCGGGTTCGTCGAGCGCGTGTTTCTCACCGATCCCGGCGGCACGCTGCGCGCGGACGTGCCGCCGCTGCCCGGCGTGCGCGGGAAAAATTTCGCCGAGCGCGCCTGGTATCGCGGCGTGAGCCAGGGCTGGCGCACCACCATCTCGCCGGTCTACGTGCGCTCGGCCGAACCGCGGCGCAACGTGATCGCGGTGGCGACGCCGGTGCGCCGCCGCGATACCGCGGCCGTGGCCGGGATCCTGGTGCTGCAGCTGTCGCTCAACTCGTTCTTCGACTGGGCGCACACGCTCGATCTCGGGCCCGGCGCCGACCTGGCCGTCGTCGACCCACTCGGGCAGGCGGCGTACCGCAGCGGCGTTCCGGTGGAAGCGCCGATCGCCGACTACTCGGCGGACCCGGGCGTCGCGCGGCTGCGCGCCGACGTGGCGGGCCCCGTGGTCCTGGCCGACGCGTCCGGTGAGGAGACGCTGTACGCCGCCGATCGGGCACGCTACGGATGGGGCGTGGTGCTGCGCAAACCCGCTGCCCTCGCCTTTGCGGTGCGCGACCAGCAACTCGCGCTCGTGCAGCTCGCCTACGCGCTGTTCGCGCTGCTCGCGCTCGCGTTCACCTGGATCGCGTTGCGCATCGCGGCGCGGCGGCGCGAGCAGCTCGCCGGTGCGCGAAGCGCGATTGCGCGCCATGCGGAACGGCTGCGCATCCTCGCCGAGATCGACCGCGCGATGGTCGCCGAGCAGCCCGCGGAGTCGATCGCCGCCGCCGTCATCCGTCCGCTGCGCGAGCTGCTCGGCGTGCCGCGCGCGATCGTCAACCGGTTCGACCTCGATCAGGGGCGGGTCGAGTGGATCGCGGCCGCGGGCCGGCACCGCACGCACGTGGGGCCGGGCGTGAGCTACAGCCTGGCGCTGATGGGCGACGTGCCATCGTTGCGTCGCGGCGATACGCAGCTGATCGACGTTCGCTCGTTCCCCGAGAGCCCCGAGACGCGTGCGCTGCTCGCCTCCGACGTGCGCTACTACAAGGTGGTGCCGATGGTCGCCGGGGGCGAGCTGCTCGGCGCGATCAGCTTCGGCGGCCCGACCAATGCGTTCCCGGCCGAGCAGGTCGCGATCGCGCAGGAGGTGGCCACGCAGCTCGCGATCGCGACGATGCAGGCGCGGCTGCTCGAGCGCGTGCGCGGGCAGGCCGCCGAGCTCGAGGGGCGCGTGCTCGAACGCACCGCGGCGCTCGAGGCCGCGAACAAGGAGCTCGAGGCATTCTCGTACTCCGTGTCGCACGACCTGCGCGCGCCGCTGCGCGGCATCGAGGGCTATTCGCGCATCCTGGAGGAAGACTATGCGGCCGCGCTCGACGACGAAGGGCGGCGCGTGCTCGGCGTGATCCGCGGCGAGACGCTCGGCATGGGCCGGCTGATCGACGACCTGCTCGCGTTCTCGCGCCTCGGCCGCCAGCCGATGGCGCGCGAGTCGCTCGACATGCAGGCGCTGGCGCGTACGGTGGTCGAAGAGCTGCGCAATGGTTCGTCGGCGGCCGTCGAGATCGCGGCGCTACCGGCCGCCGAAGCGGACCCGCGGCTGCTGCGCCAGGTGTGGGTGAACCTGGTATCGAACGCGTTCAAGTACAGCGGCAAGCGCGAGGCGCCGGTCATCCGGATCGAGGGGAAGGAAGAGCCCGAGCGCGCTGTTTACTGGGTGCGCGACAATGGAGCCGGTTTCGACATGCGGTACGTCGACAAGCTGTTCGGCGTGTTCCAGCGCCTGCACCGGGAAGACGAGTACCCGGGAACCGGCGTGGGCCTCGCCATCGTGCAGCGCATCGTGAATCGCCACGGCGGCCGGGTCTGGGCCGAAGCCGCCCTGGGCGAAGGTGCGTGCTTCTATTTTTCGCTGCCGAGGGGGAACTGAATGAGCACGTGGGAGCAGGTGGAGATCCTGCTGGTCGAGGACAACGCGCGCGACGCCGACCTGACGATGCGCGCGCTGAGCAGCAAGAACCTCGCCAACCGCGTGCACTGGGTCAAGGACGGCGTCGAGGCGCTCGACTACATGTTCCGCACCGGCGACTACGCGGAGCGCAATGCGGCGCATGCCCCCAGGCTCATCCTGCTCGACATCAAGATGCCGAAGGTCGACGGCATCGAGGTGCTGCGGCGCCTGAAAGCGGCCCCCGCGACGCGCGCGGTGCCGGTGGTGGTGATGACCTCCTCCGCCGAGGAGCGCGACCTGGTCGAGAGCTACCGGCTCGGCGTCAACAGCTACATCGTCAAGCCGATCGAATTCGACGCCTTCCTCGACATCGTCGCGCAGATCGGGCTGTACTGGGTGCTCGCCAACCGCATCCCCGGGGACACCGCGCCGTGAGCCGCCAGACTGTGCGCGTGCTGCTCACCGAGGACTCGCGCCCCGACGCCGAGCTCGAGCTGCGCGAGTTGAAGCGCGCGGGCCTCGCCGTCACCCACCGGATCGTCGATGCCGAGCCCGAGTTCGTGGCCGCGCTGAAGGAGTTCGTCCCCCACGTCATCCTGTCGGACTTCTCGATGCCGGGCTTCGACGGCATGGCGGCGCTCGCGCTCGCGCGCGAGCATGCGCCGGAGACTCCGTTCATCTTCGTCTCGGGCACGATCGGCGAGGAATACGCCATCCGCGCGCTGCGCAACGGCGCGACGGACTACGTGCTCAAATCCAATCTCGTGCGCTTGCCCGCCGCGGTGGAGCGCGCGATTGCCGACTCGGCGCAGCGCCGGCGGCTGGCGCGACTCAGCCGCATCCGCGACCTGCTGGGGGCGCTGAGCAGCGAGCTCATGCGCGCGCGCGACCGCGACCTGGTCTACGACGCGTTCTGCCGCATCGCGGTCTCGCGCGGCGGCTTCGTGCTGGCGCGTATTGTCGAGTCGGATGCCGAGGGGCGCGTCCGCGTGGCCGCGACCACCGAGGCGGACACGGCGCTGTTCCAGTCGATGGTGGACGAATACAACCAGGATCCCGCCGGCGCCGTGTCGCTGCTCGCCACGGCGCTGCGCTCGCGCCAGCCGATCGTGTCGAACGACCTGGCCGCCGACCCGCGGGTGCCGAACCGCGAGGCGCTCGCACGGGAGGGCAACTATGCGCTGGCGCTGTTGCCCATTGCGGTCGAAGGGCGCACGGCAGCGGTCGCGGTGCTGCGCGGGCGCGAGCCGGGGTTCTTCGACCAGGAGGAGCTGGTGCTGCTCTCGGAAATGGTCTCCAACATGGCGTTCGCGCTCGAGCTCGTCGCCAAGCAGGACCAGATCGCTTACCTGGCGCTGCACGACGCGCTGACCGGCCTGCCCAACCGGACGCTGTTCCACGAGCGGCTGGCCCAGGGCATCGAGAACGCGCGGCGCGCCGAAGGCCAGACGCTTGCGCTCGCGCTCATCGACCTCGAGCGCTTCAAGGCGATCAACGATACGCTGGGACGGCAGGCGGGCGACGAGGTGCTGAAGGCGGTCGCGCGGCGCCTGAGCGAGGCGGCAGGGGACGTCCACCGGGTCGCGCGGCTCGGCAGCAACCTGTATGGCCTGATTTTCCACGACGCGCGCGGGGCCGAGGAGGTGGGCCGCCGCCTCGAGGCGAAAGCCGTGCAGTCCTTCGGCGTGCCTTTCGAGATCGGGGGCCAGGAGGTCCGGCTCGCGGCCAAGACGGGGATCGCGCTGTTTCCGGACGACGGCGCCGACGCCGAGGCGTTGGTGCGCAACGCCGAAGCCGCGCTCAAGCGCGCCAAGGAAACGGGCGAGCGCTACGTTTTCTACGCGCCTGCGATCAACGCGCGCGTGGCAGAGCAGGTGGAGCTGGAGCACCTGTTGCGCGGGGCGGTCGAGAACGGCGAGCTGTTCTTCCACTTCCAGCCGAAGTTCGACCTGATGACGCGCCGGGTGTCGGGCGTCGAGATCCTGGCGCGCTGGAACGGCCCCGATGGCAACCCCGTGTCGCCCGCGAAATTCGTGCCGGTGCTCGAGGAGACGGGCCTGATCCTCGAGGCGACCCGCCAGGCGATCGCGGCGGCGAGCGCGGCCTACCGGGGCTGGCGCGCGCGCAGCAAGGCTGCGCCGCGAGTCGCCGTCAACATCTCGGCGATCGTGCTCCGGCGGCGCAGCTTCGTCGAGGACGTGAGGGAGGCGCTGGGCGGGGCGCTGGAGGACGGCGGCGGCGTGGACCTGGAGATCACCGAGAGCCTGCTGATGACCGAAGTCGACGACAGCATCCGCAAGCTGCGCGCGCTGCGCGAGATGGGCATGCACGTCGCGCTCGACGACTTCGGCACCGGCTACTCCTCGCTCGCCTACCTCAGCCGGCTGCCGCTCGATACGCTCAAGATCGACCGCGCCTTCGTGAAGGGCATGACCGAAAGTCCCGACGACACCAGTATCGTCTCCACCATCATCACGCTCGCGCAGGCGCTCAAGCTCAGCGTGGTGGCCGAAGGCGTCGAGACCGAGCAGCAGGCGCAGCTGCTGCGGCTCCTGCGCTGCGACGAAGCGCAGGGGTTCCTGTTCAGCCGTCCGGTGCCGGCGGAAGGCATCGACACGCTCCTGTAGGGCGCGCGCAGCAGTCGTATACTCGACGGCTCCATGAGCCCCGGCGCTCCGCGCGAAAGGATCGAACGAGTTGGGTAAGCTGGTCCTGCTTGACCTCATGGGCGGCGTCGCGCTGCTGCTCTGGGGCCTGCACATGGTTCAGACCGGCCTCGTGCGGGCCTTCGGCGCGGGCCTGCGCCGGTTCCTCAAGGTGGCACTGGCTGGCAGATTGCGGGCGTTCCTGGCGGGCGCCGGCGTCACGGCGCTGCTCCAGAGCAGCACGGCAACGGCGCTCATGGTCACGTCGTTTTACGCCGAGGGCATGATCGGCCTGGCGGCCGCGCTGGCGCTGATGCTGGGCGCCAACGTCGGCACGACGCTGGTCGTGCAGGTGCTCTCGTTCGACATTTCGGCCGCGGCCCCGGTCCTGCTCGTCGCGGGCGTGCTCGCATTCCGGCGCGGCGCGAAAACGCTCAGCCGGGATCTTGGCCGCGTGGCGATCGGGCTGGGGCTGATGCTGCTCGCGTTGCACACGCTGGTCGACAGCCTCGCGCCGGCCGAGACCGCGCCGCTCGCCCGCTCGATCCTGGAGGCGGCGACGGCCGCGCCGCTCGTCTGCGTGGCGCTCGGCGCGCTGTTCGGCTGGGCGGCGCACTCGAGCGTCGCGGTGGTCCTGCTGACCCTGTCGCTCGGCTACTCGCACTTCGTCACGCCGGCGGGGGCGCTCGCCCTGATCGTGGGCGCCAACCTTGGCAGCGCCATCAACCCGCTGCTGGAAGCTGCGTCGCGCGAGAATCCCGCGAGCTACCGCGTACCGGTCGGCAATCTCGTCACGCGGGTCGCGGGTGCGCTGGCGGTGCTGCCGTTCCTCGACGGGATCGCGGACGCCCTGCAGCGGATCGAGCCGAGCCCCTTGCGCATGGGGGCGGATTTCCACACCTTGTTCAACCTTGGGCTCGCGCTCGTGTTCCTCGTCCCGCTGGGCGCCTTCTCGCGCCTGCTGGAGCGCGTGCTGCCGAGCCGCCAGAGCCCCGACGATCCCGGCCTGCCCGTCTACCTCGACGAGTCCGCGATCGAGACGCCCGGGCTCGCGCTCGCGGGCGCGGCGCGCGAGACGCTGCGCATGGGCGAAATGGTGCAGCGCATGCTGGAGCGGGCGCTCGCCGCGCTGATGAGCGAGGATCGCGGCCTGGTAAGCGAGATCTCGCAGCAGGACAACGCGGTCGACCGGCTGCACGAGGCGATCAAGCTCTACGTGATCAAGATCACGCGGCAGAGCCTCGACGCGCCGGAGGCGCAGCGCGCCATGGAGATCATCGCGTTCGCCATCAATCTCGAGCACATCGGCGACATCATCGACAAGAACCTCATGGAGCTTGCCGCGAAGAAGATCCGCCGGGGACTTCGCTTTTCGCCGGAAGGCGCCGAGGAGTTGCGCGCGATGCACCAGCGCGTGCTCGAAGACATGCGTATCGCCTTCGGTATCTTCCTCTCGGGAGACCTCAAGGTCGCCCGCCAGCTGCTCGACGGCAAGACCCGCTTTCGCGAGGCGGAAGTCGCGGCGTCGGACAGCCACCTCGCCCGCCTGCGCGAGGGCCGGGCCGAGAGCATCGAGACGAGCGCCCTGCACATCGACGTGCTGCGCGACCTGAAGCGCATCCACTCGCACGTGTGCGCCACCGCCTACCCTGTCCTGGAGGCGGCCGGCGAGCTGCTCGACAGCCGCCTGAAGGCGGGGCCTCGCCGGGCGCGAGGGCCCGCGCGGCGCGCCGACATTCCTCAGTAGAATTGCGGCATGACGCTTTACGCCCTGGGCCTGAACCACACCACCGCACCGCTCCCGGTGCGCGAGCGCGTGATGTTCCAGGTCGAGAAGCTGCTCGACGCGCTGGGCGAGCTCACGCGCGGCGAGCGCGCGGCCGAAGCCGCGATCCTGTCGACCTGCAACCGCACCGAGCTCTACCTCTCGGCCGAGGCGCCGCAGGCCGCGGCCGCCTGGCTCGCCGCCTACCACCGGATGGAGCCGGGCGAGATCGCGCCCTACCTGTACACGCTGCCGCAGGACCGCGCGGTGCGGCACACGTTCCGCGTCGCCTCGGGCCTGGACTCGATGGTGGTGGGCGAGCCGCAGATCCTCGGCCAGATGAAGGACGCGGTGCGCGCGGCGCAGTCGGCGGGAACCCTGGGCACCGTGCTGCACAAGCTCTTCCAGCGCAGCTTCGCGGTGGCCAAGGAGGTGCGCACGACCACGCAGGTGGGCGCGAGCAGCGTATCGATGGCTGCGGCCGCGGTGAAGCTCGCCGCGCGCATCTTCCCGAGCCTGAAGGACCAGAAGGTGCTCTTCATCGGCGCGGGCGAGATGATCGAGCTCTGCGCGACGCACTTCGCCGCGCAGGGCCCGGCGCGCCTGACGGTGGCCAACCGGACCCTGGAGCGCGCGCACGCGCTCGCGCACCGCTTCGGCGGGCGCGCGATCGAACTGCGCGAGCTCGCGGCGCACCTGCCCGAGCACGACATCGTCGTGTCCTGCACCGCGTCCTCGCTGCCGATCCTGGGCAAGGGCCTGGTCGAGCGCGCGCTGCGCTCGCGCAAGCACCGGCCGATGTTCATGGTGGACCTTGCCGTGCCGCGCGACATCGAGGCCGAGGTGGCGGAGCTGGACGACGTGTTCCTGTACACCGTGGATGACCTGCAGGGCATCGTGCAGGGCAACCTCGACGCGCGGCGCGCGGCGCTGGTACAGGCCGAGGCGATCGTCGAGTCGCAGGTCGGCCAGTTCATGCACTGGATGCAGGCGCGCGCCTCGGTGCCGCTGATCCGCGAGCTGCGCGAGCAGGGCGAGGCGGCGCGCCGCCACGAGCTCGAGCGCGCGCTGAACCGCCTGCAGCGCGGCGAGGACGCCGCCGAGGTGCTGGAAGCACTTTCGCAGGGGCTCACCAACAAGCTGCTGCACGGACCGACGCAGGCGCTGAACGAGGCGGCGGGCGAGGAGCGCAGCGCCCTTGCCGCGCTGATCGAGCGCCTGTACCGCTCCCGGTGAACGCGACGCTGCGCGTGCGCCTGGAGCGCGCCGTCGTGCGCCTCGAGGAGCTGAACGGCCTGCTCGCTGCCGAAGACGCGACGCGCGACCTCGAGCAGTTCAAGCGGCTCTCGCGCGAGCACGCCGAGATGAACGGACTCGTCGAGCGCTTCGCCCGCTACCGCCAGGCCGAGTCCGACGCACAGGCCGCGAAGGACATGGCGGGCGACGCGAGCCTGAAGGGCTTCGCCGACGAGGAGCTGAAGGCCGCGCGCGCGCAGATGGAACGGCTCGAGGCCGAGCTGCAGAAGAACCTGTTGCCGCGCGACCCGAACGACGAGCGCAATATCTTCCTCGAAGTACGCGCGGGCACCGGCGGCGACGAGTCGGCGCTGTTCGCGGGCGACCTGCTGCGCATGTATACGCGCTACGCCGAGCGCCAGGGCTGGCCGGTGGAGATCATCTCGGAGAGCGCGTCGGAACTCGGCGGCTACAAGGAGGTGATCGTGCGCATCGCCGGGCAAGGCGCGTATTCGCGCCTGAAGTTCGAATCGGGCGGGCACCGCGTGCAGCGCGTGCCCGAGACCGAGGCGCAGGGCCGTATCCACACCTCGGCCTGCACCCTCGCCGTGCTGCCCGAGGGCGACGCCATCAACGACGTGGTGCTCAACCCGGCGGAGCTGCGCGTCGACACCTTCCGCGCTTCGGGCGCGGGCGGCCAGCACGTCAACAAGACCGACTCGGCGATCCGCGTCACGCACCTGCCCACCGGCATCGTGGTCGAGTGCCAGGACTCGCGCTCGCAGCACAAGAACCGAGAGAAGGCGCTTTCGGTCCTCGCCGCGCGCATCAAGGACAAGCGCGAGCGCGAGCAGCAGGCGAAGACCGCCTCGACGCGCAAATCGCTGATCGGCTCGGGCGACCGCTCCGGGCGCATCCGCACCTACAACTTCCCGCAGGGCCGGGTCACCGACCACCGCATCAACCTCACGCTCTACAAGATCGACAAGGTGATGAGCGGCGAGGCGCTCGACGAGATCATCGATGCGATCCTGACAGAGGACCGCGCCATCAAGCTCGCCGCCACGGCAGAGTGATGGCTTGAACACGATCGCCATGGCCATCGCCGAGGCCGCGGCGGCGCTCGATGCGGCCGGGTTCGACGAGCCGCGCCGGCGCGCGCGGCGGCTGGTTGCGGCGGCGCTCAGCCTCTCGGCAAGCGAGGTGTTCGCCTATCCCGAGCGGCGCATCGACGGGTCCGGCGCGGCCCGGATCGGCGAGTTCCTGCGGCGAACCCTGACGCACGAGCCGCTGAGCAGGGTGCTTGGGACGCGCGAATTCTGGGGCCTCGATTTCCGCCTGTCGCCCGACACGCTCGACCCGCGGCCGGAGACCGAGACCGTCGTCGAGGCGGTGCTGGCCCGGCTGCCGGAGCGCGAC
>JBOIFE010000339.1:0-9863 GCA_050741015.1 Burkholderiales bacterium | reverse complement strand
GGCGCGAGCATGGGCATCGGCCGCGCCATCGCCGCATCGCTCGTGAAGGAGGGCGTGCGTATCGCGGTCGTTGCACGACGCCGTGCGCTGTTGGAAGAATTACAAAATGAGTTGAAAACCGAACTGGTCATCATCCAATGCGATCTGATGAGCGAGAACGCGCCCGAAACGATCGCCGCCGCGGCGCTCAAAGGACTCGGCGGCGTCGACATCCTGGTAAACAATGCCGGCGGCAGCCGCCGCTTCACGCTGGAGGCGAGCGAGGAGCAGTGGAACGAGGCGCTGACGCTCAACTTCACGCGCCAGCGCCAGCTCGCGCACGCGCTGCTGCCGGGGATGATCGAACGCCAGTGGGGCCGCATCGTCAACATCACGGGCAAGAGCGAGCCGGAAGGGATCAACGGCGCCTTCGCTGCCAAGGCGGCGATGCACGCCTGGGCGAAGGGCCTGTCGCGCGAGGTGGGGAAGTTCGGCGTCACCGTGAACTCGATCCCGCCGGGGCGCATCCACTCGGAGCAGATCCTGCGCAACTACACGCCCGAGTACCGGGCGTGGCAGGCCGAGCACGAGATCCCGATGGGGCGCTACGGCGAGCCGGAGGACATCGCGGCGCTGGTGTGCTTCCTCGCCTCCCCGAAGGCGGGATACATTACGGGGGCCGTGATCCCCGTCGACGGCGGCCTGCGCCGCTACCAGTTCTGATGAAGCGCGAAACGCCCGCGAAGAAGTTCCGCATCTCGCCGATGAAAGGCCGATGCACGGTTGCCGAATGGCAGGCGCGGATCGACCTCGCCGCCTGCTACCGGCTGGTCGCGCTCTACGGCATGTCGGACATGATCGCGAACCATATCTCGCTGCGCGTGCCGGACGAGGAGGAAGCCTTCCTCATCAACGCCTACGGCATGCTCTACGAGGAGATCACGGCCTCGAGCCTCATCAAGGTGAACCTCGAGGGCCGCATCCTCGCCCGGCCCGACTTCGGCGCGCTCGACTACGGCATCAACAAGGCGGGCTACGTGCTGCACAGCGCGATCCACGCCGCGCGGCCCGAGGTCGCCTGCGTGATCCACACGCATACCTGGGCCAACATGGCGGTGTCGGTCCTCGATTGCGGGCTGCTGCCGATGACGCAGACTGCGATGCGCTTCCTGAAGATCGGCTACCACGACTACCAGGGCGTGGTGCTGGAGGACGCCGAGCGCGCGTCGCTGGTGCGCGACCTCGGCCAGGGCGAAGCGCTGTTCCTGCGCAACCACGGCGCGGTGACTGTCGGCCGGACGGTGGGCGAGGCCTTCAACTGGATGCACCGGCTCGAGTCTGCCTGCCGCTCGCAGCTCGCCGCGCAGGCGACGGGCCGCGCACTGGTGCCGGTGCCGGCCGCGGTGCTGGAAGCAACCTGGAACAACTACCAGCGCGGTACGCGGCGGCCCTACGGCCTCATGGAGTGGCCGGCGCTCCTGCGGCAGCTCGACCGGATCGATCCGGGCTACCGGCGCTGAGCACGGGCGCGGCGCCGAGGCTCTTTGGCCCGTAAGTCGGGGCGTTGACGTCGGCGAAGGCGAGCATCGCGCCCATGCGCCGGTCGGCTGGCGCTTCAAACCCGCACTCGCCCTTGAACTCGCGCGGGTTGCGGAAGGTGCCGAACAGCAGGTCCCACACGGGCAGGTCGCCGTAGTTGTAGTAGTGCACGCCCTTGCGGTGGTGCACGCAGTGCGACTCGGGGCGCTGGATCAGGTAGCCGAGCCGGCGCGGCGTGCGCACGTTCCAGTGCTGGAACATGCCGTAGAACGCGGCGACGTAGCCGGTGAGCGCCGCCGCGACCGGATCGAGGCCCAGCACGATCACGGTGACGAGGAGCTGCAGCAGCACCTGCGCGACGATCTCAATCGGGTGGAAAAACACCGAGCCGGCGATGTCGACGCGTTGCGGGCTGTGGTGCAGCTGGTGCACGCCGCGCCAGAGGAAGCCTACGTTGTGCACCGAGCGGTGCCAGGCATACATGACGCCGCTCAGCACGAAGTAGCCGACGAGCGCGCCGCCGACCGCCCCGAGCCCGGTGCCATCCACCCAGCGGTGCGCGGCCATCCATTCCACGGGCAGCAGGAGCGGCACGACCGCGCCGGCGGTGCCGATCAGGAGCAGGAAGCCGACGCCGATCCATTGCCAGCCCTTGCGCGCCGGAAAGTCGCGCGCCGGCCAGCGCTTCTCGGTCGCGAGGAAGACGACGTAGGTGAGGGGAACGGCGAGTCCGATCAGGTCGACGGCGTCCATGCGTTTCTCCCAGGTTCCCACTTACGGTGTAAGGTGATTGCGCGATATTAGCCTTACGGTGTAAGATGTCAAGCATGGCCACCCCCCGGCGCGCCGCCGCCCGCAAGCGGGAGCCGCTTTCGCGCGAGCGCATTGTGGTGGCGGCGCTGGCGCTGGTCGAGCGCGACGGGTTGGAAGCGTTCTCCACTCGCAAGCTCGGCCGCGCGCTCGGCGTGGAGGCAATGAGCCTGTACCACTTCTTTCCCACCAAGCAGCACCTGGTCGACGCGCTGGTGGACGCGGCCATCGCCTCGGTACCCATCCCGGAAGCGAAGCTCGCGCCGCTGGAGCGCCTGCGCCGGGTGGCGCGCGCCTACCGCGCGATGGCGCAGCGCCATGCGCGCCTGTTCCCGCTGGTGGCGGTGCACCGGCTAAACACCGAGACCGGAGTGCGCTTCATCGAGGCGCTGCTGGGCATCGTGCGCGACGTGACGGGGGACGACGAATCCGCGGCGCGCCATTTCCGCGCAATCGGCTACTACCTGACGGGCATGGGCCTGGACGAGACCGCGGGCTACGCCAAGGGACCCTCGGCCGCGGAGCCCGTGAGCGACGAGTTCATCGCGCGCGAATGCCCGCTGCTCGCGCGCTCGGGGCGCTACTTTGCGCGCTCGGAGTGGGACCGGACCTTCGAGGTCGGTCTGGAGGCGATGCTGGCGGCGATCGAGCGCTCGGCTAAGGCGCGCTAGACCCAGACCTGCAGCACGTAGTCGTACGCTGCCTGCGCGTTGGTCATGTCCACGCGCTGCAGCTTGATGCGGTAGCCGCTCTTCGCCTTCTTCAGGTGGTGCGTGTACTGCCCGGCAAAGTGGCGCACGTCGTCGCGGCGCAGTTCCATCATGTGAAAGCGCGAGCGCACGACGAGGTCGCCGTTCTTCGCGACCTTGTCGACAATGACGTTGGAAACGACGTGGTTGGTGCCCCAGAGCGGCCGCTGCGACCAGGCATCGGGGTGCAGCACGCGGCCCATGCGCACGTTCATCAGGTTCTTGTCCTCGGCGAAGATCGCCGGCTGGCCGTCCCAGGTCTTGTATTCCGGCGCGGGCGGCATCCAGTAGATGCCGTCCGGGGTGAACAGGTCGATCCAGTCCTGCCAGCGCTTGGAGTCGAGGTATTCCGACTGCCGGTAGAGAAATTGCTCGACGTCGCGTTGGGCTTTCATCGCTGCATGTACTTCGCCCAGGCCTTCATCTGGTTGCGCATCGGCGCTTCCGACGTGCCCTGGTTCGGCGCGCTGGAGACGGCGCCGTCCTGCTCGATGTCGTGGCCGTGGTGGCGCGCGAAGCTCACCCAGTCGCCGCCGTCCGACGACAGTCCCTGGTGGCACTTCCAGAAATTCTCCAGGTCGTCGGCGTTGATCAGCGTGGCGGGCGAATTCACCAGGTTGTAGTAGGCGAGCGACCGGCGGTAGATCGCCTCCGGCGCCCCCTTGAGTCGGAAGTGCCAGATCTCGGTGAGCGTGCGGTCGACGCCGAGTGGCCGCACTGCGCGCAGCTGCTGCAGCGGCGACTGCACCGACAGGCCCGGATAGACCAATACGTGGTGGATATTGACGCCGACGATCTCCTCGAAGCGCTTCTGGCCATAGGCCTTGAGCATGATCTTGTCGTAGGCCTTGGTGTCCGGGTCTTGCGGCCGCAGCCCCATGTACCCCGTGAGAATGCAGTGCCCGTAGGGGTAGTTGATGGTCTGGAAGTTGTCCCACTTGTCGATGGTGACGGTCGCGAACGCCGACAGCATGTGATACGACAGCGCTTCGCCGGCCTTGGATTTTTTCGCGATCTGCTTCTCCACTTCGTGCGCGGCGCGGCCGGTGGACTGGTGCGTGACCGAGGGGTGCAGCGCGTCGATCTGGTTCTCCATGAAGAGCTTCCAGTTCGAGTGCTGGATGACGCGGAAGCAGTTCGGCACCACCTCGACCTCGCCTTCGGGCGCGCGGTCGCACATGTCGTCGAAGGCGACGATGGACTTGCCGAGGAACTCCTTCAGCGTCGGCCCGTCCTGGGCGAGGCTCGCAAAGACGAAGCCGCGGTAGGTGTCGACGCGCGCCGCGCGCTTCATGCAGAGCTCGGGACTGTCCTTCTTCACGCGCGTGCCGGCGTAGCCCGATTCCATCATCGGGATGTTTTTCAGGCGACCGTCGTGATGGAAGGTCCACGAGTGGTACGAACAGCGGAACTGCTCGCCCGTGTTGCCGTGGCGGTCGCCGCACATCATGTTGCCGCGGTGCGGGCAGCGGTTGTAGAGGACATGCACCTGGCCGTCCTTGCCGCGCACCATGAGCATCGGCTGGCGGCCGATCTGCACCTGGTAGAAGTCGCCCGCTTTCGGGATCTGGCTCACGTGCCCGCAATAGATCCACACCGTCTGGTGGATGCGCCGCATCTCCAGCTCGAAGATCTGCTCATCGGTGTAGACCTCCTTGCGCACCCGGTCGGGCTCGACGCACTGGGCGAGGTCGGGGATTCGCTCCTGCAGCATGGCGGACTCCTTCGCGCGAAACGTGCGGAATTCTAGCGCGCCCGCCCGGGTAAAATCGGGGACAGAGCTCATTTATGAACCCCGCCTTCTGGTCCGCCGCCCGGCTTGCCCGGGCCATTCGCGCGAAGAAACTCGGTGCGCTCGAGCTCTTCGATCTCTACGCTGCGCGCATCCAACAGCACAACCGCGCGCTGAACGCGATCTGCGTCATGGACCTGGAGGCCGGTCGCAAGGCCGCGCGCGCGGCCGACCGCACAAAAGGCAAAAGGGGACCGCTGCACGGCGTGCCGATGACGGTGAAGGAATCCTTCGACGTCGCCGGCTGGCCGACGACCTGGGGCATGCCCGAGCAAAAGAACAACATCGCGAAGAAGGATGCGCTGGCGGTGGAGCGCCTGAAGCGCGCGGGCGCGATCGTGTTCGGCAAGACCAACGTGCCGCTGCTGCTCGCCGACTGGCAGAGCTTCAACCCGATCTACGGCACGACGAATAATCCCTGGGACCTTGCGCGCACGCCGGGCGGCTCCTCGGGCGGCTCGGCCGCGGCGCTCGCGGCAGGCCTGACCGGCCTCGAGATCGGCAGCGACATCGGCGCCTCGATCCGCAACCCCGCGCATTACTGCGGCGTCTATGGGCACAAGCCGACCTGGGCAGTGTGCTCGCCCGTCGGGCACGCACTGCCCGGTGTCGCGCTGCAGGCCGACATCGCCGCGATCGGGCCGCTCGGGCGAAGCGCCGAGGACCTGAAGCTGTCGATGGACGCGATCGCAGGCCCGGACGAGATCGACGGCTCGGGCTGGGCGCTCACCTTGCCGACGTCGAAGCTTGCCTCGTTCCGGCGGCTGCGCGTGGCGGTGATGACCTCGCACCCGACGGCGGAAGTCGACGCAAGCGTCTCGGGCGCGATCGAACGGCTGGCGAGCACGCTGGCGAGGAAGGGCGCGAAGGTCTCCGACAAGGCTCGCCCGGCCTTCAGTCCCGACGAGGCGCACATGGTCTATCTCGCGCTGTTGCGCGCGGCGACCTCCGGACGCCAACTTCCGCATCACGTCGAGCTGTGGGAAGAGCTCTCGCGCTCGCGCCCGGCGGACGATTCGAGCTACGAGGCACAGGCCGCGCGCGCTAACGTGATGCGCCACAAGGAGTGGCTCGGCTGGTCGAACCGGCGCCACCAGATGCGGCTTGCCTGGGCCGAGTTCTTTCGCGAGTGGGACGTGCTGCTCTGCCCGCCTGCGGCGACGCCGGCGTTTCCTCAGAACCAGGAAGGCGAGCGCTGGCAGCGCATGATCGACGTCAACGGCCACCCGCAGCCTTCGACCACGCAGATGTTCTGGGCCGGCTACTCGGGCGTGTGCTGGCTGCCCTCGACCGTCGCGCCGATCGGGCTCGCGGGCGGCCTGCTTCCGGTCGGAGTACAGATTGTCGGTCCGCAGTACGGCGACTACCTGACGATCGAAGTCGCGCGCCTGGTCGAGCGCGACTACTACGCTTTCACGCCGCCGCCGGGGTACGGTTACAGCGCGTCGTAGAACTGTGTCATGCGCCGGCGCTGCGCTTCGTCGGGCATCGGCCCGCGGCCCGCGGCGAGGTTGTCGGCCATGTGCACGGACTTACCCGTCGCCGGGATCATGCAGGTCACCGCGGGGTGCGCGAGGATCCACTTGAGGAAGTACTGCGCCCAGCTCGCGATGCCGAGCTCGGCGGCCCAGGGCGGCAGCGCCTTGTCGCGAACGCGCGCGAACATCTCGCCAGTGGCGAACGGCCGGTTGACGAGTACCGCCGCACCGAGCTGCTGGGCGAGTGGCAGCAGCCGGTCGGCCGCCTGCGGCTCGTCGATCGAGTAGTTGATTTGCACGAAGTCGTAGCGCTTCGTCTTCAGCCAGCGCTCGACCGCCGCATGGCCGGATTCGGCGTGGTGCGTGATGCCGAGGTAACGGAGGCGCCCGGCGGCCTTCCACTCGAGCAGCGTCTTCGTATGCGTCTCGACGTCGACGAGGTTGTGGATCTGCATCAGGTCCAGGCGCCCCGCGCGCATGCGCTCGATCGAGCGCTCCATCTGCGCGATGCCCTCGTCGCGGCCCTTCGTCCAGACCTTGGTGGCGAGGAAGAGCTCGCCGCGCAGCCCGAGCTCCGCGCACAGTTCGCCCACGACCGACTCGCTGGTCTGGTACATGGGCGAAGAATCGATCACGCGGCCGCCGCCCGCGTGCAGTGTCCGCAGCACGTCCTTCAGCGGCCCGCGCGCGGCGGCATTCGCGCCGACATCGAAGGTCTGCCAGGTGCCCAGGCCGACGACCGGCAACGCCTCGCCGCTCGAGGGGATCGCACGGGTGAGCATGCGCTATAGTAGCCGAGGCATCCGCCGATCCGGGGGGAGCAACGCGCATGAGCATCGGGGGCTGGATCCTGCTCGCGATCGTGGTGATCGCCGCAGGCGCGGTGATCGCGATCTTCAACGGGCTGGTGACGCTGCGCAATCGCTTCAAGAACGCGTTCGCGCAGATCGACGTGCAACTCAAGCGCCGCTACGACCTGATCCCGAACCTGGTCGAGGCGGCCAAGGGTTACCTCGCGCACGAGCGCGAGACGCTCGAAGCCGTCATCGCCGCGCGGGGCGCGGCGGTCAGCGCCGCACAGCGCGCGGCCGCGTCGCCGGGCGAGCCCTCGGCGATGGCGGGCCTCACGCAGGCCGAAGGGACCCTCGGCGGCGCGCTCGGGCGCCTGCTCGCGGTGTTCGAGTCCTACCCGGACCTGAAGGCCAACCAGAACATCCTGCAGGTGCAGGAGGAACTCACCAGCACCGAGAACAAGGTCGGCTTCGCGCGCCAGGGCTACAACGACGCGGTCATGGTCTACAACACCAAGCGCGAGTCCTTCCCGGACAACGTCATCGCCGGGCTGTTCGGCTTCCAGGAAGCGAAGATGCTCGAGGCGACCGAGTCGGCCGGGGAGCGCAAGGCGCCGCAGGTGAAGTTCTAGCGTTCTAGCGGGCCTTGGATTTCTTCGAGCAGCAGGCGCAGGCGCGCCGCGCGTCGCGGTGGCTGGTCGTCGCCTACCTGCTCTCGGCGCTGTTCGTCGTCGCGAGCTTCAACTTGGCGGCCGCCCTGGGCTACAGCGTGCTCGCGTTCATCGGGCTGGCGCCTCTCGCACCAACGCTGTTCCACCTCTGGGTCACCGGCGTGGTCGGCGGGATCGTGCTGGGCGTGTCCGCCTGGCGCATCTGGAAGCTGAGCGAGGGTGGGCCTGCAATGGCGGAGTTGCTCGGCGCGCGCTATCTCTCGCGCTCGCAGGCCGACGCGGCGGAGTCGCGTCTGCTCAATGTCGTCGAGGAGATGGCCATCGCCTCGGGCGTGGCGGTGCCGCCGGTCTACGTTCTCCTGCATGACGACGCCATCAACGCGATGGTTGCAGGGCATTCGCCGAACGAAGCCGTGATCATCGTCACGCGCGGGCTCGCGCAGAAGCTCACGCGCGACGAGCTCCAGGGCGTCATGGGGCACGAGTTCAGCCACCTGCTGAACGGCGACATGGTGCTCAACATCCGGCTCGCGGGCCTGCTCGGCGGGCTGACCTGGTTCGGCGAGGCCGGCGAGAAGCTGGTCTGGAGCGCGGCCGCGGAGGCGAGCGCCACGGCCCGCGAGGATCGCGGCGGCGAGGTCTTCGGCGCGATCGCGGGCGCGCTGATCGCCTTCATCGGCTTTCCGGGCTCGTTCGCCGCGCAGGCGATCAAGGCGGCGATCTCACGCAAGCGCGAGCTGCTCGCGGATGCCGCGAGCGTGCAGTTCACGCGCAACCCGGACGCCATCGCCGGCGCGCTCGACGCGGTGTCGCTGCTGCACGCGGGCACGACGCTGCGCGGCGTGATGGTGGAGAAGCTCTCGCACATGTTCTTCCTGCCCGCATTCGTGCGCTGGTGGGGCTTCCCGACCCATCCGCCGATCGAGGAACGCATCCGCACCGTGAACCCCGGCTTCCGGCGCGAGGAGTACCGCCGCACGCGTCCGGGCGCGCGCACCGAGCGCAGCGAGGTCGCCGTGCTCGACGGGCAGGGGAACGTGGTCGAGGTGCTGGGCGCTGCCGCCGCAATCGCGCTCGCGCCCACCCGAGAGCACATCGACTACGCTCGCCGCCTGCTCGGGCAGCTCCCTGCCGAGCTGAAGACCCGGCTCGGCGCCCCGGAGGGTGCGGCGGCCGCGATGATCGAACTGCTGCAGGGCAAGCTCGCCGGTGTGCCGAGCAACCAGGCGCTGCTCCTCATCGACCTCGCGCTCCCGGCGCTGAAGGAATGGCCGCAGGCGCGCCGCGACGCGTTCCTCGCGGACGTCGATCGTACGGTCGCTGCCGACGGCAAGGTCACGCTGCGGGAGTTCGTCGAATCGACGATTCTTCGGCAGCGCCTGCGCGAAGGCGCGGGCAAGCCCATCCGCACGCAGTTCCGCAAGGTTGCCGAGGTCGCTGCGGACGCGCGGGCGGCGATCTCGCTCGTTGCGCACCTTTCGACGATCGAGACCTCGGCCGCCTACGCGCAAGGACGCAAGCTGCTCGGGCTCGAGGCGGCTGAGGCACTTCCGCTTGCCGCGCTCACGCCGCCGCGGCTCGCCGCGGCACTCGAACGGCTGCGCGTGCTCGACCCGTTCGAAAAGCCGCGCGTGCTCAAGGCCTGCGTCGCGACCGCCGCCGCCGACGGCAAGTTTCGCCTTGCGGAAATGGAGCTCGTGCGCGCGGTCGCGGCGACGCTCGATTGCCCGGTGCCGCCCGTGATCGGCGCGCTCGACCCCGCTACACTGCCGGCATGAGGGAATTGCAGGCCGCGCTCGCGGCCGCGGTCGCGGGCGAGGTGCGCTTCGATGCGGGCGCGCGCGCCGCGTACGCCTCGGACGCCTCGAACTACCGCCAGGTGCCGATCGGCGTGGTCGTCCCGCACGGCGTCGAGGATGCGGTGGCGGCCGTCGCGGTGTGCCGGGAATTCGGCGCGCCTGTGGTGTCCCGGGGCGGCGGCACCAGCCTGGCCGGGCAGACGTGCAACGTGTCGGTGGTCATCGACTGGTCCAAGTACTGCTACAACGTGGTCT
>JBOIFE010000338.1:0-2807 GCA_050741015.1 Burkholderiales bacterium | reverse complement strand
CCGGACATCGAGGCCTACTTCAGCTTCGTCATCACCATGTTCCTCGCGTTCGGCGCCACGTTCGAGATCCCGATCGTGGTGATGCTGCTGGTGCGCTTCGGCGTGGTCAGCGTGGACAAGCTGAAGGACGCGCGGCCCTATGTCGTCGTGGGCGCCTTCATCGTCGCGGCGGTGATCACGCCGCCCGACGTGCTGTCGCAGCTGATGCTCGCCATCCCGATGTGCCTGCTCTACGAGGCGGGACTGTTCTTCGCCCGCTTTCTCGGCAAGCGCGCCGACGAGGCAAAGGCCGCCACGGAGATGGTGGAGGAGAAATAAGAAAAGGGGGTCAGAGCAACATTTCCTCCGCGCTATCGGAAGTGTTGCTCTGACCCCCTTTTAATCCAGGCGTGCAGTCCGCGCGCTACTCATTCGGCTGCGGCTTGGGGCGCCGCGCCACGGTGACGGTGACGTTGAGCGGCTCCGACTTGCGCCGTAGCTGCATGCTCGCCGTCGAGCCGGGCTTGAGCGCCGCGACCAGGTTCAGCATCGTCTGCGGGTCCGACACTGCCGCGCCGTTGATCGCGGTCAGCACGTCGCCGGGCTTCACGCCGGCGTGGTCGGCGGGCCCGCCGCGCAGCACGCCCGCGATGATGGCGCCGCGCGCGTCCTCGATCTGGAAGGACTCGGCGAGCGCGGGCGTGATCTCCTGCACCTCGACGCCGATCCATCCCCGGGTCACCGAGCCGGTGCGCACGATCTGGTCGAACACCGTCTTCGCGGTCGACACCGGAATGGCGAAGCCGATGCCCATCGAGCCGCCCGAGCGCGAGTAGATCGCGGTATTGATCCCGATCAGGTTGCCGCGTGCGTCGACCAGCGCGCCGCCGGAGTTGCCGGGATTGATGGCGGCGTCGGTCTGGATGAAATTCTCGAACGTGTTGATGTGCAGGCCGCTGCGCCCGAGCGCGGACACGATGCCCGAGGTCACGGTCTGGCCGACGCCGAACGGATTGCCGATGGCGAGCACGGGGTCGCCCACGTGCAGCGCCTCGGAGTGCCCGAACGTGATGGCCGGCAGCCGGTCGGCATCCACGCGCAGCACCGCGAGGTCCGTTTCGGGGTCGATCCCCACGACCTTCGCCAGCATCTTCTTGCCGTCGCTGAGCGCGACTTCGATTTCGTCCGCGGAGTCCACCACGTGATGGTTGGTGAGGATGTAGCCCGAGGAGCTGACGATCACGCCCGAGCCCAGGCTCAGCGAGCGCTGCGTCTCGTCGCCGAGCTGGTCGCCGAAGAAGCGCCGGAACAGCGGGTCGTTAAGCATCGGGCTGCGCTGCGCGTGCACTTCCTTCGAGGTGAAGATATTGACCACGGCGGGCGTGGCGCGTCCGACGGCCTCCTGGAACGATTCGGGTCGCGTGGACGGCGGCTCGGCCTGGGTCTGCTGTACCGGCACCGGGACCGTCCCGGCCGAAGGTACGCCCGTGATGCGCGCCGGCACCCAGTCGGGGCGCAGCGTCGTGACGACGAAAAGAACCGCGAGGCACACGGTCGCGGCCTGCGCAAAGACCAGCCAGAGGCGGTGCAGCATAGGGACTGCGAAGACTAGCACAATTCCCTGAATATTGAACCGCTTAGGGTGGAAATCGTGGACATTCCGGAGCCTCGCCGCTAAAATGCCGGCTCCCGCGCTTCCTTCCACCCCCTTTCAATCTCCGAATCAACTCAATGAGCGAACAGCAGAAAGTGGACAAGACGCGCCGCAATCTCGTGGTCGCGACTTCGGTGGCGGGCGGCGCTGCGTCGATCGGCGCCGCGGTCCCGTTCGTCGCGAGCCTGTGGCCTTCCGAGAGCGCCAAGGCGGCCGGGGCGCCGGTCGAGATCGACATCTCGTCGATCCCGCCGGGCGAGCTGAAGGTTTTCGCGTGGCGCGGCAAGCCCGTCTGGGTGATCAGGCGCACGCCGGCGATGCTGGAAGCGATCCGGAAATCCGACCCGCGCGTCTCGGACCCCAAGTCCGAGGTGCCGCAGCAGCCCGAGTACGCGCAGAACGAGTTCCGCTCGCGCAAGCCCGACGTGATGGTGGTCGTGGGCGTGTGCACGCACCTGGGCTGCTCGCCGAAGGAAAAGCCCGCCGACGACAAGGGCGAGATGGGCGCCGAGTGGCTCGGCGGGTTCTACTGCCCCTGCCACGGCTCCAAGTTCGACTTCGCGGGGCGCGTCTACAAGGGCTCGCCCGCGCCCACCAACCTGGTGGTGCCGCCGTACGAGTTCCTGTCCGACAACACGCTCCTCGTCGGCAGCGACACGAAAGGGGCGTGAGCGATGGCCTCCCGACTGATGGCACTGTGGGACTGGTTCGATGCGCGCATGCCCACCGTGGGCCAGGAATGGCGCAAGCACGCCTCCGAGTACTACGCGCCCAAGAACTTCAACTTCTGGTACTACTTCGGCGCGCTGTCGCTGCTGGTGCTCGTGATCCAGATCGTCTCGGGCATCTTCCTGACGATGAACTACAAGCCCGACGCCGCGCTCGCGTTCGGCTCGGTCGAGTACATCATGCGCGACGTGACGGGCGGCTGGATCATCCGCTACATCCATTCCACCGGGGCTTCCGCGTTCTTCATCGTCGTCTACCTGCACATGTTTCGCGCGCTGCTCTACGGCTCGTACAAGGAGCCGCGCGAGCTGGTCTGGATCTTCGGCGTGCTGATCTACCTGACGCTGATGGGCGAGGCGTTCTTCGGCTACCTGCTGCCCTGGGGCCAGATGTCGTTCTGGGGCGCGCAGGTGATCGTGAACCTGTTCGGCACGGTGCCGTTCAT
>JBOIFE010000337.1:0-1952 GCA_050741015.1 Burkholderiales bacterium | reverse complement strand
CCCCTGGCCCGTTGGACAGGAACACGCCGTCGGGCTTCAGGCGCAGCGCTTCGCGCGCGGGCATCTGCGCCGGCACCACGGTGACGCGCGCGCCGCGCTCGGCGAGCAGGCGCAGGATGTTGCGCTTGATGCCGTAGTCGTAGGCGACGACGTGGTACCGCGATGCCTCGGGCCGGCGATAGCCCTCGCCGAGCGCCCAGCGGCCTTCGTGCCATTCGTAAGGCTGCGTCGCGCTGACGACCTTGGCGAGGTCCATGCCCGCGAGGCCGGGGAACGCCTGCGCCGCGGCAAGCGCCTTGGCCTCGTCGACGGCGCCCGCCATCACACAACCGTTCTGCGCGCCCTTCTCGCGCAGCATGCGCGTCAGGCGCCGCGTATCGATGTCGGAGATCGCGACGATGCCACGTTCGGAAAGGTAATCGGTCAGGCTCGACCGGCCGCGCCAGCTGGACCAGCGCGCCGGCACGTCGCGCACGATCAGGCCCGCCGCATGCACGCGCGCGGCCTCCTCGTCCTCGGCGTTGACGCCGGTGTTGCCGATGTGGGGGCAGGTCAGCGTAACGAGCTGGCCGGCGTAGGAGGGATCCGTCAGGATCTCCTGGTAGCCGGTCATCGCCGTGTTGAATACCACTTCGCCTGAGGCGAGGCCCGGCGCGCCCGCGGCGCGGCCCCTAAACACCGTCCCGTCGGCAAGGACGAGGACGGCGGAGGCGAGCGCAGCCAAAGCGAAACTCCCGGTGTAGATGCGAAAAAGCGGAAGAGGCTCGCGCCCCTCCCGCTCGTCAGAGCAAAAGATTATACCGCGCTGTCTACTTCAGGCCAAGCACGTCGAACATGTCGTACAGGCCGGGCCCCCGGCCTCGCAGCCATTTCGCGGCGCGCAGCGCGCCCGCGGCATAGGTCATGCGGCTTTGCGAGCGCACGGCAACTTCCACGCGCTCGCCCTGCCCCGCGAAGATCACCGTGTGCTCGCCGACGATGTCGCCGCCGCGGATGGCGTGGAAACCGATCGCCTTGGCAGGGCGCTCGCCGGTCTCGCCCGAGCGGCCGTGCGTCGCGACCTTGCCCAGGTCGCGGCCGAGCGCGGCGGCGACCAGCTCGCCGAGCTTGAGTGCCGTGCCCGAGGGCGCGTCCACCTTGTGCCGGTGGTGCGCCTCGACGATCTCGACGTCGTAGGCGTCGCCCAGCGCCTTTGCTGCAGTCTGCGCGAGACGGAAAACGACGTTTACCCCGATCGCGAAGTTCGGCGAGAGCACGATGGGCAGCCGGCGCGCCGCCTCGCCAATGCGCGCGCGCTGCGGCTCGCTGAATCCCGTCGTGCCGATGACGACGGCCTTGCCGAGCCTCAGGCAGGCGTCCAGGTGGGTGAGCGTGCCCTCGGGGCGGGTGAAGTCGACCAGCACCTCGGCCGCGCCCAACGCATCCAGTGCGGCGCCAATCGTCACGCCGCCGACGGCCTGCCCGAGCGCGGGGCTGCCGGCGGCCTCGAGCGCGACCGCAAGCCGCAGCTCGTCATCGGCGAGCACGGCGTCGATCAGCGTGCGGCCCATGCGGCCGCCGGCGCCCGCGATCGCGACGTTCACGGCGTGTGCGCCCCGCCCGGCTCTGCGGCGACGACGTCGCCGTCCACGCGCGCAAGCTTGCCGCCCTCGAAGAAGACGGCGAGTCGGCGGTGCTCGACCGGATGGCCCGGGCGGTCGAGCATGTAGACATAGTCCCAGCGGTCGGCGTGGAAGACATCCGTGAGCAACGGCGTGCCGAGCACGTACTGCACCTGCTCCTTGGTCATGCCGTGCTTGAGTTCCGTCACCATGTCCTGCGACACGTAATTGCCCTGCTGGATGTCGATGCGATAGGGCGCGAGCGGCCCGCAGGCGGCGAGCAGCAGCGCAAGCGCGATCGAGAGCGTCGGCAGCGTCGGCAGCGTCGGCAGCGTCGGGAGTGCGCGGGGC
>JBOIFE010000336.1:0-8319 GCA_050741015.1 Burkholderiales bacterium | reverse complement strand
GTTCTCGGCGAAGCGCCGTCGCCTAGAAGCGCTGCATCTTGCAGGTCGTCTGCGTCGAGGCCTTCTCGGCGCTGATGGTCGACTCGGTCAGCAGGCCGTAGCCCGAGTTGTCGAGGTCGAACTCGATGTTCTTGTTCGTGTGCACGAAGATGCGAACCGGCATCTGCAGCTGATGATCGGAGGCCCGCATCGTGACCACGTCGCCCCAGTAGGCCGTGTACGTCATGCCTTCGAGCGCGGCCGCCACCTTCGCCGGCTCGGTGCTCCCGGCCTTGTTGATCGCGTTTGCGAGCATGTGCAGCGTGTTGGCGGTGCGCGGCTGCGTCCAGTCCTCATCCGGCCACTTCGCCTTGTAGCGCTTGTTGAGGTCGCGCCAGGCGTCGGTCAGCGGCGGGTTGGCTGCGCCTTCGCCGACCAGGCGCACCTTGCCGACGCCGCCCGCGCCGATCGCCTTCGTGATCCCGTTGGCGGCCGCGTAATAGGTATAGAAGGGAATCTCGAGCCCTGCGTCTTCGGCCGCCTTGGCCAGGCCGAGCATGTCGGCGCCCCAGTTGCCGGTGATCACCGCCTGCGCGCCCGACGCCTTGATCTTGGCGATGTAGGGCGAGAAGTCCTTGACCTTGCCGATCGGGTGCAGCTCGTTGCCGACGATCTTGATGTCCGGCCGCTTCCGCGCGAGGTCGCGCACCGCGGCCTCGGCGACCGACTTGCCGAACGAGTAGTCCTGCCCGATGATGTAGATGGCCTTCATGTTCTTGTCGGCGGCGATGACGTCGGTCAGCGCGTTCATCTTCATGTCCGCGTTCGCGTCGAAGCGGAAGTGCCAATAGCTGCACTTCTCGTTCGTCAGGCTCGGGTCCACGGCGGAGTAGTTCAGGTACAGCACGCGGTGGTCGGGCTCACGCTCGTTGTGCTTCGCTACCGCGTCGATCAGCGCGCTCGCGACGCCGGAGGAGTTGCCCTGCACGATGAACTGGATGTTGTCGCCGATCACGCGCTTCAGCTGGATCAGGCTTTCGGCCGGCGAGACCTTGTTGTCATAGCCGATGACCTCGAGCTTGCGGCCGCCCACCACCCCGCCCGCCTTGTTGATCTCGTCGGCGATGAACTGGAATTGCCTCAGGCCGCTCGTGCCGACCGCCGCGAACGGTCCCGACAGCGGATCAATGAACGCGATGCGAACCGGGTCCGCCGCGAAACTCGGAAGCGCGACCAGGCCGGCGGCGACAGCCGCGACCAGCCCCGTGAACTGCCTGCGATCAATCATGGAACTGCTCCTCTCCTTTGACTTCGAAATGGGCCGATGGCTCGGCCGGACGGGCGCCTCGTCGGGCGCTATTGCAACTTGT
The DNA here is from genome assembly GCA_050741015.1 of Burkholderiales bacterium. Lineage (GTDB taxonomy): Bacteria > Pseudomonadota > Gammaproteobacteria > Burkholderiales > SG8-39 > JAABQT01. The sequence goes on along the minus strand of JBOIFE010000336.1, from coordinate 6,970 downwards.
GTCGGATTGTCGGACGATATCTTGGGAGCAGTCAACAAGAGCGATGACCGAGGTTGCGGAGAAGTTCCGGCGGATCAATTCGACGCCGGCCTACCAGCTCGTGGCCGAGGCCATCGAACGGCGCATCCTTTCGGGCGGAATCCGCCTGGGCGAGCCGATCGGCACCGAGGCGGAGCTCGTCAAGCAGTTTGGCGTCAACCGGTCCACCGTGCGCGAGGGTATCCGGCTCCTCGAACACGACGGCATCATCCAGCGCCAGTCCAACCGGCGCCTGACGGTGTCGCTGCCGCTTTACGAGCGCCTCGCCACGCGCACGACGCGCGCGCTCGTGCTGCATGAGGTGACGTTCCGCGAGCTCTACGAGGCGGCCATGGCGCTGCAGCTCGCCACCATCGAGGGCGCGACGCAGCACGCCACCGCCGAGCAGGTCCAGGCGCTGGAGGACAACGTCGAGCGTACTGCGCGCGTGCTCGAGGATCCCGCGGCGGTGGCCGAGCTCGACGCGGAATTCCACCGGCTGATCGGTCGCGCCTCGGCCAACCGCGTGCTGCAGCTCGCGCGCGAGCCCACCGACCTGCTCGTGCAGCCAACCACCGAGCTCGTGCTGCGCGCCTCGATGATCGGGGCGGCGCGCCTGCTCGAGGCGCACCGCAGGCTCGTGCAGGCGATCCGCGAGCGCGACCCGGAACTCGGCCGCCTCTGGGCGCGGCGCCACATCGTCGACTGGCGCAAGGGCTTCGAGCGCGCCGGCAACGACCTCGACCAGCCAATCGACCGCATCTTCCTGCAGGCGGCCCGCGCCTCCGCGGGCGTCGCCTAGCCCCGCCGCACGCTCGACCGCGGCGCCCGGTGCGGTCGAGAATGCGCCCGTGCGCATCGCCCTGTGCAACGAAGTTATCGCCCCGATGCCCTTCCCGCAGCAGTGCGAGTACGCGGCGAAGCTCGGCTACGACGGGCTCGAGATCGCGCCCTACACGCTGTCGGAGGAGCCGCACCGCCTCGGCTCGGCGCAGCTCGCCGCCGCGCGCGCGGCCGCCGAAGACGCCGGCATCGCCGTGACCGGCCTGCACTGGCTGCTGATCAAGCCGGCGGGCCTGTCCATCTCGACGCGCGACGAGGTCGTGCGCCGCAAGACGCTCGACGTGATGTTCGCGCTCGTGGAGCAGTGCGCAGCGCTGGGCGGCCGCTACCTTGTGCACGGCTCGCCGCACCAGCGCCGGATCGACGCCGGCGACACGCGCGCGGCCGCGCTCGGCCGCGCCCAGGACTGCTTCGCCGCGGTTGCCGAGCGCGCCGAGAAGGCGGGCGTCGTGTACTGCATCGAGCCGCTCGCCTCGGAGCAGACGCCGCTCGTCAACACGCTGAGGGAAGCCGCGTTGATGGTCGAGGCGATCGGCAGCCGCGCAGTGCGCAGCATGCTCGATTGCAGCGCGGCCGGGCGGATGGAGTCCGCGCCGCTCGCCGCGCTGGTGGACCGCTGGCTGCCCGAGGGCATGATCGCGCACGTGCAGGTGAACGACCGCAACCGCCGCGGACCCGGCCAGGGCGAGCAGCGCTTCGCGCCGCTGTTTGCGGCGCTCAAGCGCCACGGCTACGCCGGCGACGTCGCCGTGGAGCCGTTCGACTACGTGCCCGACGGTCCCGGCGCGGCCGCGCGCGCGATCGGCTACGTGCGCGGAATCCTCGAGGCGCTGCCGTGACCCCGCGCCTGCCCTGCCCGCGCCCGGGGCGAGTGATGCTCGAGGGGCGATACGCACGGCTCGAGCCGCTGTCGCTGGCGCATGCGCAAGGCTTGCTGGCGGCCTCCGCGGATGCCAGGAGCTTCGACTACCTGTTCGACGTGCCGCCCGCTGGCCTCGCGGACCTCAAGGCTTACATCGTCGAGAGGGCGGCATCGGAGGACCCGCTGTTCCATGCCGTGGTGGACCGAGCCTCCGGCGTGGCGGGCGGTCGCCAGACCTTCATGCGCATCGCGCCCGAGCACGGGGTGATCGAGATCGGCAATATCCTGTGGGGACCCTCGATTGCGCGCACGCGGGTCTCGACCGAAGCCCTCTACCTCGCGGCGAAGCACGTGTTCGAAGACCTCGGCTACCGGCGCTTCGAATGGAAGTGCAACGACCGCAATGAGCCGTCGAAGGCCGCCGCACGCCGGTTCGGCTTCAGGTTCGAGGGCCTATTCCGCCAGCACATGTGGGTGAAGGGCGAGAACCGCGACACCGCGTGGTTCTCGATGCTCGATCGCGAGTGGCCGCGCCTGCGCGAGGCCTACGAGCGCTGGCTCGCGCCTTCGAACTTCGACGTCGAGGGGCGTCAGCGCGCGCGCCTGCAGGCCGCCGCCTGATGCACCTGCGCGTCACGCGCGTCGACCTCTTCGAGCGCGACGTCGTGCTGCGCTTGCCCTTCCGCTTCGGCGTCGTGACGCTGACCGCGGCGCCGCAGGCGTTCGCGCGCGTTCGCGTGCGGCTCGACGACGGCCGCGAGGCCGAGGGCGCTTCGGCGGAGCTGCTGGCGCCCAAGTGGTTCGACAAGGACCCCGCGCTCACGAACGAGGACAACTTCGACCAGCTTCGGCGCTCCTCGCTCGCCGCGCGCGAGGCCTACCTCGGGCACGAGCCGCGCACCGCCTGGGCACATGCTTCACCCGCGCGCGGGCTGGTGCAGAACTTCGGCCCGGCGCTCCTCGACCGGGCGGTGCTCGACGCGCTATGTCGCGCGCTTGGCGTTTCGTTCTACGACGCGGTGCGCCGAAACGTCGTCGGCGCTCCGCCGGTCGAAGGCATCGATCTCGGCGCGTTCTTCGCCACGCTTTCGCCGGCGCCGCGAATCGCGGCGCGGCACACCGTGGGCCTGCTCGACCGGATCAATGCCGCCGATCCGGGCCCGCGCGCCGACGACGGCCTGCCCGAGACGCTCGAGGAGGTGGTGGCGCGCTACGGCCACCGTTACTTCAAGCTCAAGGTAGGCGGGGACGCGCGCGCCGACGTCGAGCGCCTGTGCGCGATCGCGGGAGTGCTCGACCGGATTTCCGAGCCTTGGCACGTGACGCTCGACGGCAACGAGCAGTACGACGATTTCGGCGGCGTGGCCGAGCTCTGGGCGCGGATGACGGGCGAAGTGCGCCTCGTGCGGCTCGTGGCGAGCGTGCTGTTCATCGAGCAGCCCGTGAAGCGGCAGAAGACGCTCGCCGCCCGGGTCGAAGGCGTCGACTCGCCCGTCGTCATCGACGAGTCCGACGACGCGCTGGATGCTTATCCGCGCGCTCGCGCGCTCGGCTACCGGGGCGTGTCGTCGAAGACCTGCAAGGGCATCTACAAGTCGCTGCTCAACGCCGCTCGCTGCCGCGAGTGGAACAGGGAAAGGGGGTCTGACCCCCTTTATTTCATGTCGGGCGAAGACCTGACGCTGCAGGCCGGGATCGCGGTGCAGCAGGACCTGGCGCTCGTTTCGCTGCTGGGGCTGACGCACGTCGAGCGAAACGGCCACCATTACGTGAATGGCATGGCGGGGCTGCCGCAGGCGGAGCAGGCGGCGTTCCTGGCCGGGCACCCGGATCTTTACGAACAAAGCCACGGCGCAGCGCGCTTGCGCATCCGCGACGGCCTGCTCGAGCTCGGATCGCTCGCAGGTCCGGGCTACGCAAGCCGCGCGCAGCCCGACTGGAACGCGATGAGGGAGATGAGAATGCAGAAGGCCTCGGCGTGAGCACGAGGCGCATCGGCATCATCATGCACGGCGTCACCGGGCGCATGGGCATGAACCAGCACCTCATCCGCTCGATCCTGGAGATCCGCAAGCAAGGCGGCGTCGCGCTGAAGGACGGCACGCGCCTGATGCCCGATCCGCTGCTGGTCGGCCGTAACGCGACGAAAGTGGAAGAGCTCGCGCGCAAGCACGGCGTTCATCGCTGGACCACGGACCTCGATGCGGCGCTCGCCTCGAGCGAGGACGCGGTGTTCTTCGACGCGGCCTCGACCCAGCTGCGTCCGGCGCTGCTCAAGGAGGCGATCCGGGCGGGCAAGCACGTCTACTGCGAAAAGCCTGTCGCCACCACGCTCGCGGAAGCAATGAGCCTCTACCAGGCGGCGAAGAAGGCGAAAGTGAAGCACGGGGTGGTGCAGGACAAGCTCTGGCTGCCCGGGATGCTCAAGCTGAGGAAGCTGCACGACGAGGGCTTCTTCGGCCGCATCCTGTCGGTGCGCGGCGAGTTCGGCTACTGGGTGTTCGAAGGAGATCGCCATCCGGCGCAGCGCCCTTCCTGGAACTATCGCAAGCAGGACGGCGGCGGGATCATCCTCGACATGCTGTGCCACTGGCGCTACGTGCTGGACAACCTGTTCGGCGAAGTGAAGGCGGTCTCGTGCCTGGGCGCGACGCACATCCCGGTGCGGTGGGACGAGGCCGGCAAGAAGTACAAGGCGACCGCCGACGACGCGGCCTACGCGAGCTTCACGCTTGCGGGCGGCGTGATCGCGCACTTCAACTCGTCGTGGACGGTGCGCGTGCGGCGCGACGACCTGCTCACGCTGCAGGTGGACGGCACCGAGGGCAGCGCCGTGGCCGGCCTGCGCGGCTGCCGCGTGCAGTCCTACGCCGATACGCCGAAGCCGGTGTGGAACCCCGACATCCCGCAACCGATCGACTTTTACGCCGGATGGAAGGATGTGCCCGACGAGGGCTACGACAATGCGTTCAAGGTGCAGTGGGAGCTGTTCCTGAAGCACGTGGCGGGCGAGGGCCCGTTCCGCTGGGGCCTGCTCGAGGGGGCCAAGGGCGTACAGCTCGTCGAGCTCGGACTGAAGAGCTGGAAGCAGAGGAAATGGATCGACATCCCGAAACTCAAACCGTAGGGTGGGCCGGGGCCCACCGTACGGGCCTGAGCCTCGAGCTGCCGAAGCGCCACCGCGCGAAATGAAGCTCGGCTACTTCACCATGCCGCTGCATCCAGTCGGGCGCGACTGGCGCGAGACGCTGGAAGAGGACCGCGAGGCGATCCTGCTCGCCGACCGCCTGGGCTACGAGGAGGCGTTCGTCGGCGAGCACGTGACCGACCTCGCCGAGACGATCACTTCGTGCCTCATCTTCATCGCCACGCTGGCGCGCGACACGAAACGTATCCGGCTGGGTAGCGGCACGGTGAACCTGGCCAATCGCCATCCTGCGGCGACCGCCGCCGAAATCGCGATGGTCGACACGCTGCTCGAGGGGCGCTTCATCCTCGGCGTGGGACCCGGTGGCCTGCGCTCGGACGCGGAGATGATGGGAAATTTCGAGGTCGACCGGAACCTGCTTTTCGTCGAAGCGCTCGAGCACATGATCGCGCTCTGGACGCAGGATCCGCCGTACCGGCTGAAGGGAAAGTTCTGGAACCTGACGACCGAGCGCACGTGGATTCCGGACCTGGGCCAGGGCGCGATGCTCAAGCCCTTCCAGAAGCCGCATCCCCCGATCGTCGTGACCGCGATCGTGCCGAACTCGAACGGCATCGCTGCGGCCGCCGCGCGCGGCTGGACGCCGATCTCGGCCAACTTCGTGCAGCCGTGGGTGGTGGCGACCCACTGGCCGAAGTACGTCGAGGGCTGCGCGAAGGACGGGCGCGAGGCGCGGGGGGCAGACTGGCGCGTCGCGAAGAGCATCTTCGTCGCCGAGGACGACGCGGCGCTCAGGCGCGCGACCGAGGCTCCCGGCAACGTCTTCGCCCAGTATTTCCGCAACCTGCAGCGCAAGGCCGAGGCCGGGCGCGGCAACGCGGCGATGAAGCACGACCGGTCGCTGCCCGACGCCGCGCTCACCGACGAGTATCTGGTGGATACGATGCTGATCCGCGGAACGGTGAACGAAGTCGTCGACCGGATCCTCGCTTTCCGCGAGCAGGTGGGTCCGTTCGGCACGCTGCTCTACTGCGGGCACGACTGGGGCGATCCGGCGGCGATGCGCCGATCGATGGCGCTGATGGCGGAAGAGGTCCTGCCGCGCGTCAATCGCGCGCTCGGTGAAGATTAGAACGGACGGGGGACGGCCATGCGCGGCGCAGTGTTCCTGGGCAACCGCAACATCGAGATTCGAAATTTCCCCGACCCCACGCCCGGGCCGGGAGAAGTCGTGATCCGCATGCGCGCATCGGGCATGTGCGGACGCGACCTCAAGTTCTACCGCTCGCCGCCGGGCGAGGCGCAGAAGGCGCTCGGCCTGGGCGGCAACGCGGAGCCTTTCATCGCGGGCCACGAGCCCTGCGGCGAGGTGGTCGCGCGCGGCGCGGGCGTCTCGGAGCGCGAGGCGCCCACCGGCCAGCGCGTCATGGACCATCACTACGCCGGCTGCGGCGTATGCAAGCACTGCCGCCTCGGCTGGTCGCAGCTATGCCGCGCGGGCATCACGGTGTACGGCGTCACCGCGCACGGCGGCCACGCGGAGTACCTGAAGGTGCCCGCGAGGACCATCGTCCCCCTGCCCGAGGAGCTGTCTTTCGCGGAGGGCGCGGCGGTGGCCTGCGGCACGGGAACGGCCTACGGCGCGCTGCGGCGCATGAACCTCGCGGGCGGTTCGACGCTCGCGGTTTTCGGCCAGGGGCCGGTGGGCATCAGCGCGACGCTGCTCGGCTCGAAGATGGGCGCGCGCGTCATCGCGGTGGAGTCCAACGCCGAGCGCCTGGCCCTGGCGAAGCAGTACGGCGCGGACGCGGTCGTCGATGCGTCGAAGGAAGACTCGGAAAAGGCCTTGAAGGAACTGACGCGCGGCGAAGGCGTCGACCTCGCGCTCGATTGCACGGGCGTGGCGGCGGCGCGGCTGGCGGCGGTGCGCTCGGCGAAGACCTGGGGCACGGTGTGCTTCGTCGGCGAGGGCGGCGACGTGACGCTGGACGTCTCGCGCGACATGCTGAGAAAGCAGCTCACGCTGGTGGGCTCCTGGACCTTCAGCGCCATGGGCATGGGCGAGTGCGCGCGCTTCGTGGCGGACAACAGGATCCCTC
>JBOIFE010000335.1:0-9868 GCA_050741015.1 Burkholderiales bacterium | reverse complement strand
GTGTGATGGGGAGCAGGAAGACCGTTTTCGTAGACGCCGACATCCTTGTCATCGGCGGCGGCATGGCGGGTTGCGGAGCAACCTACGAGTCCCGCTACTGGGGGCGTGACCTGAAAATCGTCTGTGTCGAGAAAGCGAACATCGAGCGCAGCGGCGCCGTCGCCCAGGGTCTCTACGCCATCAACTGCTACATGGGCATGCAATGGGGCGAGAACCAGCCGGAGGACCACGTCCGTTACGCCCGCAACGACCTGATGGGCCTCGTGCGCGAGGACCTGGGCTACGACATCGCGCGGCACGTCGACGGCACGGTGCACAAGTTCGAGGAATGGGGCCTGCCGATGATGCGCGACCCCAAGACCGGCCGCTACCAGCGCGAGGGCAAGTGGCAAATCATGATCCACGGCGAGAGCTACAAGCCCATCGTCGCGGAGGCGGCGCGCAAGGCCGCGACCGAGGTCTACAACCGGATCATGGTCACGCACCTGCTGATGGACGAGTCCAAGCCCAATCGCGTCGGCGGCGCGGTGGGCTTCAACGTCCGCACGGGCGATTTCCACGTGTTTCGCGCGAAGGCGGTCATCATCACCGCGGGCGGGGCATCGCACATCTTCAAGCCGCGAGCCGTGGGCGAAGGCATGGGACGCACCTGGTACGCGCCCTGGTCGAGCGCCTCGGCCTACGGCCTGCCGATCCAAGTCGGCGCCAAGATGACTCAGATGGAAAATCGCATCGTCCTGACGCGGTTCAAGGACGGCTATGGCCCGGTGGGCGCGTACTTCCTGCACCTGAAGACCTACACGCAGAACGGCTACGGCGAGGAATACGAGAAGCGCTGGTACGACGACACCAAGGCGCTCGTGGGCGACTACATCGACCGCCACCCGGTGCCTACCTGCTTGCGCAACCACGCGCTGCTGAAGGAGGTCGCGGCCGGCCGAGGCCCCATCCGCATGGTGACCAAAGAGGCGTTCCAGGACCCGCACAAGGAGACGGTCGGCTGGGAAAACTTCCTCGGCATGACGATCGGCCAGGCGGTGGTCTGGGCCTCGCAGAATATCGACCCCAAGCACATCAACCCGGAGCTCACGACCTCCGAGCCCTATGTCATGGGCTCGCACGCCACCTGCTCGGGCGCGTGGGCGAGCGGCCCCGAGGACTACGCGCCCGACGAGTACCAGTGGGGCTACAACCGCATGATGACGGTGGACGGCCTGTTCGGCGCGGGCGACACCATCGGCGGCACCGCGCACAAGTTCTCCTCGGGCTCGTTCACCGAGGGTCGAATCGCGGGCAAGGCGGCGGTGAAATACGTGATGGAGAAGGGCCGCGAGGCGCCGCGGGTGAGCGAGAAGGAAACCCGCGACTTCGAGCGCGAGATCTTCCAGCCGATGGAGAACTACCGCATCGGCCGCAACGAGATCGTCGGCGGCACCGTCTCGCCGTCCTACCTGCTGCCGATCCAGGGCTTGCAGCGGCTGCAGAAGATCATGGACGAGTACGTCGGCGGCATCGGCACCAATTACATGACCAACGGCGTGCTGCTCGAGCGCGGGCTCGAGCTGCTGGCGATGATGAAAGAGGACATGGGCCGCATTGGCGCCGAGGACCTGCACCAGCTGCAGCGCGCCTGGGAGCTGCACCATCGCCTGCTCGCCGCGGAATCGGTGACCCGCCACACGCTGTTCCGCGAGGAGACGCGCTGGCCGGGGTACTACTACCGGGGCGACTTCATGAAGCTCGACGACCAGAACTGGCACTGCTTCACGCTCTCCCGCTACGACCGGACGACCGGCCAGTGGACGATGGAGAAGGCGCCCGTCTACCACATCATCGACTGACGTCGGGCGGCCCGGCCGGTTCAGCCGCCCCGGCGCAGGCTCGCGGTGTCGTACCCCGCCACTCGCTTGTAGCCGTCCGAGATCGCGCGCAGCTCGCTCTCGCTGATCACGTCTTCGATGCGCGTGAACGGACGGTCGCCGGTGCGCTGGTAGACCTCTCGCAGGATCGCGTCGGGCGGATTGCTGCGGTTGCGCAGCACGATATCGGTCGTCGGCTTTCGCCGACTCGCTTCGTAGGCCGCAAGCGCCGACTCGACGTCCGGTCCTCGCGCGAGCGCCTCGGCGAGCGAGCGAGCGTCGAGAATCGCCTGGCCGGCGCCGTTCGACCCGCGCGGAACCATCGGATGCGCCGCGTCGCCGAGCAGCGTCGCGCGCCCGAAGCTCCAGCGCTCGAGCGGGTCCTTGTCGACCATTGGAAACTCGAGCACGAATTCGGCCGCGCGAACGAGCGCCGGCGCATCCAGCCAGTCGAAGTGCCAGTCGGCGACGGCCGCGACGAAGTCCTCCACGCGCGCCGGTCGATTCCAGTCCCAGCGTTCGTGCTGCGGCGTCTCGATCTCGAATACCCAGTTGACGAGTTGGCGCCCGTCGGCGTCGATATGGTTGCGAATCGGATAAATCACCATCTTGCCCGTCGCCAGCCATCCGGCCCGCACCATGGCGGCCCCCGACAGAAAAGGCGGCCAGCGCGTCACGCCGCGCCACATGTTGACGCCGGAGTAGCGCGGCTCGCCTTCGTGGGGCGCGAGTTGCCGGCGCACGGTTGAGTGGATGCCGTCGCACCCGATCACGGCCGCGCCCCGCGCCGAGGCGCCATGCTCGAAATTGGCATGGACACCGGAGGGGTCCTGCTCGAAGCCGGCGAGCTTGCGGCCCAGCTGAACGGCGCCGGCGCCGAGCCGCTCGCGCACCGCGTCGACCAGCACCTCGTGCAGATCGGCGCGGTGGATGGAGAACTGCGGGTGCTCGTAGCCCGCGGCGCGGCCCAGCGGCTCGCGGTAGATGCGCTGGCCGAAGCGATTGTAGAAATGCGACTCGGCGGTCTCGACCGCCCGGCGCGCGAGCGCAGGCCCGAGGCCGAGCCCGCCGAGCGCCTGGGTCGAATGCGGCAGCAGATTGACGCCGACGCCGAGCGGCTTGACGTCGGGCGCCGCCTCGAACACGGCGCAGCCGATGCCGCGCCGATGCAATTCGAGCGCCAGGGTCAGGCCGCCGATGCCGCCGCCCACGATCAGCACATCCGCGCGCGGGCTTCGCGTCATGCGCTCTCCTGCAGCCGGGGACGATAGCCCTTCCATAGCAGCACGGCCGCGGCGATCAGGCCCGCCACATTCAGCGCGAGGCCGCCGCCCACCTTGGTGGCCGGAAAGAGGAGCGCGAGGCCGGCGAGGACGAACGCTGGGCGCCGCCCGCCGGTGACGACCGTCATGTAGTAGCCGACGACACCGATCGTGCCGCACCAGAGCCCCAGCAGATTGGTCAGCACCGCCCAGGCGATCCACGCCCAGCCGCCGACCATCAGCAGCGGCGGGTCGTAGACGAAGAGAAACGGTACAAGGTACGACGCCCACCCGATGCGCGCCGCCATCCAGCCGGTTCGACCCGCGTCGGTCCGGGCGATATTCGCCGCGGCGTAGGCTGCCAGCGCGACCGGCGGCGTGACCATCGACATCATGCCGAAATACATCACGAACAAATGCGCCGCGAGGGGCGACACGCCGAGCTTCACGAGCGCGGGTGCTACGAGCGTCGCCATCAGCACGTAGACGCCAACGGTCGGCAGCCCAAGGCCCAGCAGGATTCCGATCGCCGCGGTCACGAGCAGCAGGATAGGGAGATTCTCGCCAGCCAGACTGACGAGGTGCAGGGTCATGCCGAACGCGAGCCCGGAAATATTGAGAATGCCGATGAGCACACCGGCGGCCGCGCAAATCAGCACCATGTCGAGCACCGAAGCGCCCGTCTTGGCGACCGCATTCAGCAGGTGGACGATGTCGGGACGGCGGCCGCGATAGGGAAACACCAGGCATGCCGCGATCAGCACCGCGGTGCCGAGCAGGGCGGTGTATTCCGGCTCCATGCCGTAGCCGAGCAGACCCACGATGATCACGCCGAACGGCAACAGGAAATGCCAGCCGTCGCGCAGTACAGCGCGCATCGCGGGCAGGCGGTCGCGCGGCGTCCCGGCGATGCCGTGCGCCGCCGCCGCCAGGTCCACCTGCATGAACAGCGACGCGTAATACATGAGCGCCGGGATGATCGCCGCGACGACCACGCCGGCGTACGAGATCTGCAGATATTCCGCGATCAGGAATGCGGCGGCTCCCATCACCGGCGGGACGAGCTGCCCGCCGGTCGAGCCGACCGCTTCGATCGCGGCCGCGTAGATCGGCGGAAAGCCGGCGCGCACCATCAACGGAATGGTGACCACGCCGACCGCCGATACATTGGCGACGGCGCTTCCCGATATCATCCCGAACAGCGCGGACCCGGTGACCGACACCTTGGCCGCGCCTCCGCGATAGCGGCCCATCAGGGACAAGGCGAGATCGGTGAAGAACTCGGAGCCGCCGGCTCGCGCAATCACCTGGCCGAGGATGATGAACGGGATCACGACCGTGACCACGACGTGCAGCGGCGCGCCGAGCAGCGCGTTCGTATCCAGACCGAGATAGGTAGCGAGGCGGGTTGCCGTGATGTCCTGCGCCGCCAACGCGCCGGGAAGATGCGAGCCCCCGAGCGCGTATGCGACGCCCGCCACGAGATACCAGATCAACGTCATGCCCGTCACGCGCCGCGTCGCCTCGACCACCAGCAGCAGGAGGGTGCTCGACATCCCCACGTAGTCCCACGGGCGCATCGACACTTCGGTGACCAGATAGTCGTATCGCGCCGCGGCGTAGCCGCAGACGCCGAGTGCCACGGCGGCCGCCGCATAGTCCCACGGCGGTACGCGCGACCGGTCGCTGCGTCGCCTTGCGGGAAAGCCGATGAACGCGAGCGCCAGCACGAGCCCGAGAACCACGAGCAGCAGCTGCTCGGCATAAAGGTTGAAGCCCAGCGCGCGCGGCGCATCCAGGATCCACGCAACGACGGCGACCACGACCAGCGCCTCGAGGAGGCGCGCAAGCCGGCACGCCCAGGCGGTCAGCGACCCGCCTTCATTGCAGCGCCTACCGGGGCGGCCACTGACCGGCTTCCTTCAGATACCTCTCGGCCCCCGGGTGGAACGGCGCGTCCATTTTCTTCGCCATGCGCTTCGGGTCGAAGCCACCGAAACCACGAAACGACTCGACCAGGGCCGGCTTGTTGCCGGCCAGCAGCTTGTCCACCGCGTAGACAACGTCGTCGGCGACGTGCTTGCCGACGATCAGCGTGTAGTCGTAGGCGAGCGCCTTGGTCGGCCGGGCGACTCCCGCGAGCCCGGGGCGCGGCTTCACGTCGAGCACGTATCCCTGCGGGAGCACCGCCTTCATGCGCGCGACATCGGCCTGCGCGTCGCTCACGGCAAGCGCGCGAAGTCCGCCGACGGCCGCGTCGACCTCGGTCACCTTGGCCGGCCCGAGCGCGAAGAAAAAGGCATCGGCCTTCCCGCCCGCGAAGTCGTCGGCGCCACGATTGATGTTCGGCACCAGTACCGGGTCGATATCGTTCTCGCCCAGGCTTGCGTTGGCGAGAATCGCGCCCACCACGCGCTTCAGCGTCACCATCGCCGTGTAGCCCCAGGGCAGCCGCTTGCCCTTCAGGTCGGCGAGGCTGTGGATCGGCGAGTCCTTCCTGACGAAGATTGTCACTGCGAGCGGATACAGAAGCGCCGCCATGCGCACGTTGCCTTGCGTGCGGCCTTGATAGGCGCCATCGCCGTTCAGCGCTTCGACGACCTCGATTTCGTTCACCACGGAGAAGTCGATCTCGCCGCGATTCATGCCCGCGACGGCGAGGCTGTTGCCGGTGAACGGCTGTACCCGCGCCTGCGCACCCATCTTCTCCGACAGCAGCTTTGCAATCGCCGAGCCCATGGCGTAACCGGCCGTGGCCTGCGGCGACGTACCGATGGTGATTTGCTGGGCAACTGCGGATTGCGCGAGCCACAGCCCGGCCCCAAGCATCAGATGCAGAATGGATCGCTTCATTGGCGCGTGCTCCCGGATGGACGGCGCGGACTATTCTATATGCGGCCGTCGGAAAGACCGTTCCAGCCCTAAGCGGCGTAGAAGCCGCGCAGGACCTCCAGCACCTCCGGCCGGCTGAACTCGGTCGGCACGTCCTTGCCTTCCTCGAGCCATTTCCTCAGTTGCGTCCCCGAGACCTGCAGCCGATCCGAGTCCGGGTGCGGGCACGTACGGTCCGAGGCCATGCCGTAGCAGCGATGGCACCAGAAGGTCACGCCCATCCTGAGCGGCCGCGTGCGCAGCGCGTCGGCCGGGATCTCGTCGAAGATCTTGTGCGCGTCGAACGGCCCGTAGTAGCTGCCGACGCCGGCATGGTCGCGACCGACGATCAGGTGCGAGCAGCCGTAGTTCTGCCGAAACAGCGCGTGCAGCAGCGCCTCGCGCGGGCCGGCGTAGCGCATGTCGAGCGGATAGCCCGCCTGCACCACGGTGCCGGGACGGAAGTAGTGCTCGATCAGCACCGCGATCGCGCGCGTGCGCACCTCGGCCGGGATGTCGCCCGGTTTCAGCACGCCGAGCAGCGAGTGCACCAGCACGCCGTCGCAGGTTTCGATCGCCACCTTGGCGAGGTACTCGTGCGAGCGGTGCATCGGATTGCGCGTCTGGAAGGCCGCGACGCGCGACCAGCCCAGGCGCTCGAACTCGACGCGGGTCTCGGCCGGCGTCATGAACAGCGCGCCGTAGCGCGCCCGGAATCCGCCGTCGGAAAGCACCTTCACCGGACCGGCAAGATTCACATCGCCCTGCGCCATCACCATCTTCACGCCGGGATGCGCCGCGTCGGTGGTGCGGAACACCGACCTGCACTCGTGCGCCTTGTCGATGCCGTACTTCCCGGTGACGCGCATCGTCGCGAGCGCTTCGCCGGACTCCGCGTCCACCAGCGCGACCTCGCCGCCGGTCGCAATGCCGCCGGCTGCCTCGGCCGTCGCCGAGAACGTGATCGGGATCGGCCAGAACAACCCCTGCACGGTGCGGCAGTCGTCGCAAACGCCTTCCCAATCGGCGCGGGTCATGAACCCCTCGAGCGGCGTGAAGCCGCCGATGCCCAGCATGATCAGGTCGCCCTTCTCGCGCGAACTGACCGGAAGCGCGCGCAACGTTTTCGCGCGCGCGCGCTCCGCGGCGAGCGCCTTGCCTTCGAGCGCAAGCGGCTTGAGCGCGCCGCCGCCGTGCGGCGGAACCAGAGTCGACACGTTGCCCCTTCCCGGTAGTGCCCAATACTAACTAACGAACGAGCGCCGCGCTGCAGCGCGTCTTTATCGACCCCCCGCTTTATGCTTCAATCGGATTTCCTTATCCCAGCCCCCGGACTCGGCCATGGCGGATCGACGCCTCCAGGTCTTCCACGCCGTCGCAAAGCACCTGTCCTTCACCAAGGCGGCGGAAGCGCTGTTCATGACCCAGCCGGCGGTGACGTTCCAGATCCGGCAGCTGGAGGAGCACTTCAACGCGCGGCTGTTCGACCGCGCGCACGGTCGCATTGCGCTCACGCCCGCGGGTCGTACCGCGCTGGAGTACGCCGAGCGCATCCAGGCCCTCTCGGCCGAGCTCGACACGCGGCTGAAGGAGATGAGCGGCCAGGCCGTGGGGCCGCTGCTGATCGGCGCGAGCATGACGATCGCGGAGTACCTGCTGCCGCCGGTGCTGGGCGAATTCAAGTCGCTCAACCCCGGCGTGGTGCCGCGGCTGTTCGTCGCCAACTCCGAGGCGGTGCAGGCGCGAATCGCCGAGCGCACGCTGGATCTCGGCTTCATCGAAGGCGACTCGCACCTGCCCTCGCTCGCCACCGACGTGTGCTGCGACGACGAGCTGCAGGTGGTGTGCGCGCCGGGACATCCGCTGGCGAGGCTGAAGGCGGCCACGCCGCAGGCGCTGGCCGAGCACGGCTATGTCGGCCGCGAGCCCGGCTCGGGCACGCGCGAGGTGATCGACCACTACCTGGTCAAGGCGGGCATGCCGGCCGATGCGCTGCAGCTCGTGATGGAACTCGGCAGTCCCGAGGCGATCAAGGGGTTGGTCACGACCGGTCACGCGTTCGCCATCATGTCGCGCGCGATCGTCGCGCGCGAGCTGCACGCCGGCGTGCTCGTCTGCGTGCCGCTGGCGCCGCGCCTGACGCGCCACCTCTCGGTGGTGTACCCGAAGGAGCGGTTCCATTCGCGGCTGGTGAACAGCTTCGTGCAGTTCGCCAAGGAGCGCCTCGGCGCGCCGCGGGCGGCGGAGCCGGCGCGCAACGCGGCCTAGCTCGAGCGAGCCGGTCGGCCCGGCCTCAGTGCTTCAGCAGGACCTTGCTTGCGATGACCAGGACGACCAGCAGGACGACCCCCAGGCCGAAGCTCCATCCGATCAGCTTCTTTTCGATCGGAAGCAGCGGCTCGCGCGCCATCTTGCGCATCTCTTCGCCGACTTTGGGCTGTTCCATCTTCGCTCTCCCCGTCGCTCAACCGGCCAGCGGCGGCATCACGCCGCCGTAGAACAGCCACGAAATCAGCAGGCCCACCCAGATGATGAATCCGAACAGGCACAGCACGTAGACCGCGGCGAGCCTGCCGATCCCTTCCTCCCACAGCTTGCGGAAATTCGTCATCACGCCGATGGTGAAGAACGTGAGCACGAAGAAGATGCCGCGGAACGCGTTCGCCTGTCCCATCGCCCCCTTCAGCTTGCCCATCAGCTCGGGCGTGGCCGAGAGGGCGAGCAGCAGGATCAGCACGAAGGTGAGCACGTAGCCGATGATGAACTTGGGAAAGCGCTGCCAGACCTCGCCCAGGCGCGCGCGGTCGCCCTCGCGCTTGTCGATGTGCGTGGTCCAGATGTAGGCGAGGACGAAGGACCAGACGCCGATGAAAATGTCGATGAACACCTTCACCGTCGCCGCCGTCCCGATGATCCAGCCCTTCGCGTAGTTGACGCCCTCGGCCGCGTTTTTCGCGAGGATCAGCGACTCGGTGATCGCGCCGCTCGCCACGGCCGCGCCGTCGGTCTTCACCGACAGCGCCATCCACGCACCGGCGACCAGCGGCTCGTGGGCAAGGAACGTGTTGGCGAGGACCGGCAGGATGAGCAGCTCCACGACCGCGAAAATGACGACCAGGGACGAGACCATGATCGCGACGACGGGCCGGGCGCGGATTGCGGCGCCCGTGGCGATGGCCGCCGACACGCCGCAGATCGAGATGCCGGAGGCGAGCGGAGCCGCCCATTCCCGGCTGAAGCCGAACCAGACCCTCGCGACGTAGTACACGACCGACCAGAAGATCAGGTACGCGACGATGATCGCCGCGAGGCCGAGGAACATGAGCGAGGTCGCGAGGCTCAGCTTCTCGGCGGCCGTGACCCCGAGAAAGCCGCCGAGCAGGACGATCGCGACCTTGACGTAAAGCTCGGGCCGCACCGCCTGCTTCATCCACTCGGCGAAGCCCAGCATGAAGTTGCCGATGAACAGGCCCACCAGCAGCGCGACGATGTATCCGCCTTCGTTGGTGAGGTGCAGCGACCAGCTGATGCCGAACTGCTTCATGGCGCCCGGCGTGTTGACGGCGAAGTTCGCCCAGCTGCCGATGATCCAGCAGATATAGCCCAGCCAGAACACCGCCGTAAATGCCGCCGCGAAGCGCCCGACGTTGGCCTTGAGCGCCGCAGCCCCGGCCGTCAAGACCACTAGCAGCGCCACGTAGGTAGCGATCAAGGCGCCCGCGCCACCCAGGCCGGAGTAGGCCTTGGAGGTGGTGCCGAGCGCCTTCGAAAGGTCGGTCCAGACGTGCGTACTGACGACCCAGCCGAGGAGATCGGCGCCGACGAGCACGCCAAGAGACAACACGAAAATCAGCAATCCAATCCAGACCGACAGCC
>JBOIFE010000334.1:0-2625 GCA_050741015.1 Burkholderiales bacterium | reverse complement strand
GGCTCGGCCTGCGCCCGTCGGACTACGTCATCGGCATGTCGGCGCTTCTGCGGCCGGAAAAGAACCATCTGCAGATGGTCGACGCGGTCGCGGCGCTGCGCGCGCGGGGGATTCCCGCGCGGGCGCTGATGATCGGCGACGGCGCGATGCGCGCGGCCATCGAAGCGCGTGCCCGCGATCTCGGGATCGCGGGCGAGGTCGTGGTCACCGGATTGCTGCAGGATGTGCGCCCCTGCGTCGCGGCCTGCGACGTGGTTGCGCTGTGCAGCCTGACCGAGGCGTTTTCGCTCGCCGCGATTGAGGCGATGGCGCTCGGCAGGCCGGTCGTGCATTCTGACGTCGGCGGCGCTGCAGAGATGATCGAGCCTGGGCGCAACGGGTTCCTGTTTCCGGTGAGGGACACGCGGGCGCTCGTCGACCGGCTGTCGATCCTCGCCGACCGCAGCGTCAGCGCGCGCATGGGGCGCGACGCACGCGAGCTGGTTGAGCAGCGATTCTCCGAACGGACTATGGTCGAGCGCTACGAGGGACTGATCCTCGAGCTCATCGGCCGCGAGTCGATCTCCGCGTCCCTCCAACCGGACCATGGCTGTCGCACACACACGACACACTGAGATCCGACGATGGTCGGATGGATGGATATGGAAGGGCAAGGTTTCGACACCAGGCGACCGGCCGAGTCGAAGTCGTTCTTGGCCGGCTCGACGCGGGCCCCGATACCGTGTGCGCGTCGGCTGCGGTGCTGTCCGAGGACGAGCGCGAGCGCGCGGGCCGCTTCGCCTGCGATCGCGCGCGCCGCCGGTTCACCGTCGCGCGCGCGCGGCTGCGCCGCCTGCTCGGGGCGCGGCTCGATGTGCGCCCCGAATCGGTAGAGCTGGTGTACGGCGAGCGCGGCAAACCCGCGCTCGCGCCGTCCTTCACGGATTCCGGCCTGCGGTTCAACCTGTCGCACGCCGGCGATGTCGCCGTTTACGCTTTCTCGACCGCGGGCGAGGTCGGCGTCGACATCGAGGAGGTGCGGGCGATACGGGACGCCGACGCGGTCGCGGCCTACGCGTTCTCCCGGCGCGAGAACGAGTGCTACCGCAGGCTTGACGCGCGCTGCAAGCCGCTGGCGTTCTTCCGCTGCTGGACGCGCAAGGAGGCCTTCGTCAAGGCGCTGGGCGATGGCCTGAGCCACCCGCTCGACGGCTTCGACGTTTCGCTCGCGCCGGGCGAGCCGGCACGCATCCTGCGCGTCGGGCGCACGCCCGGAGACGGCTGCGGATGGAGGCTTCGCAGCTTCGTGCCGGTTCCCGGGCTGATCGGCGCCGTCGTTCACGGAATCGGCGAATGAGCGCGAGAGAGGCCTGCGCAGAATTCAGGGTCGGCCTCAGCGCTCTGCCGTATCTCGCCGACCACGGTTTTCGGGACATGCTCGTCCTGCCCGGATCGTTCTACCTCGAGCTGGCCCGTCGCGCCGCGCGCGATCACTTGCGCCTGGCGCCGCGCGCGCTGCGCAATGTGAGCTTCGACCGCCCGATCCTGGTCGGCGCCGATGAGGCGTCGATCCGCGTCGAGGTGACGGACCACGGCGACGGCCGCGCTTCATGCGCGTTCCGCGAGGCGGCGGGCGACGACGCGGCGCGGCTCGAGATCGACCTGCGCCCCGCGCTGAGGCGGGCCGCGGCCGCCGAGGCATTTTCGATCGACGCCTTCCGGGCGCAGTCGGACGCGGTGCTCGGCGCCGACCGGTTCTACGCGATGCTGCGCGAAAACGGCAACCATTACGGGCCCGCCTTTCAGAAGGTCTCGGCGCTCTGGCGCACGGCGCGCGGCGCGCTGGGAGAGATTTCAGTGCCGGCGGGGGATGGGGACGCCGGCGCGCAGGCGCTGCACCCGAGCGTGCTCGATGCGATGGTCCAGGTGCTGGCATCGGTCGTCGTCGACGAGGGCAGGACGTTCGTCCTGCGATCGATCGAGCGGGTCGAGCTTCCCGGCGGCGATCTTCCCGAGACGCTGTGGGCCCACGCGGTGCTGCTCCGGGGCGGTGGCGGCGAGACGAGTCTGGTCGGCGACGTTCGGGCCTACGACCGCTCGGGCAGCGCGTATCTCGAGCTCTGCGGTGTCGAGCTTGCGCTGCTCGAGCGCGCGGGCGGCAACGAGCAGCCGAGGGCCGAGCGCGTGGTCGTGGCGGCGAACTTCACCGCCGAGCCCGTCGCGGACTCGCTGAAATTCTGGGGCGAGCACTTCGACGCTCCGCTGCGGGTTGGTTTCGCGCCCTACGACCAGGTCTTTCAGCAGCTGCTGGATCCCGGGAGCGCATTGCGCGAGAACCGGGACGGGGTCAACGTGATCCTGCTCGCGCTCGAGGAGTGGGCCGGGCAGGACGGGCATGCCGGCATGACGCTCGACAGCGAACGGGCGCGGCGCTGCTTTGCCGGTCGAAATCGATACGTTCTTCCCAACGGCCTCGAGATCGTCCATCTGAACCGGTACGAGACGGATTACCTGTACCAGGAGGTGTTCGAGGATCAAAGCTACCTGAAGCACGGCATCGCCCTGCCGGACGGCGCCACGGTGCTGGACATCGGGGCCAACATCGGCCTGTTCTCGCTCTTCGTCCTCAGCCGCTGCAGGAACCCG
>JBOIFE010000333.1:0-3328 GCA_050741015.1 Burkholderiales bacterium | reverse complement strand
CATGCCGGGCCATATGAATGTGCTGCTGGCCGAGGCCAAAGTGCCCTACGACATCGTCATGGAAATGGACGAGATCAACCAGGATTTCCCGGACACCGACGCAGCGATGGTGATCGGCGCCAACGACATCGTGAATCCCGCGGCGCAGGAAGACCCGTCGAGCCCGATCGCCGGCATGCCGGTGCTGGAAGTGTGGAAGGCGAAGACCTCGATTGTCATGAAGCGCAGCATGGCCTCGGGCTACGCCGGCGTGGACAACCCCCTCTTCTACAAGGAAAATAACCGCATGCTGTTCGGCGACGCGAAGAAGATGCTCGAAGAGGTCCTCGCCGCGCTTAAGGGCTGAGTTGCAGCGCTCGCTGGCCGCCCGGCTCCGACAACTGACCGACCGCCTCGGGCGGCGCATGGGCTCGCCCACGCTCAAGATCGGGGTGTCGGCCCGGATCCTGCACCCCCAGCCCGGCGCGCGCGGCCTGCAGTCCAAGACCCTGCAGTACCTCGAGCAGACGGCGGCGCACTGGCTGATGTCGCGCAACGTGCTGGTGTTCATGGTGCCGACCGTGGACACCGGCGGACTCCTGCATCGCAGCGAGATCCGGCTGTCGGACTACGCGCGCCACCTCGACGGGCTGATGCTGCAGGGCGGCGCCGACGTGTGCCCGATGACCTACGGCGAGGACCCGCTCGCGCGCGAGTGGTCGGGCGACCGCGTGCGCGACGAGTACGAGATCGAGCTGCTGCACGAGTTCGTCGGCGCGGGCAAGCCCGTGCTCGGCATCTGCCGGGGCGCGCAG
This sequence comes from Burkholderiales bacterium, assembly GCA_050741015.1. Taxonomy (GTDB): domain Bacteria; phylum Pseudomonadota; class Gammaproteobacteria; order Burkholderiales; family SG8-39; genus JAABQT01. The sequence continues at coordinate 2,534 of JBOIFE010000333.1, read as the reverse complement.
CTGATCAATGTCGCCTACGGCGGGACGCTCTACCAGGACATCGTCAAGCAGGTGCCGGAAGCGCGCAGGCACCTGACCGACGCCTACGAGCGGAACCTGCACGAGGTGCGCTTCGAGCCCGAGGGGAGCCTCGCGCGGCTGTATCCGGGCCTCGCGAAGGCGCAGGTCAACTCGATCCACCACCAGTCGGTGAAGACACTGGGCCAGAATCTGCGCATCGAGGCCTGGTCGTCCGACGACCGCGTGGTCGAGGCGATCCGCGGCAGCGGCGCGGGCTACGTGCTCGGGGTGCAGTGGCACCCGGAGTTCCACGCGCCGGGCGATTCGCGCGTGCTGGACAGCGCGCCCATCCTCGACGAGTTCCTGCGCGCCGCGCACCGCGCGGCCTGAAGGCCCGGGGCTTGAGCTTCCTGCCGCATCTGCCTCCCGAGTTCGGCCAGCCGGCGCTGTTTGGCGCGCTGTTGCTCGCCGGCCTGCTCGGTGGCGAGATCGTGCGCCGCACGCTCGGCCTGCCGCGCATCACCGGCTACGTGCTGGCCGGCGTCGTGCTCGGGCCGCAGGTCTCCGGGTTCCTCGCGCCGGATGCGCTCGGCGAGGCGCGCGTGCTGATCGACTTGTCGCTCGGCCTGATCGTGTTCGAGCTCGGCCACCGCCTCGACGCGCAGTGGCTGCGGCGCAACCGGTGGCTGTTCGCCGCCGCGATCGCCGAGAGCGCGCTGTGCTTTTGCGCCGTGCTCGGCGCGCTGCTCGCGTTCGGCTTTCCGCCGCTGCTCGCGGCGACGGCGGCGGCCATCGGCACCGCGACCTCGCCCGCGGTGGTGCTGCTGGTCGCGCACGACCTGCGCGCCGCCGGACAGGTGACCGAGCGCATGCTGCTGCTGACGGCGGTCAACTGCGTGCTCGCCTACGTCGCGCTCACGCTGCTGCTGCCGTTCCTGCACCTCGAGCACGCCGTGGACTGGCGCGAGGCCGTGCTGCACCCGGTCTACATCCTCGGCGGCTCGGTGCTGCTCGGCTCGGTGTCGAGCCTCGTGATGCTGTGGCTGGCCGGCTGGGTCGGCAAGCGCGAAGACCGCCAGTTCATCCTGCTCGTCGCGCTGGTCGTGCTCGCCGTGGGCGCCGCCCGAACGCTGAACCTGTCCGTCGTGGTGACGCTGATCACGCTCGGCATGCTCGCTCGCAACTTCGACCACGATCACGTGCTGCTGCCGCTGCGGTTTGGCTACGGGGGGCAGCTTTTCTTCGTCATCCTGTTCGTGCTGACGGGCGCGAGCCTGGAATTCCGCGCGCTGCCCGCCGTGGCGGGCGTGGTCGTCGCCTTCATCGCCGCGCGCTTCGTCGGCAAGGGCCTCGCGCTGCTCGCGTTCGGGCGCCTGTCGGGCGTGCGGCCGGCCAGCGCGGGCCTGCTCGCGCTTGCGCTGCTGCCGATGTCCGGGCTCGCCGTGGTCATGGTCCTGGACACCGCGGCACTGTATCCGGCCTTCGGCGAGGCGCTCTCTGCAGTGGTGCTGTCGACGGTCGCGGTGCTGGAGATCCTCGGCCCGATCGCGACCCAATTCGCGTTGCGCCGCGCAGGCGAGGCCGACCCTGGCGCCGGAAGCGCCTGAGGCCGCCGGCGTGAGCGCGCTGCCCTTCACGTCCTCGCCGAAGCTGACGGTCGGCGTCGAGCTCGAGCTGCAGTTGGTGCAGGCGCACGACTTCGACCTCGCGCGCGACGCCGCCGAGCTCCTCGCGCGCCTGCAGAAGGTGAATCTCGCCGGCGCGGTGAAGCCCGAGATCACCGAGAGCATGATCGAGCTCAACTCGTCGGTGCACGAGCGCTACGCCGAGCTGGCCGCCGAGCTGGAGGCCACTCGGGACGCCGTGGTGAAGGAGGCCGGCATGCTCAACCTGCGGGTGTGCGGCGGCGGCACGCACCCGTTCCACAGCTGGACCGAGCGCCGCATCTTCCCCACCGAGCGCTTCAAGCACGTGCTCGAGCGCTACGGCTACCTTGCCAAGCAGTTCACGGTCTTCGGCCAGCACATCCACCTCGGCTGCCCGGACGGCGACGCCGCCGTGTACCTCGTGCACATGCTGACGCGCTACGTGCCGCACTTCATCGCCCTGTCGGCGGCGTCGCCCTTCTACCAGGGCGAGGACACGCAGTTCCAGTCCTCGCGCCTCACCGCGATCAACGCCTTCCCGCTCGCCGGGCACATGCCCTTCGTCAAGGACTGGGCCGAGTTCGTCGAGTACTTCGACAAGATGCGCCGCTTCGGCATCGTCGAGAGCGTGAAGGACTTCTACTGGGACGTCCGGCCCAAGCCCGAGTACGGCACCGTCGAGATCCGCATCTGCGACACGCCGCTCAGCGTCGGGCGCGCCGCGCAGCTCGCCGCCTACGCGCAGGCGCTGGCGCGCTGGCTGCTCGACGAGCGGCCGCAGCCGGCGCGGCGCGCGGTGTACCTGGTGAACGCCTTCAACCGCTTCGAGGCGGCGCGCTTCGGCCTGCGCGGCCAGCTCATCGACCCGTTCGAAGCGCGCAGGAAGCC
>JBOIFE010000332.1:0-11771 GCA_050741015.1 Burkholderiales bacterium | reverse complement strand
CGCCGGCGTCGGGCACACCGTCGTTGTTCGCGTCCTCGCCCGCGGCCCACTGGAAGCCCTGCACGGTCATCGAGAAGTTGTCCCCCGCGGCGGCGAGCACGGTGCCGGTCGCGGTGCTCTGGTGGCTGACCCCGGGGAAAGCGAGACCGAACGGGCGCTCGATGAACGTGTTTGACGATCCCACCATCTCGTAGCCGGCGATGAGCGGATTCAGGTCGTAGCGCGCGTGTAACGAGATCTGCCCGGCGTCCGGGTAACTGAGGACGACGTCAGCCTCCGAGCTCGCGTTGAAGGCGAGCGACACCGGCGTGTAGCTCGTCGCGCCCGCGCCGGCGTTGTCGATGCTGGTCGCGATGTTAGAGCCGTTGACACTGACCTGGCGCCCCTGGCAGGAGGTCGGATTGTTGCACTCCGCGCCAAGGTCCACGGACTGCGACTGGCTCGCGAACAGGCTCACGCACGCGCCACTTGAAGTGTTGGTGTTGATCGCCTGGACCCGCAGCGTGCGCGCGTTGAATCCGGTGTTCGACGGCTTGCCCGAGATTTGCACGGGGAACGTCTCATTCGCGTCCTCGACGTTGCGGAAGCGGAATCCCGCCTGCGACATGGTGAAGTTCGGGTCATCGGCCGCGGTCGCCGTTCCCGAATGCTCGGTGAACCCCCCGCCCGAGACGTTGAAGTTGAAGGTCTCGGTCGCTGTCGTCTGGTTCGAGTACCTGAACAACAGCGTCACCTCGGTCGACCCCAACGGGAAAATGTAGGTCGCCGCGCCATCGCCGGCGACCGGGTCATTCAGCGCCCCGCCGCCGGATTGCACGCCGGTCCAGGTGCCCTTGCCGTTGCTGGTGGAGAGCGCGATCGTGAGCCCGCCCGCGTCCGCCGGGTTGTGCGCGGCGTCGTGCGCGGTGATGGTGATCGGCTGGTCGGTGCAGCCCACGCCGCTGCCGGAATCGCTGATCGCGAAGTGGTTCATCACCACCGCGCAGGCGTGCGAGAGCGCCATGTACTGCTGGATCCGCGTCTGCGACAGCGCGCTGTGGAAGACGTAGACCTCGTCGACCAGCCCCTGCCACTCGCGTCCCGCGAATCCCTGGTCGCCGCCAATCTGGAACGGCACCGTGTTGGTGGCGAGCAACGCCGATTGGTTGTTGGCGTTCGTGTCCTGCACGCCGTTGATGTAGATACGCTGGAAGGCGCCCGCGCGGGAGTAGACCAGCGCCACATGCGTCCAGGTGTTCAGCGGGACCGTGCCGGCCGAGGTGAGCTCCTGCGGGGCGCCGCCCCACCACCAGTAGACGTGGCCGCCCGAGTTGAGGTGCGCCTCGTAGTTGTTGTCCTTGGACACGAAGGACTTGAGGTTGCCGCCGGTCGGATACACGGTGGGGCGAAGCCACATCATCACGGTCAGCTCGTCGGTGATGTTGAGCAGCGCGTTGTTGGCCACCTCGACATAGTCGTCCACGCCGTCGAAGTTGCCGTAGCGGCAGGTGCCCGGATTGCCGGGAATCGCAGGCGTCGACTGCAGCGTGCTGGTGCCATTGACCGCGCGCCCGTTGAGATTGTTGCCGCTCGAGTCGATCACTTCGCCGGCGGTGCCGTTCCAAGACGCCTGGTCCATCGACCAGGCGAGCACCGGCTGCACGACGATCGGCCGCAGCGCGACGATCTGCGCGATGCCCGTGTCGCCGTCGCCGGAAGCGGTGGCGAGCTTCGCACCGGTGGTGCCGACGGCCGCCTGCGCCACGTCGTTGACCTCGAGCGACACACCGGTCGCATTCGGTACAGCCTGCGAGGCGATGTCGACGCGCTCGGTCATGCCGGCGGGCGGGGTCCAGGTTGCCGAGGAGCTGAAGGTGTGCGCTGTGACCACCTCGGTGTTCGCTGTCAAGGTCGTTACCGCCAGCGCGCGATGCTGCAGGTTCGAGTCCGCACCCTGCGGGGTGGTGTTGCCGCCATAGGCGTCGATCGGCGTGGTGGTGTCCACGCCCGAGTAGGTCGCGATGGCGCCGGCCGCGCCCTGGTGCGCCGAATCGAAGGTCCAGGTGTAGTTCGCGGGCTCCGCGCCGCCCGCGACCTTGTAGAACAGTTGCTGCCGGCTACTGGCGCCCGCGTTCTGCACGACAGCCGCCTGCGAGGACCAGCCCGCGGGCGGCGTGATCTGCACCGAAGAGTCGCGCACGGTGATGAAGGCGAGCATCACGTCGCCCGAAATCGTCCCGGCCGGCTTGTTGATCGTGAGATCGTTGGGCGCGGGGCGCAGCGCGAACAGGATCCCGTGATTGGGATCGCTGCCCCGGGTCTTGGACATGCTGTAGGCGCCCCTGTTGCCCGCGGTGGTCTGCGCCTGGTACTTGATTGCGACGGAGACGTCATTTCCCGTGGTGGTCTGGCTGTCCCAGGCCTCGGTGAATCCGGCCGGCACCCCGGTGTCGGAGTCGTCGTTGGTGTGCGCCGAGATGACGAGCATCGAGGTCGCGTTGGTCGTCGTGATGCTCCCGGTCGTCACCGTATTCGCGTTCTGGTAGGACGCGCCGACGCCGCCATCGAACGGCGAGCTCGTGTCGACGCCCGTGAAGCGCGAGATGCGCGCGATCATTACGTTGCACCCGTTGGCGGGCGTGCCGGTCTTGGTGATCGTGGTGGGGTCGCCGCCGGTGGCGATGCGCCAATAGACCGCCGCCTGGTAGCCGCCCTGCGCGTTGGCGTAGAGCACGCTCCAGCCGTTCATGGTCAGGGTGTAGGTGTCTCCCGCGGTGACCGAGGCGATCAGCAGGTCGCCCGCCGCAGTGCCGCCGGGAATTCCCGGGTTGAGCGTCTGCGTGCAGTTTCCCGAGCCCGTGGCGACCGTGCCCACGCCCGCATAGGCGACGGTCGCGGAGGCGCCGACGGCCGCGCTCGCGGAGGCCGCGCTGCGGAAGGCGACCTGGGCGTGGGCGCACGTTGCTGCCAGCACCGCGGCCAGCGCGACCAGAGTTTTACGCAGGACCGTCATGGACATACGGATAACGGGGCGAGACTAGCACCCACCCCCCGGCGCAACGGTGAAAATGTTCCTGCCAGCCCAGGCGACCGACCGGCGGCCCCCGCAGGCGGCTAAATGGGGACTGTCCCCATTTACACTTGCTGACTCTTGCCGTCAGGCAGCGCGCTTTTTGCGTTGCGCGTCCTTGGCGTGCATCTGGGCGTAGGCGCCGTGCGCGGCGGCCTCGGCGTCGCCCACGTGCACCGCGTAACCCATGTCGTCGAGCACCGAGCCCAGCGCCGAGAGGCAGAGCATCACGTTGTCGGGGCGGCAGGAATAGCCCATCAGGCCGATGCGCCAGATCTTGCCGGCGAGCGGGCCGAGGCCGGCGCCGATCTCGATGCTGAACTCGTTCAGCAGGCGTTTCCTGACTTCGGCTTCGTTGACTCCCTCCGGGCAGCGCACGGCGTTCATCTGCGGCAGCTGGTATTTCTCGGCCACCAGCATCTTCATGCCCATCGCCTCGAGGCCGGCCTTCAGCGCGAGGTGGTGGCGCGTGGCGCGCGCCCAGGCGTTTTCCAGGCCTTCCTCGCGGATTAGCAGAAGCGCCTCGTGCAGTGCGAACAGCGAATTCGTCGGTGCGGTGTGGTGATAGGTGCGCGCACCGGCGCTCCAGTAGTTGAACAGCAGGTTCATGTCCATGAACCAGCTATGGATCTTGTCCTTGCGCTGCTTCACGTGCTCGATCACACGCTCGGAAAAGGACACCGGTGACAGGCCCGGCGTGCAGGACAGGCACTTCTGGCTCGCCGAGTAGATGGCGTCGATTTCCCACTCGTCGACCTTGACCGGCGTGCCGGCGAGCGAGGTGACGGCGTCGACGATCACCATTGCGCCGTGCTTGTGCGCGATGCGCGTGAGTTCCTTCGCGTCCGACTGCGCGCCGGTGGAGGTCTCGGCGTGCACGAAGGCGACGACGCTCGCGCCCGTGTTCTTCTTCAGCGCGTCGTCCACTTTCTGCGGATCGACCGGCTCGCCCCACTCGTCATCCACCACGATCGGCGTGCCGCCGCAGCGCATCACGTTTTCCAGCATGCGGCCGCCGAACACGCCGTTCTGGCACACCACCACCTTGTCGCCCGGCGCGACCATGTTGACGAAGCAGAACTCCATGCCGACCGAGCCCGGCCCCGAGAGCGGGAACGTGAGCGGGTTCTTCGTCTGGTACACGTAGCGAAGCAGCGACTTCAACTCCTCCATCATCTCGACGAACACCGGGTCGAGGTAACCGATCGCCGGCTGGCTCATGGTCGTGAGCACGCGCGGGTGGATCTCGGTCGGGCCCGGGCCCATCAGCGTGCGCTGGGGCGGGTGGAAGGAGGTGATGCGCTTGGCGGGTGCGAACTGGGACATGGCAGGATTCTCCGGGGGCATGCCGAACGGCGCGTCGTCCGGGCGCGACTTCACGCGCACGGGCTTCTTCGCGCTCGCTTCATGGACGATTTCGAGGGCGCTGATGCGCCCCTGGGTGATGCGCTCGACTTCGCCGGCCCAGCGAGCCGGGACGTAGCCGGTCTTCACCCAATGGTTGACGACCGCGCGATCGAGCTGGAAAGCCCGTGCAACTTCGGCCTGGCTGCCGAAGATCCCGACCAGTTGCTCCGCGCAGTTCATCGTGGCGCGGAGTTTAGGCTGTCAAAACTACTTTGACAAGCGCAGCTTAGGTTTGGTGGGCGTCCGGTCGGGTCCGGCCTCCAGCCGGGCGAGCCGCCGCTCATGGTCGAGGATGAATTGCTGGTGGTCGCGCAGCGTCGCGTGAAGGTCGTTCAGGCGGTCCTTGAGCGCGGAGACACCCGAGAGCCGGTCGAGCAGGTCCTGCAGCGTGCTCATCGTCCCGCGTCCTTGCGCAGTGCGTGCATTTCGCGGAGGAACGCCTTGTGCCCGGCGATGATCTCGTCGGCGGTCTTGACCATCGCGTCGATGTCCACCTTGGCGCGGCGCGTCGCGGCGTCGAGCAGCTCCAGCTCTTGCGGGGTGACGCCCGCGAGATAGGCATCGACCGCCGAGCGGATTTCCGCGGCAACCTTGGTCTTTCTCTGCTGCGCGCGCCGGGCCAGCCCGGTCTTCTGCTCTGACGTGAGGTACACCATCGTGCTTTGCATCGCTTTCATCGGTGGATTCCGGGTCCGCCCAATATATATCAAGTATATGTCACCGGGGCCTTGGGCAGGCGGCTGACGGCGTCAGCCCAGAGTACGATACCGCCATGACCGCCGCCACCCGCAGCTACCTCGCGGTCGCCTTCGCCGCGGCCGGCGTGTTCGCGCTCGGCCTGGGCATCCGCCAGGCTCAGCCGCTGTTCATCAGCCCGATCAACTCCGCGACCGGCATCGGCTACGCCTCGATCAGCCTTGCCTTCGCCGTTGGCCAGTTGATGTGGGGCGTCGCGCAGCCGCTCACGGGAGCGATGTCGGACCGCTGGGGCCCGCGCCCGGTCATGCTCGCGGGCGGCATCCTGATCGCGGCGGGCACTGCGGCGACGCCGCTCGCGCATTCGACCGCAATGCTGGTACTGCTGATCGGGCTCGTCTCGGCCGCGGGCGCAGGCGCGATCGGACCCGCGATCCTCATCTCCGCGGCCTCGCGCTGGATCCCCGAAGCCAAGCGCAGCGTGGTCAACGGCATCGTCAACGCGGGGGGCTCGTTCGGCCAGTTCACCGTGATCCCGATCGCGCAGCTCGTCATCGGGCTCGCGGGCTGGCAGCCGGCCATGGTGATCGTGGGTCTCCTCGGGCTCGGCTCGGTGCCGCTCGTGCTGTGGATCACGCAGGGCCACGCCGAGCACGCGGCCACGCTGCCGAAGGCGGCGCCGGGCGCGATGCGCGAGCAGCTGCGCGATGCGGCGCGCAACCCGAGCTACCTGCTGCTCACGGCGGGATTCTTCACCTGCGGCTTTCACGTCGCGTTCATCTCGGTGCACCTGCCCGGCGTGGTCGCCACCTGCCTGTTGCCGCCCGCGGTGGGCGCGTGGTCGCTCGCCATCATCGGGCTGTTCAACATCCTCGGCAGCCTCTGGATCGGAAAAATGATCACGCACCGGCGCATGAAGCTCGCGCTCGCCTGGATCTACTTCACGCGCGCGGTGATCATCGCCATCTTCTGGTTCGCGCCGAAAACGTCGCTCACGTTCTTCCTGTTTGCCGCGGGGATCGGCTTCACCTACCTGTCGACGGTGCCGCCGACGGTGGGCCTGGTGATCAAGTTCTACGGGCCGCGCTTCATGGCGACGCTGTTCGGCATGGTGATGCTCTCGCACCAGGTCGGCGCGTTCTTCGGCGCCTGGCTCGGCGGCCGGGTGTACGAGTCGACGCGCAACTACGACTTGATGTGGGCGATCGACATCGCCCTGTGCCTCATCGCTGCAGTCGTGAATCTGCCGATCCGCGAAAGCCTGCCATCCCGAACCGCCCCACAAGGGGCAGCTTGAGCGCGGGCGCGCCGACGCCTCAAGCCTTCTCCTTCGCCTCGCGGAAGAGGTCGAGCTTCTCCTGAATCACGCGGTCGGAGTACAGGAAGATCACCGCGTCCTCGGACGCCTCGTGCGCGTGCGCCATCCAGCTCGGCGCGACAAAGATGTCGTGCGGCTCCCAGTCGAAGGTCTCGCCGCCGATCGTGCTGCGTCCGCGCCCCTCGACAACCGTGAACACCGTGCTGTCGGTCGAGCGGTAGGGCGCGGTGCGCAGGCCCGCGGGCAGCAGCTGCAGCCAGGTCGAGATCGTGGGCATCGCCCAACCGCCGTTCAGCGGGTTGGTGTAACGCATCTTGTAGGCATGCCAGGGATCGGGGCCGCGAGTCCGTTGCAGCGCGTCGAGCGACTCGCGCGACTTGCGGTACGGATAGTTGAAGATCGGCGAGGTCTGCGAGCGGTGCTCGAAGTCCACCGGCAGCAGGTTGTTGCCGAACTCGGCCGACGCCGCGCCTTCGGGCCGCTCGAGCGCGTGCGCCTTGCCGCCGAGGTCCTCGCGGAAGCTCGCCGAGAGCAGGTTGACGATGTGCATGTCCAGGCCGTCGAGCCACACCATCGGCCCCTTGCCCTCGTTGCCGTGGTCGTGCCAGGTCCACGACGGCGTGATGACGAAATCGCCCGGCGCCATCATCGTGCGCTCGCCGGCCACGGCGGTGAATGCGTCCTTGCCCTCGACGATGAACCGGAGCGCGCTCGCCACGTGCCGGTGCGCGGGCGCGACCTCGCCGGGCAGGATGATCTGCAGCCCGGCAAACAGGCTCTGCGTGATTCGCGACTGCCCGGGCAACCCCGGATTCTCCAGCACCATCACGCGTCGCTCGGCCTCCGCCGCGCCGATCAGCTCGCAGGCCTCCATCAGGTGCGGCCGTACCTCGGCGTAGCGCCACAGCGCCGGCACCGCGCGCGTGGCGGGCTTCTCGGTGACCAATCCGTGCAGCACGCGCCACAGCGGCGCGAGGTGCTCGCGCTTCGCGCGCTCGTAGAAATCCTTGCGGCCTTCCTCGGCCGCGAGGTTGACGGTCGGGACGATGCCCTCCAGCGCCTGGGCCTCCCGGTTCACGCTTTCAACTGGCTTCATGGCCTCTCCCGCTCGATGCCCGCCTTGTCGCGCACTTCGCGCCAGCGCGCAAGGTCCGTTTTCAGTTTCGCCGCGAGCGCCGCCGCCGATCCGGGCGCGGGCAGCAGCGACGCGAACGCCATGCGCCGGCGCACATCCTCGCGCGCAAGCGCCGCCTCGAGCGCGGCGCCCAGGCGCACCACCGCTTCCGGTTGCGCCGGCCCTTCGAGGGCGAGCGCATACCATACCGAGGTTTCGAAGCCCGGCAGCCCCGCCTCGGCGACAGTCGGAATCATCGGCAAGCCGGAAACGCGCTGGCTCGAAGTCACGGCGAGCGCGACGAGCTCGCCGCCAAACACCGCGGCGCGCGCCGCCGCGGCGGTTTCCAGCACCACCTGCACTTCATTGGAGGCGGCAGCCGCGAAGGCGCGCTCCACACCGCGGTAGGGTACGTGCATGAGCCGGATGCCCGCGGCCTCGAACAGCAGCGCCGCGGCGAACTCCTGCGGCCGGTCGCTCGAGGCATAGGCGAGCTTGTTCGGGTTGTGGCGCGCGACCTCGATCAGGCCTTGCAGGCTGCCGAAGCCCGCGCGCGGCCCGGCGAGCACGACCAGCGGCATGCGCGCCACCATCGACACCGGGGCGAGCGCCGCGAGCGCGCGCGCGTCGTTGCCGTGCCCGAGCACGGCGTCGACCACCTCCTGCGTGCCGAAGATCACCGCCCCGTAGCCCTCGGGCGCCGCGACGCCCGGCGGATCGATCACGACCGGCTCGCCGAGCGCCACTGCGAGCGCGGGCGCGAGCATGCGCGCGAGTGGCGCCGCGCCGATGCCCGCGCTCAGGTGCAGCGGCTCGTCCGGCCAGTCCGCGGCCTGCGCACCAGCCGCCGCAAGCACGAGCAGGGCGGCGGCGACGCGCCTCACGCCTTCAGGCCCGCGAAGTCGAACAGCTTTCGGTCCATCAGGTGCGAGGGGCGCGCGTTGCCGAGCGCGCGCAGGATCGATTCGACGCGCCCCGGGTGCTGCCGTTCCCACTGGCGCAGCATCTCGCGCACCTGGCGGCGCTGCAAATGCTCCTGCGAGCCGCACAGGGTGCACGGGATGATCGGAAACGCCTTCTCTTCCGAGTAGGCGGCGAGATCGTCCTCGCGCACGTAGGCGAGCGGGCGGATGACGACGTGGCGAGCGTCGTCGGATTTCAGTTTCGGCGGCATCGCCTTCAGCTTGCCGCCGAAGAACAGGTTCAGGAAGAACGTCGCGAGGATGTCGTCGCGGTGGTGCCCGAGCGCGATCTTGGTCGCGCCAAGCTCGCCTGCGACGCGGTAGAGCACGCCGCGGCGCAGGCGCGAGCACAGCGAGCACAGGGTCGCGCCCTCGGGCACGACGCGCTTCACCACCGAGTAGGTGTCCTGCTCGACGATGCGGAAGGGCACGCCGAGCGCCGCCAGGTACTCGGGCAGCACCTGCTCGGGAAAGCCGGGCTGCTTCTGGTCGAGGTTCACGGCGACGAGCTCGAAAGGCACGGGCGACTTCTCGCGCAGGGCCCGCAGCACGTCGAGCAGGCCGTAGCTGTCCTTGCCGCCCGAGAGGCAGACCATGACGCGGTCGCCCGCTTCGATCAGGTTGAAATCCGCAATCGCCTCGCCGACCTGGCGGCGCAGCCGCTTGGCGAGCTTGCCCGCCTCGTAGGCGTGCTTGCGGGTGTCGCGATGCAGGGTGACGACGCTCATCAGCAGCCTAGAGGAACACCGAGCGCCCGCCGTCCACCGCCATGACCTGGCCAGTGACGAACGACGCGATGCACAGGAAGTGTACTGCTTGCGCGATTTCCTCGGGCGTGCCGGTGCGCGCGAGCGGCGTCGACGCGACGATGCGCTTTCGCTCGGCAGACTCGAACTGCCCGTCCTCGGGCCAGGCGATCGCGCCCGGGGCAACCGCGTTTACGCGCACGCCGGGCGCGAGCTCGAGCGCGAGCGAGCGCGTGAGCGCGGCGAGCCCCGCCTTGGCGACGCTGTAGACCAGGTAGCCCTTCAGCGGTCGCTCGGCGTGGATGTCGGCGATGTTGACGATCGCGCCGGCCGTGAGCGCGAGGTGCGGCGCGGCGGCCTGCGCGAGAAACAGCGGTGCGCGCAAGTTGGAGCCGATGAGCTCCTCCCAGTGCCCGGGCTCGATCTCGCCCAGGCGCGTCGGATAGAAGGCAGAGGCGTTGTTGATGACGAAGTCGAGCCGCGCGAAGCGCTGCAGCGCGGCGCCGACCAGCGCCTGCGGCGCGACCGGCGCGAGCAGGTCGCCCTTGACGCGCACCGCGCTGCCGGCGCGCGCCGCGTTGAGCTCCTTCTCCAGCTGCGCGGCCTCGGCCTCGGCGCCCCGGTAATGCAGCACCACGTTCGCGCCCGCCGAGTGCAGGCGTCGCGCGATCGCGGCGCCCAGGCGGCGCGCGGCGCCGGTCACCAGCGCGACCTTGCTCTCGAGGGAAGCGTCGGCCATGGCGGGGATTCTAGGTTAAATTCGCGCGCATGCTGCCCGAGCCCGACGAGGACGCGCGCGCGGCGAGCGCGCGGCTCGTCGCTCACATCCGCGCCGAGCTCGCGGCCGAGGGCGGCTGGATCCCGTTCGCGCGCTACATGGAACTCGCGCTTTATGCGCCGGGCCTGGGCTACTACGCGGGCGGCGCGACCAAGCTCGGCGCGGGCGGCGACTTCACCACGGCGCCCGAGGCGGGGACGCTGTTCGCGCGCACGCTCGCGCGGCAGGTCGCGGCGCTGCTCGAGCCCGGCGAGCCGGTCCTCGAGTTCGGGGCGGGAAGCGGTGCGCTCGCCGCGGCGCTCAGCGATGCGCTTCCAGGCACGCCGTACCTTATCCTCGAGGCGAGCGCCGAGCTCGCCGCGCGACAACGTGCGCGCCTGGGCGGTCGTGCGCGCTGGATCGAGCGCCTGCCCGAGCGATTTCGGGGTGTGATGATCGCGAACGAAGTGCTCGACGCGATGCCCGCCCACGCGGTCGCCTGGCGGCGCGACGCCGTGATGGAGCGCGGCGTGAACGCGGACCTCGCCTGGGAGGAGCGGCCGGCCGAGGGCGCCGTGCTCGCAGCGGCGCGCGCGCTGCGGATTCCGCCGCCCTACGAAAGCGAGATCGGCCTCGCGGGGCGCGCGTGGATGACGCTCGTCGCGTCGCGCCTGGAGCGCGGCGCGCTGCTCGCGATCGACTACGGGTTTCCCGCGCGCGAGTACTACCATCCGCAGCGCGCCGCGGGCACGCTGATGTGCCACTACCGGCACCGCGCGCACGACGACCCGTTTTTCTGGCCCGGGCTGCAGGACATCACGACGCACCTGGACTTCACCGCGCTCGCGCACGCTGCGCGCGCGGGCGGCGCCGAGGTGCTCGGCTACTGCAACCAGGCGCGCTTCTTCGTCAATTGCGGGATCACCGAGGTGCTCGAGGCCGAGGACGCGGCCGACGCCGCGCGCTATGCGCCGCGCGCCGCCGAGGCGCAGAGGCTGCTCTCGCCCGCCGAGATGGGCGAGATCTTCAAGGTGCTCGCCGTGGGCCGCGGCGTACGGCGGCCGCTGCTCGGCTTTGCCGAGGGCGAGCGTTCGCATACCCTTTAGTCATGCACCGCGCACTTTTCGTTCTCGCGCTGCTGCCGATCCTTGCGCGCGCCGACGGCGTCGACGACGCGCGGCGCCGCTGGGCCGAAAGCCCGCATGGGCCGCTGCTCGAGCGAATCCTCCCGCCCGCCATCGAGCCCGCGCAACTTCCCGAGCCGGGCACGCGCGGCGCGGCGCTCACCGTCCAGTACTGCGTGCAGTGCCACAACCTGCCCAATCCGGCGATGCACCAGGCGGCCAAGTGGCCGCACATTGTCGAGCGCATGGTGGCGAGGATGGAGGGCAAGGGCAACTACGGGCGCCTGATGGCCGACATGATGGCCGGTGTGAAGGCCCCCACCCGCGAGGAGACCGGGACGCTCGTCGCCTACCTCGAGCGCTACGGCCAGAAGCCGCTCGACCCGAAGCAGTACCCGGAAGCCTTCCAGCCGTCCGGCGAGCCCTTTCGCCTCGCCTGCAGCCAGTGCCACGTGCTGCCTGACCCGCGGCGCCACACCGCCGGCGAATGGCCGGCGGTCGTCGCGCGCATGGAGCGCAACATGCAATGGATGAACCGGGTGGTGGGCACCCGGCCAATCCCCGGCGAGCCGCAGCTGCGCATCGACGAGATCAACGC
>JBOIFE010000331.1:0-14359 GCA_050741015.1 Burkholderiales bacterium | reverse complement strand
AGCGCGAGCCGCGCGCCATCCTGGAGAGCTTCTTGCTGCTGCAGCAGCACCGGGAGCTGCGCGGCATGACCGCGGCGACGCTGCGCGCGCTGTGGCGCGCGCGCACGCGGGTCAACGCGCGCCTGCGCCGCGACCCGGTGGCGCGCCTGCTGTTCCTGCACTTCCTGCAGCAGCCGCGCGGTATCGTGCACGAGTTCCGGCGCATGAACCAGTACGGCATCCTCGGGCGCTACCTGCCCGAGTTCGGCCGCATCGTCGGCCAGATGCAGCACGACCTGTTCCACGTCTACACCGTGGACCAGCACATCCTGATGGTGGTGCGCAACCTGCGCCGGTTCACGATGCCGGAGTTCGCGCACGAGTTCCCGCTCTGCAGCCAGCTGATGAACGGGTTCGAGCGGCGCTGGCTGCTGTACGTGGCCGCGCTGTACCATGACATCGCCAAGGGCCGTGGCGGCGACCATTCTGACCTCGGCGCGCGCGACGTGCGCGCGTTCTGCCGCCGGCACCGGCTGTCGCGCGAGGACACCGAGCTGGTCGCGTTCCTGGTCGAGCACCACCTCAAGATGTCGGGCACCGCGCAGAAGGAAGACGTCCACGACCTCGAGGTCGTGCGCGCCTTCGCCGAGCGCGTCGGCAGCGAGCGGCGGCTGGTGGCGCTGTACCTGCTGACCGTGGCCGACATCCGCGGCACGAGCCCCAGGGTGTGGAACGCGTGGAAGGCAAAGCTGCTGGAGGACCTGTTTCGCGCGGCGCGGCGCGTGCTCGCGGGCGACGCGCCGGCGCTGGATGCGGCGCTGGCCGAGAAGCAGGCCGAGGCGGCGCGGCTGCTGCGGCTCTATGCGCTGTCGGACGACGTCAAGGCGCGGTTCTGGGCGCAGCTGGACACGCCCTACTTCCTGCGCCACGACGCGCAGGAGATCGCCTGGCAGACACGCAACCTCCACTATCGCGTGGATTCGAAGACGCCCGTGGTCAAGGCCCGCCTCGCGCCGATCGGCGAAGGCGTCCAGGTCATGGTCTACGTGCCGGACCGCCCCGGGCTGTTCGCGCGGATCTGCGGCTACTTCGAGCGCACCGGGTTCAACATCGCCGAGGCGAAGATCCACACGACGCGGCACGGCTACGCGCTGGACACGTTCCTGCTGATGGGCCACGGTCCCGGCGCGCACTACCGGGACATGCTGCTGCAGATCGAGAAGGACCTGACCGACGAACTGCTCGCCGGCGGGCCGCTGCCGCCGCCACGCGACGGGCGGCTCTCGCGCCGCGCACGCAATTTCCCGGTGACCCCGGTCGTCGACCTGCGGCCCGACGAGCGCGGCGCCTACCAGGTGCTGTCGATCGTCGCGAGCGACCGGCCCGGCCTGCTCTACTCGGTCGCGCGCACGCTGTCCCAGCACGGCGTCGGCGTGTATTCGGCCAAGGTCAATACGCTCGGCGATCGCGCCGAGGATGTGTTCCTGGTCTCGGGCGAGGCGCTTACTCGTCCGCGCGCGGCATTGCAGCTCGAGCAGCAGCTGCTCAGGGAGCTGCAGGTTTAGGGGACAGACCTCAAGGTCTGTCCCCTAGGTCTGTCCCTAGGTCTGTCCCCTACGCCTCCGGCGGCAGCGCCTCGCCCGGAAACAGCGCCTCGATGAATCCGAACTTGCGGAAGTCGCGCACCCGCATCGGGTAGAGGACGCCGTCGAGGTGGTCCACCTCGTGCTGGACCACGCGCGCATGGAAACCGTCGACCGTGCGCTCGAAGCGCTCGCCCTGCTCGTCGCGCCCCGAGTAGCGCAGATGCCGGTAGCGCGGGACCATGCCGCGCATGCCGGGCACCGAGAGGCACCCCTCCCAGTCTTCTTCCTTGTCGGCGGCGAGCGGCTCGAGGACCGGATTGATCAGCACCGTTTCCGGCACCTCCTCGACGTGTGGATAGCGCGGGTTGGCCGTCACGCCGAAAATGACCACGCGCAGCGGCACGCCGATCTGAGGGGCTGCCAGGCCCGCGCCGCTCAGGTGAGCCATCGTGTCGCGCATGTCGGCCAGCAGCGCCGCGAGCTCGGGCGTGCCGAAGTTCTCGACCGGCTGCGACACGCCCAGCAAGCGCGCATCGCCCATGCGCAGGACTTCGCGGATCACGCGGAGACCAGCGCCTCGATGACCCGGCGCACCCGCCCCATCGCCTCGGCCAGGACCTGCTCGATGCGCTCCAGCGGAATTGCACGCTCGCTGTCGCCGCGCCCGGCCGCGTAGTTCGCGCTGACCGCGATCGCCGCATAGGCGAGCTGGAGCTCGCGGGCGAGCGCGGCTTCGGGCATTCCGGTCATGCCCACCATGTCGGCGCCGTCGCGCTCCAGCCGGGTGATCTCCGCCGCGCTCTCCAGGCGCGGGCCCTGCGTGGCCGCATAGCAGCCGCCGTCCACCACCGCCTCGCCGCAGGCGCGCGCGGCGGCGAGCAACCGTCCGCGCAGCGCGCGATCGTAGGGCTCGGTGAAGTCGATGTGCGTCACGGGCGCCCCCGCACCCTCGCTGTAGGTCGAGCGACGACCCCAGGTGTAGTCGATGATCTGGTCGGGGATCGCCAGCACGCCGGGGGCGAGGTCGGCGCGGATTCCGCCGACCGAGGCGACCGAGACGACCGACTCGATGCCCTGCTCTTTCAGCGCCCAGAGGTTCGCCCGGTAGTTCACCTCGTGCGGCGCCACGGTGTGGCCGTAGCCGTGGCGCGCGAGAAACACGAGCTCGCGCCCTCCGATGCGCCCGAAGGTCAGCGCGCCGGAGGGCTCGCCGTACGGCGTGCGCACCGCCTTGCGCTGCGTGACCTCGAGGCTCGCGAGCTTCGACAGCCCGCTGCCGCCGATGACCGCGATCACGCGGCCTCCCGCATCGCGCGGATCTCCGGCAGATTGCGCCAGTAGCCCTTCGCGTCCATTCCGAAGCCGAACACGAAGCGGTCGGGGATGCGCAGGCCGACGAAGTCCGCGGCGATCGGCTTGGGCGCCGGCAATAGCTTCTCGACGAGTACCGCGCTCAGAACCTGCGCTGCGCCCTGGGCGATCAGCTGGTCGCGGATGCCTCCCAGGGTCTGGCCATGGTCGAGGATATCGTCGAGCAGCAAAACCGTGCGCCCGCGAGCTTCCTGCGGCGGGCTGACGCGCCAGTGCAGCCCACCTCCCTTCGTCTGTACGCCATAGCGCGTCGCGTGAAGGTAGTCCAGGTCGAGCGGGAAGCGGAGCCTGGGGAGCAGCTGGCCGGCGAAGACCACGGCCCCGCCCATCACGACCAGCACGAGCGGGTACGCGTCCTTCAGCCGCGCCTCGATGTCCCGCGCAAGGGATCCGATGGCCGCGTGGATCTCGGATTCATCGCAGATCCGGTCGGATTGCTCGAGAAAGGCCCAGGCCTGCCTCAGGTCAGGCACGCGAGCGCCCCGCCAGGTAGCGGGCGAAGCCCGCGCCGACCTCGGCGTGCTTCACGCCGAGCTCCACGGTGGCCTGCAGGTAGCCCAGCTTGGAGCCGCAGTCGTAGCGCTTGCCGGCGAAGCGGTACGCCATCACGGGCTCTTCGGGCAGCAGCGCGGCGATGGCGTCGGTGAGCTGGATCTCGCCGCCGCTGCCGGGCTGGACCGCGGCGAGCTTGTCGAAGATGCGCGGCGTCAGGACGTAGCGGCCGACGACCGCCAGCGTCGAGGGCGCCTGCTCGGGCCTGGGTTTTTCCACCATGGCGCGAATCCGGCTCAATTCGGCGCCGGCCTGCTCCGTGCTCACGATGCCGTAGCTCGCCGTCTGTTCGCGTGCCACTTCCATCACGCCGAGGATCGAGCACCCGGCGGCGGCGAATTGCGCCGCCATCTGCGCCGTGACCGACGGTTGCGCGTCGATGAGGTCATCGGCGAGCAGGACGGCGAAGGGCTCGTCGCCGACCACCGGCTGCGCGCACAGCACCGCATGACCCAGGCCGAGCGGCTCGGGCTGGCGCGTGAAGATGCAGCGGCACCCCGGCGGCAGCACGCCCTGCACCACCTCCAGCAGCGCGCGCTTGCCTTTCGCTTCGAGGTCGGACTCGATTTCGTAGGCCTTGTCGAAATGATCCTCGATCGCGCGCTTGTGCCGACCGGTAATGAAGATCATGTCGGTGATGCCCGCCTCGGCCGCCTCTTCCACCGCGTACTGGATCAGCGGCTTGTCGACGATCGGCAGCATCTCCTTCGGGCTCGCCTTGGTCGCGGGGAGGAACCGGCTGCCGAAGCCGGCCACCGGAAACACCGCCTTCCTCAGGGGGCGCGGCACGCTTCAATCCTCCGCTAGCCGCCGGCGCAGTCCGTCCTCGTCGAGGATCGGCACGCCGAGCTCGCGTGCGCGCTCGAGCTTGCTGCCGGCCTCGGCGCCGGCGACGACATAGTCAGTGCTCTTCGACACGGAGCTGGCCACCTTGTGACCCTTGGACTCTATCAGCGATTTGGCCTCGTCGCGCGTCATGTCCCGAAGCGTGCCGGTGATCACGAACGTCTTCGCGTCCTGCGTCGTCGCTCGATGCGATTGCGCGCGAACGCGCACGCCCCGGCGGGATTCGGTCAGGCGCTCGATCACGCGGCGGTTGTGCGCTTCCTGCAGGAAGCGGTGGATGCTCTCCATGATCTCCGGGCCGATCCCTTCCAGCGGCACCGGCGCTGCCGGCTCGCCGCGGCGCTTGCGCTTGGCGTTGTCCTTTCGCACCGCTTCCTTCTCCCGCGCCAGCGCGTCCCAGTCGGCGGCGAGCAATCGCGCCAGCGTGCCGAAGTGTCTCGCCAGGATCTTGGCGACTTCCTCTCCGACGCCGGGCATGCCGAGCGCGAAGACGAAGCGCGCCAGCGTGGCGTCGCGCGAGCGCTCGATGCTCGCCACCACGTTGCGCGCCGACTTCTCGCCCATGCGCTCGAGGCCGGCGAGCGCATCTGCGTCGAGCGAATAGAGGTCGGCCGGGCTTGCCACCATCTCCAGCTCGACCAGCTGTTCGGCAAGCTTGTCGCCCAGACCTTCTATGTCCATGGCGCGACGCCCCTTGAAATGCAGCAGCGCCTGCACGCGCTGCGCCCGGCAGACCAGCCCCCCGGTGCAGCGCGTCGCCGCCTCGCCGGGCAGGCGCACGACCGCGGAGCCGCACACGGGACAGCGCTCCGGCATGCGGAATTCGCGCGCGCCCGCCGGGCGCTGCTCGAGGCGCACCGAGACCACCTCCGGGATCACGTCGCCGGCGCGGCGAACTACCACGGTGTCGCCGACGCGCACGTCCTTGCGACGCAGCTCGTCCTCGTTGTGCAGCGTGGCGTTGGTGACCGTGACTCCGCCGACGAAGACGGGCTTCAGTCGCGCCACCGGCGTCAGCGCCCCGGTGCGGCCAACCTGCACGTCGATGCCGAGTACCTCGGTCGCCTGCTCCTCGGCCGGGAACTTGTGCGCAAGCGCGAAGCGCGGGGCGCGGGCGACGTAGCCGAGCACCTCCTGCGCGTTCAGCCGATTCACCTTGTAGACGACGCCGTCGATGCCGTAGGGCAGCGAGTCGCGCCGGCGACCCATCGACTCGAAGTATTCGAGCAGGCCGCCGACGCCGCGCACGACCTGCCGGTCGGCGACCACCGGAAAGCCGAGCGCCGCGAGCCGATCGAGGATCGCCGACTGGCTGCGCCCGCCTGCCACGGGCGTCTCGCCGACGCCATAAGCGAAAAAGCGCAGGCCGCGCTGCGCAGTTACGCGCGAATCGAGTTGGCGCAGGCTGCCGGCCGCCGCGTTGCGTGGGTTGACGAACTCCTTCTGCCCCGCGTCGCGCTGCCGTGCGTTGAGCGCCTCGAAGTCGGTCCGGAACATCAGCACCTCGCCGCGGACGTCGAGTTCGCGCGTATCGGCGGCGGCCTCGACTCTCAACGGAATCGCGCCGACGGTGCGCAGGTTCGCCGTCACGTCCTCCCCGGTGGCGCCGTCCCCCCGCGTCGCGCCCTGCACCAGGATGCCGTCGCGGTACGCGAGGCTGATGGCCAGGCCGTCGAACTTCGGCTCGACTGCATACTCGACTTCGTCGGCGCCGAGGCCTTCGCGCACACGGCGGTCGAAGGCGAGAACCGCGTCGGCGTCGAAAGCGTTTTGCAGCGACAGCATCGGGCTGCGGTGGCGAACCTCCGCAAATCCCGCCAGCGGATGCGCGCCGACACGCTGGGTCGGCGAGTCCGGCGTGCGCAGCCCGGGGTGCTCGACCTCCAGCGCCTGCAGCTCGGCGAACAATCGGTCGTATTCCGCGTCCGTGATCTCGGGCGCGTCCTCCGCGTAGTACAAGCGGTTGTGCCGCTCGACCTCGCGGCGAAGCACGGCCGCCCGTTCGCGCGCGGCGCGGGCCCCCGCCATCGTCAGGCGAACAGCCTGAGCGCGGCCGGCCCCCCGGGCTCGATGCCGCGCGCAGCGAGCGTCGCGCGCACCGCGTCGAGCTGCGCGCCGATGGCGCCGAGCGCGCGCTCGTCCAGGTCGCGGCCGTTGTCGTCCACGATCCGGCCGCCCAGCGCCGCGCAAAGGTCGCGCGCATAGATCACCATCGACTCGAAGCTGCGCCGGATGTCGGCCGTGTGCGGCACGTCGAGCGACAGCATGTAACTGCCGTCCTCGCCGCGCGCGACGCCAAACGCGCCGGGCGCGGCGCGCCCGGCCTGCGCCGGGAACGGCTCGCCGCCGGGCTGCGGCACGACGTGCAGCACAACCTGGATGTCGGCCTCGGCGCACAAGCGATCGAGCTCGCGCGCGACCTCGACCGCGAGCCGGAGCTCGGGCGCCTCGACCGTCGCGCCCAGGTGCGCAGCGAGGCCGTCCGCGGCAGCGCGGAATTCGATCAGCTCGGATTCCGCGACCGGTCCCGCGCGGCTCGCCAGCTGCAGTGCGACGCGAACCGCGGTGCAAGGCTCGGCGCCCGCCAGCGGCCGCCATGCGCTGCCGCTCGCCAGCGCGAGAATCGCGCGATTGGCAAAGCGATGCTCGAACGGCGCCCAATGCGCGGCCACCTCGGCCGGGGCGCGCGCGTTGCCGAGCGCGAGCTCCACGACGTAGTCCAGCCGCGCGTCGGGCAGCGCAACGGGCTCGCCGGGGGCCGCGCGCCGAACCGCGTCCAGGCGAGGCTCGCGCCTTGCATCGGCGTCCAGCAGCACGTCGGCGTGCTGCGAGCCGAAAGCGCGTTCGGCCGTGCGCCGCGCGCGACGCTCCTGCAGGGCGTTGTAGGCGACGATGGCCGCCACCACCACCGCGCCCACCGCCAGCAGACCGAGCTGCAGGTCGCTCATGGCCTCGTGCGAAGGCCGCCCGCCGCGTTCAGGCGGCGAGCTCCTCCCGGATGCGCAGGGCCTGTTCGATGTCCACCGCCACCACGCGGGATACGCCGGACTCGGGCATCGTCACCCCGATCAGCTGCGAGGCCATCTCCATCGTGATCTTGTTGTGGCTGATGTACAGGAACTGCGTCTGCGCCGACATCCGCCGCACCAGGTCGCAGAAGCGCGCGGTGTTGGAATCGTCGAGCGGCGCGTCGACCTCGTCGAGCAGGCAGAACGGCGCAGGATTGAGCTGGAACAGCGAGAACACGAGCGCGATCGCCGTGAGCGCCTTCTCCCCGCCCGAGAGCAGGTGGATGCTGCTGTTGCGCTTGCCCGGCGGATGCGCCAGCACCTGGACACCGGCGTCGAGGATCTCTTCGCCGGTCATCAGCAGCTTCGCCTCGCCACCGCCGAACAGCACCGGGAACAGCGAGCCGAAGTGCCGGTTGACGCTGTCGAAGGTTTCCCGCAGCAGCTCGCGCGTCTCGCGGTCGATGCGGCGGATGGCGTCCTCGAGCGTCTGCAACGCCTCCTCGAGGTCGCCCGCCTGCGCGTCGAGGTAGCCCTTGCGCTCCTGGCCGGACTTGAGCTCCTCGACGGCAGCCAGGTTCACCGCGCCCAGCTCGCCCAGGGTCAGCGTGAGGCGCGTGATCTCGCCCTGCAGCGCCGAGGGCCGCGGGGCGGCTTCGGCCTCGGCGGAAAGCTGCGCGTCGTCCGCGCCGGCCTCGCGCAGCTGCTCCTCGAACTGGTCGCGGTTGATCTGCGCCGCCTGCTCCTTGAGGCGAAGCTCGCCGATGCGCTCGCGCAGCGGCGCGAGCCGCGCCTCGGCCTGCAGCCGCTCCTCCTCCAGCGTGCGCAGCGAAGCGGCCGCGCCCTCCACGGCGTCGCGCGCCTCGGCGAGCGCCTTCTCGCGGCCGATGCGGGCCTCGACCGCCGACTCGAGCGCGGCGCGCACTGCGGGCACGGGATCCACCGCGAGCTCCTCGGTCAGCTTGCCGAGCTCGGCTTCCGCGCGTTCGATCTGCTGGTCGATGAGCCGCACCGAGCCGTCGATCTCGGCGATCTTCGAACTGCACTCGCGTTCGGCGAATACGGCTTCCTGCGCCTCGCGCTCGGCCTGCTGCAACCCGAGCCGCTGCGCTGCGAGCGCGGCCTCCGCCGCGACGTAGGCCCCGCGCACGGAGTCCAGCCGGGCGCGGGCGCCAGCGATTGCGGCCTCGCCGCGCTCGATGGCCGCATGGCACTCTGCACGGCGCGCTTCCTCGCGTCGCGCCGATTCGCCGATTTCGGCGAGCTCCGCATCGATCTGGCCGCTGCGCTCGCGGAACCGATCCATGGCCTGCTGCAGCCGCAGCAGCGCGATATGCGACTCGTGGCGCACCTGCTGCAGCGCCGCCAGCGCATCGCGCGCGGATTCGAGCTCGCGCTGCCGGTCGGCGAGCGCCGCGTCCGCCCGATCGTTTGCGCCACGCACCTCGGCGACCTGGCGATCGAGGCCCGCCAGGCGTCCGCGCAGCGTCTCGATCTCGGCCTGCCGGGCGAGCATGCCCGCGTCGGCCGCGTCGGGTCCGTGGAACGAGACGGTGTGCCGCGTGAACTGGTGGCCTTCGCGATTGACGAGGACCGCGCCTGCCGGGAGTCGGGCGCGCACGTCCGCGTCGGGCACGCCTTCGCAGGCATAGGCCTGGCCGAGCCAGTCGCTCAGCGCCCCGCTCAGGTCGCCGGCCGGCGCGTGCACCCTGGCCCGCAGCGGCTCGAGTCCCGTCGGCGCCGGGGGTACCTCGGCAGATCCCTGGCGGAAAAGCCCCGCCTTCACCGGCGGCACGTCGCGCGCCATCGCCTCCAGCCGCGTCGCCGCGCCGACGTCGATCGCGTGCAGGCGCTCGCGCAGCACCGATTCCACCGCCGCCTCCCAACCCGGGTCGATACGCACCTGCTGCCACAGTCGGGGCGCCGCCGCCAGGCCGTTGCGCCCCAGCCAGTCCCGGAGCGGCGCAGTGTCCTCCGCTGCCGCCTGGATCTGCTCCAGCGTCGCGCGCTGCGCCTCGACCGCGGCACGCTCATGGGTCGCCGCGGACAACCGCTCGGCGGTCATCGCGCGCTCAACCTCGAGCGCGTCGCAAGCCTCCTGGAAGCCGTTCAGCGACGACTCCGCACCTGATATCGCGTCGTCGCCCGAGGCGCGCTGGCGCTCGCCCTCGGCCAAGGCCGCCGAATCGGGCCGCGGCAGCGCCTCGCGCTCCGCTTCCAGGCGCTCGCGCCGCTGCGCCACTGCGGCCAGCGCGCGCTCCACGTGCGTGAGATTCGTGCGCTCGAGCTCCGCCGCGGCTTCGGCGCGCTGCGCCTGGCTGCGCGCCTCCGCCTGCTGGTCCTGCGCCGCGCGAAATCCCTGCTCCGCCTCGGGCAGGCGGGCGCCCTCCGCGGCAAGCCTGGCCTGGGCATCGGTCACGCGCTGACGCGCGCCGCCCGCGCGACCCGCCCAAAGGTGCAGCGCCTGCGTGAGCTGGGCGCGCTGCTCGCGCCAGGCGCCGAGCTGGGTGCGCCGTTCGGCATGCTGGTATTCCAGCCGCTGGCGCGTCTCCTCGACGTGTCGCAGCTCGGACTCGAGCCGCGCCACTTCCGCATTGGCGCCGTAGAGCGCCGCCTGGGCGCCGTTCATCACGTCGCCGGCCGAATAGTGGGTCGCGCGGGCAGCCTCGACGCGGCTCTCGACCTCGCGCAGCGCCGCGGTCTCGCCTTCCAGTGCGTTGCCCTGCCGCGCGATTTCCTGCGCATGCCGGTCGCGTTCGGCCGCGGCGTCGCGCCGCCGCAGGAACCACAGCAGCTGCTGCTTGAGGCGCAGCTCGCCCTGCAGCGCCTGGAAATGGGTGGCGACCTTCGCCTGGGCGTCGAGCTTCTCGATCTGCGCGCCGAGTTCGAGGCGGATGTCATTCACGCGCGAGAGATTCTCGCGCGTGTCGGCGAGCCGGTGCTCGGTCTCCTTGCGCCGTTCCTTGTAGCGCGAGATGCCCGCGGCCTCCTCCAGGAACACGCGCAACTCGTCGGGCTTGGCCTCGATGACGCGCGAGATCATGCCCTGCTCGATGATGGCGTAGGCGCGCGGCCCGAGGCCGGTGCCGAGGAAGATGTCGGTGATGTCGCGGCGGCGTACGTGCTGGCCGTTGACGTAGTACGAGGACTCGCCGTCGCGCTGCAGGACGCGCCGCACCGAGATCTCCGCGTACTGGCTCCATTGGCCACCCGCGCGACCCAGCGAGTTGTCGAAGATCAGCTCCACGCTCGCGCGCGCGAGCGGCTTGCGGCTGCCGGCGCCGTTGAAGATCACGTCCTGCATCGAGTCGCCGCGCAGCGCCGACGCGCGCGTCTCGCCCAGCACCCAGCGCACGGCGTCGATCACGTTCGACTTTCCGCAGCCGTTCGGCCCGACGATGCCGACCAGCTGGCCGGGAAAGTGGATCGAGGTAGGATCGACGAAGGACTTGAAGCCTGAGAGACGGATCTGGGTCAGTCGCACGGAGCGTTGGAGCGTTTGAGCGTTTTCTCGTTTCGAAAATGATACCATCTGCCCGCTCCATTCAGCCCGCGCCGCGCCGCGTTTTTCCCATGCCCTCGCGCCCCAGCAAGCGTCTGCAGACGTTCCGCAATCCGTCGCCGGAGCGCGACTACCGGATCCGCATGACGCTGCCGGAGTTCACCTGCCTGTGCCCGCTGACCGGGCAGCCGGACTTCGCGGTGCTCGAGCTCGAGTACGTGCCGGACCGCCTGTGCGTCGAGCTGAAGTCGCTGAAGCTCTATGTCTGGTCGTTCCGCGACGAGGGCGCGTTTCACGAGGCGGTCACCAACCGCATTCTCGACGACCTGGTGGGGGCGGTGAGGCCGCGCTTCATTCGGCTCACGGCGCGCTTCAACGTCCGCGGCGGCATCGCCACCTCGGTCGTCGCCGAGCACCGCAAGCGCGGCTGGAAAAGCGGCGATTGAACCCGCTCCTCGGGCGCCTGCAGCCGTATCCCTTCGAGAGGCTGCGCGCGCTGCTCGCCGAAGTAACGCCTCCCGCGTCCCTGCGGCCGATCAATCTCTCGATCGGCGAGCCCAAGCACCCCACGCCGGCGCTGGTGAAGGAGGCGCTGACCGCTGCGCTGGAGGGCCTCGCCGGCTATCCCGCGACGGCGGGCACGCCCGCGCTGCGCGAAGCGATCGCCGACTGGATCGGGCGCCGCTATGACATCCCGGCGCCGGACGCCGCGACCCAGGTACTGCCGGTGAACGGCTCGCGCGAGGCGCTGTTCGCGTTCGCGCAGACCGTGATCGACCCCTCGCGCGGCAACGCCCGGGTCGCCTGCCCGAATCCGTTTTACCAGATCTACGAGGGCGCAGCATTGCTCGGCGGCGCGCAGCCGGTCTACCTGAATGACGGCGCGCCGCCCGACTCGATCGACTGGACCGGCGTGCAGCTCGCCTACGTGTGCTCGCCCGGCAACCCGAGCGGGCGGGTACTCGGCCTGGAGGACTGGCGCCGGCTGTTCGAGCTGTCGGACCGGCACGGATTCGTGATCGCGTCCGACGAATGCTATTCCGAGCTGTACTACGACGAGCTCCAGCCGCCGCTCGGCGCGCTGCAGGCCGCGCGCCACCTGGGCCGCGACGGCTACGACCGGCTGGTCGCCTTCTCGAGCCTGTCCAAGCGCTCAAACGCGCCCGGCCTGCGCTCGGGATTCGTGGCCGGCGACGCCGCGCTGCTGCGTGCGTTCCTCCTGTATCGCACCTACCACGGCTCCGCGATGAGCCTGCCGGTGCAGCATGCGTCGATCGCGGCTTGGCGCGACGAGGCGCACGTGCGCGAGAATCGGCGGCTGTACGCCGAGAAATACCACGCGGTGCTGCCCCTGATCGAGCCGCCGCTCGCCACTGCCATGCCCGAGGGCGGCTTCTACCTGTGGGTGCGCACCCCTGTCGACGACGCAGTCTTCACCCGCGAGCTGCAGCGCCAATATAATGTGCTGGTGCTGCCGGGCAGCTTCCTCGCGCGCGAAGCGCAGGGCGCCAACCCCGGCCGCGGGCACATCCGCATCGCGCTGGTCGCCCCGCTCGCCGATTGCGTGGAGGCGGCCCAGCGCATCGGCCAATTCGTTCGCACACTGTAGGAGTCCCATGCAGGCGGTCCAGAAGATCATCGACCAGGCTTGGGAGGCGCGCGCCGAGCTCACGCCCGCCAGCGCGTCCCGTGAGCTGCGCGAAGCCGTGGACGCCGCGCTTTCGGGGCTCGACTCGGGCACGCTGCGCGTGGCCGAGAAGATCGGCGGCGAATGGATCACCCACCCGTGGCTGAAAAAGGCGGTGCTGCTGTCGTTCCGCATGGAGGACAACCAGGTCCTGCCCGGGGGCGCCACGAAGTACTACGACAAGGTCCCCGGCAAGTTCGCCGCGTACGACGCCGCGGGTTTCGCCCGGGGCGGCTTCCGGGTCGTGCCTCCGGCCATGGCGCGACGAGGCTGCTACCTGGCCCGCAACGTCGTGCTGATGCCCTCGTACGTGAACATCGGGGCCTACGTCGACGAGGGCACCATGGTGGACACCTGGGCGACCGTGGGATCGTGCGCGCAGATCGGGCGTAACGTCCACCTGTCCGGCGGCGTCGGCATCGGTGGCGTGCTCGAGCCGATCCAGGCCAATCCCGTCATCATCGAGGACAACTGCTTCATCGGTGCGCGCTCCGAGATCGTCGAGGGGGTCATCGTCGAGGAGAACAGCGTCATCTCGATGGGGGTGTTCATCGGCCAGAGCACGAAGATCTTCGACCGCGAGACGGGCGAGGTGCGCTACGGCCGCGTGCCGGCCGGCTCGGTGGTGGTCGCCGGCAGCCTGCCCTCGCGCGAGGGCAGCTGCGCCCTGTATTGCGCGGTCATTGTCAAAAAAGTCGATGCCCGGACCCGGGCCAAGACCAGCCTGAACGAATTGCTCCGGGGGGATTAAACTAGCGGGACATGCTCGCACCGGGAGGACCGCCATGTCGGCGATGAAACGCCTGTTCCAGCTGATGGCCGATAAAAAAGCCTCGGACATCTTCCTGTCCATCGGCGCGCCGATCACCATCAAGATCAACGGCGCGGCGATGCCGGTCAACCAGACCATCCTCAGCTCGAGCGCGGTCCAGACGCTGCTCTACGAGGTGCTGAACGAGCACCAGGTGCGCGAATTCGAGGAGGAGCTCGAACTCAACACCGCCTACACCATGGAGGGCGTCGGCACCTTCCGCATCAGCGCCTTCCGCCAGAAGGGAACCCCGGCGGTGGTCGTGCGCTACATCCCCGGGACTGTCCCGCCGCTCGACACGCTCGGCCTGCCGCCCGTGCTGAAGGAAGTGGTGATGCAGAAGCGCGGCCTGATCCTGATGGTCGGCGCGACGGGGTCGGGCAAGTCGACCTCGCTCGCGGCGATGATCGACTTCCGCAACGCCGAGCGCTCGGGTCACATCCTGACCCTCGAGGACCCGGTCGAATTCATCTTCAAGAACCGCAAGTCGGTGGTCAACCAGCGCGAGGTCGGCACCGATACCAAGGCCTTCCAGACCGCTCTGAAGAACGCGCTGCGCCAGGCGCCGGACGTGATCCTGATCGGCGAGATTCGCGACCGCGAGACGATGTCCATGGCCCTGCAGTACGCGCAGTCCGGCCACCTTTGCATGGCCACGCTGCACGCGAACAACAGCTATCACGCCATGAACCGCATCATCAGCTTCTATCCGCTGGAGAACCGGCCCACCCTGTTGCTGGATCTTTCGGCTTCGCTGCAGGCCATCGTGTCGCAGCGCCTGGTACGCACCAAGGCGGGGCAGCGCCGGCCGGCCTGCGAGGTGCTGCTCAACACGCGCCACATCTCCGAGCTGATCGAGAAGGGCGCGATCAACGAGATGAAGGAAGCGATGGAGAAGAGCATGGCGCCGGGCTCGCAGACCTTCGAGCAGTCGCTGTTCAAGCTGTTCGTCGAGGGCCACATCACGCAGGACGAGGCGATGGCGAATGCCGACTCCGCGACCAACATGCTGTGGCT
>JBOIFE010000330.1:0-3018 GCA_050741015.1 Burkholderiales bacterium | reverse complement strand
GCGCTGGTGAACGCGGGCCGCTTCCGCCAGGACCTCTTCTACCGGCTCAACGTCATCGAGCTGGTGATGCCGCCGCTGCGCGACTGCCGCGAGGACATCCCGTTGATCGCCGCCGCGATCCTCGCGCGCCTCGCGCGCGGCGGTGGCGGCGCCCCGGGCGCCGCGCTGTCGCCGGCGGCGATCGAGGAACTCGTGCGCTACGGCTTCCCGGGCAACATCCGCGAGCTGGAGAACGTGCTCGAGCGCGCCACCGCGCTCTCGGCCGGAGGGGAGATCGGGCCCGACGACCTGATGCTGCGGCCCGCGGCCCTCGAGGAGCGCGGCGGGCGCGTACCGGAAGGCGCGCTCGATGCGCCGCTGCCGGATTACCTGGACCGCGTCGAGCGCGAGGCGATCCTCGAGGCGCTGGCGCGCACCGACTTCAACCGCACCGCCGCGGCGAAGCTGCTCGGCGTGACGTTTCGCGCGCTGCGCTACCGGATGCAGCGCCTCGGCATCAAGGATGAAAATCGGGGCTGACGGGCGCCTCGCCGGCGCGCGCTATGTCGCCTCGCCCAACTGCGACGCGCGGCCGCGCGGCGCCGAGGTGTCGCTGCTGGTGGTGCACGCGATCAGCCTGCCCCCCGGGGTGTTTCGCGGCGACGAGGTCGAGCGGCTCTTCACCAACCGGCTGGACCCGGGCGCGCATCCCTATTTCCGTGAAATAGCGCACATGCGCGTCTCGGCTCATTTCTTCGTGCGCCGGAACGGTGCACTGCAGCAGTTCGTGCCGGTGCATCGCCGCGCCTGGCACGCCGGCGCCTCGCGCTGGCGCGGGCGCGAGCGCTGCAACGACTTCTCGATCGGCGTCGAGCTCGAGGGCGCGGAGGGCGGCGGTTTCGGCCTGGCTCAGTACCGGCGGCTGGCCGGGCTCGCGCGCGCGCTCGCGGCGTCGATGCCGCTGCGCGCCTGCGCGGCGCACAGCGACGTCGCGCCGGGGCGCAAGCGCGACCCGGGCGCGCACTTCCATTGGGCGCGCCTGCTGCAGGCGCTTGCGCACCACTAGATCTTGCGGCCCCGGGCCGCCTGCCTGCTACCTCTTGTAGTCATGCGGCAGCGCGCAAACCGGCGCGCGCGGCGCCGCGCGGCGCGCGGTGCTTGCAAATTAAAATCTGCGTGGTACATTGCCCCCACTAGAAATAGTTAGCAATCAGAGGTTCAGCACTACATATTGTGGTTTTAGTGCAGGTCGTCACAGAACCGTCAACAAGCGGACGGACGGCCGGGCGAACAGCGGGAGCCGGGCGCGCGCGCTGCGGCACACAGCAACGAACGGGAGACCGCACCATGCAGATCGCGCAAGAGAGCCCCGCCCCCAGCCCGTCGGCCGGCGGCGTGGTGGCCGACGCGAGCGGCGCGATCCGCCCCGCCTATACCGACTACAAGATCATCCGGCGCAACGGCGCCGTGGTCGGCTTCGAGCCGGCCAAGATCTCGGTGGCGATGACCAAGGCGTTCCTCGCCGTCAACGGCAGCCAGGGCGCCGCCTCGGCGCGCATCCGCGAGCTGGTGGCGCGGCTGACCGAGCTCGTCGTCGGCGCGCTGCAGCGCCGCCACCCGCAGGGCGGCACCTTCCACATCGAGGAAATCCAGGACCAGGTGGAGCTCGCGCTGATGCGCTCGGGCGAGCACGACGTGGCGCGCTCCTATGTGCTTTACCGCGAGGAGCGCGCGCGAGCGCGTGCCGCCGAGAAGGTGGCGCGCGAGCGCCCGGACGGCGATGCCGTACTGCACGTGGTCGAGCACGGCGCGCGGCGGCCGCTCGACCTCGAGGGCCTGAAGCGGCTGCTGGCGTCGGCCTGCGCCGGGGTCGAGGGCGCGGCGGCGCCCGCGCCGATCCTCGAATCGACGCTGCGCGACCTGTATGACGGCGTGCCGATGGACGAGGTGCGCAAGTCGGCGATCCTGGCCGCGCGCGCGCTGATCGAGAAGGACCCCGCCTACAGCTACGTCACGGCGCGGCTGCTGCTGAACACGATCCGGCTCGAGGTGCTGGACGAGGAGGTCGGCCAGGCCGACATGGGCGAGCGCTATGCGCGCTACTTCCCGGAGTTCGTACGGCGCGGCGTCGAGGCGGAGCTGCTCGACCCGCGGCTCGCGAGCTTCGACCTCGCGCGCATCGGCCGCGCGCTGAAGGCCGAGCGCGACCTCAAGTTCGGCTACCTGGGCCTGCAGACGCTCTACGACCGGTACTTCCTGCACGTGCGCGGCCGGCGCATCGAGCTGCCGCAGGCGTTCTACATGCGCGTGGCGATGGGGCTCGCGCTGAACGAGCAGGACCGCGAGGCGCGCGCGATCGAGTTCTACCACGTGCTGTCGAGCTTCGACTTCATGAGCTCGACGCCGACGCTGTTCAACTCGGGCACGCAGCGCTCGCAGCTCTCGTCGTGCTACCTGACGACCGTGGCCGACGACCTCACGGGGATCTACGACGCGATCAAGGAAAACGCGCTGCTCGCCAAGTACGCCGGGGGCCTCGGCAACGACTGGACGCCGGTGCGCGCGCTCGGCTCGCACATCAAGGGCACCAACGGCAAGTCGCAGGGCGTGGTGCCGTTCCTGAAGGTGGTCAACGTGTTTCGCGACGGCGTGATGTCGAATACGGATGAGCCTTTGCTGGCAGGAGTGCACGTGATTCCGCGCGGGGAGAAAATGGGCGGGCAATTTTTCCCACTGTTGCACAAAGCGGCGAGAACGAACTGAAAAACGCGGGCTGTTGACTCTTTCCGCGTCCTCGACGACTATAAGCTGCAAATTGACCTATCATGGGCGCTCGCGGGAGAGCGTTTCTCTATGGAAGAACAACTTAGCCTTGAATTTCTTCGCGTGGTGGAAAACGGCGCGGTGGCCGCGGCACGGACGATGGGATTCGGCGACCGGCACAAAGCCGACGAAGTGGCCGTCGAAGCCATGCGCAAAACGATGGATGCGGTGCAGATGGATGGCACCATTGTAATCGGCGAAGGGGAGCGCGACGAA
>JBOIFE010000329.1:0-7295 GCA_050741015.1 Burkholderiales bacterium | reverse complement strand
CTCGAAGGCATGCGCGCGCGGCACTCCGCGCACCGTGACCGGCGCCACGATGACGTATTCCAGCGCGGTCAGGTGCGGGAAAAGGTTGAAGCGCTGGAACACCATGCCGATGCTGGCGCGCTGTCGGCAGACCTCGCGCGGGTGCATTTCGTGGAGGTCGCCACCCCGCTCGCGGTAGCCCACCAGTTCGCCGTCGACGCTCAGCCGGCCCGCGTCGATCTTCTCCAGGTGGTTGATGCAGCGCAGGAAGGTGCTCTTCCCCGAGCCCGAGGGCCCGATCAGGCACAGCACTTCGCCGGCCGCGACCTCGAGGTCCACGCCCTTGAGCACCTCCTCGCGCCGGAAGCGCTTGTGCACGCCCTGCGCCTGCACCATGGGATGCGACGCGGAGGATTCAGCGGGCGCCATGCATCCCCACCCCGGCCCTGCCCAGGCGTCGCTCCACCAAGTGCTGGCCGACGCTGGTGATCGTCGTCAGCACCAGGTACCAGAACGTCGCCACCAGCATGAGCTCGATCGTGTGCAGGTTGGCGGAGGAAATATTCTCGGCCGCGGTGAGCAGGTCGCCGCCTGCGATCACCGACACCAGCGAGGTCGCCTTGAGCAACGAGATGAACTGGTTGCCCGCGGGCGGCAGGATGACGCGCAGCGCCTGCGGCAGGATGATGCGCCGCATCGCCTGCGGCGATGACATGCCGAGCGCGAGCGCAGCATCGTTCTGGCCGCGGTCCACTGAAATGATGCCGGCGCGCACGATCTCCGCCATGTAGGCGCCCTCGTTCAGGCCGAGCGCGACCACCGAGGCGACGAAGGGCGTGAGTACGTCGTTGGTGCGAAACGGCCCCAGGGTCTCGAACAGCAGCGCGAGATTGCCCCAGATCAGGATCTGCACCAGCAGCGGCGTGCCGCGTAGCAACCAGGTATAGAAGCCGCTCGCCAGGCGCAGGACCGGGCTTTCCGACAGGCGCATGACGGCGAGCGCGACGCCCAGCACGGCGCCGATCGCGGCGGCGAGCAGCGCCAGCACGACCGTGGTGCGCAGCCCCTGCAGGATCGCGGGCGCGAACTGGTACTGCAGGATCACGCCGTGGCGGATATTGGGATTGCGGAAAATCGACACGGCGAGCAGCGCCACGGCCACCAGCACCGCCGCGCTGCCCAACCACAGCCAGGGGCGCCGCCTCGCGACGACGCGATTCATTTGCGCTCGCGCGCTGCGGCGCTACAGCTTGAGGTCCGCACCGCCGTTGATCGTCGCCGAGGTCACCGCGCCGTCGGCGACGCCGTGCTTCTCGAGGATCTTGCGGTAGCTGCCGTCCGCAATCAGCGCGTTGAGCGCTTTCTGCAGTTCGTCGCGAAGTTTGGTGTTGTCCTTCGCCACGCCGATGCCCAGCGGCACCGGCTGGTAGACGTGCCCCTGCACCACGTCGAAGATGGTGCCCTCGCCGGCGGTCTTGGCGAGGTAGACCATCACCGGAGAATTCCCGAGGAACGCGGCGACGTGACCAGACTGCACTTGCAAGCGCGCGTCGGCGGGCTGCGCGTACTGCAGGTTCTGGATCGGGGGTTTGCCGGCCGCGGTGCACTTGGCGTTGGTTTGATCGACCAGCGTCACCTGCGTGGAGCCCTGCACCGTGGACACCGTCTTGCCGCAGGCCGTCTCGAGGCTCTGGATGCCCTCGGGGTTGCCTTTGCGCACCAGCAGCATCGTGCCCAGGCTGAAGAAGTCGACGAAATCGATGAGCTTTTCGCGTTCGGGCGTGTCGTTCATCAGCGTGAAGGTGATGTCGATGCGCTTGGCCTCCATGGCCGGCAGCAGCCCCTTGAACGGGATCGACTCGAACACGATGTTGCGGCCCATCTGGCCGCCCATCGCGGCGGCGAGGTCGACGATCGCGCCCTGCAGCGTGGTGCCGTCGGAGGCGTAGGAAATCATTGGCGGGCTGTTGGTGATCGACCCCGCCTTGATCTCGTCGCCCGCCAGCGCCGGGAATTGCATTGCCGCCAGCAACAGGCCGGCGACAGCGGAACAGAGAATGGACATGGATCTGGACTGGACGTGCTGCATGGTTCACCCCTCCTCAAGGATGCGTCCTACGGTACCAGAATTGGCGTCCGTGCCGCAAAATGCGCGTATGAGCCTCAAGATCGCCGATTAGTGTTCCCAATCGCATGACGCCGCGAAGGCGCCTGGCAAACGTATTGGCATTGTGCATCGTGCTCGGGGCCGCGCGTGTCCTGGCACAGTCGCCTGGCGATTACCCCACCCATTCATTCAGCGAGGCCGACAAGTGGGCGCACGTGTTCGACGAGCCCGATCGCGATGAATGGCAAAAGCCGGCGGAGATTTTCCAGGAGCTTGACCTCAAGCCCAATGCCCGGGTCGCCGACCTCGGCGCGGGTACCGGGTACTTTTCCGTGCGCCTGGCGCGCCTGCTCCCGCACGGAAAGGTCTACGCGGTCGATGTCGAGCCTGCCATGGTCCAATATGTCGAAGCGCGAGCCAAGCGCGAGGGCCTGCACAACGTGATCGGCGTCCAGGCCGGGGCCGACGACCCGCAGCTGCCGGAGAAGGTCGACCTCGTCCTGCTGGTCGATGTCTATCATCACCTCGAGGATCGCGTGAGGTACTTCAGCGCCCTGCGCACATCGCTGCGTCCCGGCGGGTGCGTGGCGATCATCGACTTCCGGCTCGATGCCCCGTATGGGCCGCCGCGCGCAATGCGGGTCGGGCCCGAAGCCACTGTCGCCGAGATGACCGCGGCGGGCTTCGTCGTCACGGCCGAGCACGCGTTCCTCCCGCGCCAGTACTTCCAGATCTTCCGGCCGGCGCCCTAGGCCGCGTGCGCCACGAAGCGGAATCCGGGTACGCATGGCTGCGGCTCGCGGCGTCGCTGGCGCTCATGACGCTGGGCGGGGCGGGCATGTACATCGTGACGGTGGCGCTGCCGCCGATCCAGGCGGAGTTCGGCATAGACCGCTCCGCCGCGTCGCTCCCCTACACGGCGACCATGATCGGCTTCGGACTGGGCGGTATCCTGATGGGGCGCCTCGCCGACCGCTTCGGCGTGATGGTTCCGGTCATTGTCGGGACGCTGTCGCTTGGCACGGGATTCGTCGTCGCGGCCTTCGCGCGCGACATTGGCCAATACACGCTCGCACAGGGGGTGCTGATCGGCCTGTTCGGCTGCTCGGCGACCTTCGCGCCGCTCGTGGCCGACGCCTCGCTCTGGTTTCACCGGCGCCGCGGCATCGCGGTGGCAATCTGCGCGAGCGGCAACTACCTCGGCGGCGCGATTTGGCCTCCGGTCGTGCAGCACTTTTTCGACCAGGTCGGCTGGCGCAACACTTACATGGGCGTGGGCGCCTTTTGCGTCGCCGCGATGCTTCCGCTTGCGCTGGTGCTGCGGCCTCGTCCACCGGAACTTTCGCCCTTGGGCGTCGCCGGCGTCGCCTCCGTGCAGCGGACGATCCGCTTGCCCTCGCGCCTGGTCCTCGTCCTGCTGTGCGTGGCGGGCGTTTCGTGCTGCGTGGCGATGTCCATGCCGCAGGTCCACATCGTCGCACTGTGCGGCGACTTCGGTTTTCCCGCCGCGCGCGGCGCCGAGATGCTCTCGCTCATGCTCGGCTTCGGTATCGTGAGCCGGCTGACGTCCGGGTGGATCTGCGACCGGATCGGCGGGCTGCGCACGCTGCTGCTGGGATCGTCGCTGCAGGCGATCGCGCTCATGTTGTTCGTCCGCGCGGACGGGCTCACGTCGCTCTACGTCGTGTCCGCGCTGTTCGGCCTGTTCCAGGGCGGAATCGTGCCCTCCTACGCCATCATCGCGCGGGAGTACTTCGAGCCGAAGCAGGCCGGCACCACGGTCAGCCTCGTGCTGACGTCCACGCTGTTCGGCATGGCCCTCGGTGGCTGGATGTCGGGCGCGATCTTCGACCTGACGGGGTCCTACCGGGCGGCGTTCTTCAATGGCATCGGCTGGAACCTGCTCAACCTTACCATCGCCACCACCCTGTTGCTGCGCACTCGAAAGCCGTTATAGTTTCGACCGAGGAGGCTGCCATGGACCTGAGCGAAAAACTGCTGCGATTGAAGCCCGACGCGATGAGCGCCGGCGAATGGAACGTGCGCCTCGAGCTCGCGGCGCTGTACCGCGTGTTCGACTGGCTGGGCTGGACCGAATCGATCTTCAACCACATCACCGCGCGCGTGCCGGGTAGCGAGCGCCACTACCTGATCAACCCGTACGGCCTCAACTAC
The DNA here is from genome assembly GCA_050741015.1 of Burkholderiales bacterium. Classification (GTDB taxonomy): domain Bacteria; phylum Pseudomonadota; class Gammaproteobacteria; order Burkholderiales; family SG8-39; genus JAABQT01. The sequence goes on along the minus strand of JBOIFE010000329.1, from coordinate 3,034 downwards.
CTCGAGGTCACCGCGACGAACCTGGTCAAGGTCAACCTGGCGGGCGAGTCCGTCGACGGGTCGAAGTACCCCGTGAACAAGGCCGGGTTCGTGATCCACAGCGCGGTCCACGCGGCGCGCGAGGACGCCCATTGCATCATCCACACGCACTCAACGGCCGGTAGTGCGGTCGCCTGCAAGAAGGAAGGGCTGCGCTACGACAACTTCTACAGCGCCATCCTCTACGGGCAGGTCGCCTACCACGACTTCGAAGGCGTCACGACCGATGTCGCCGAGCAGCCGCGCCTGGTCAAGAGCCTGGGGAGCAAGTCGATCCTCATCCTGCGCAACCACGGCCTGCTCGTCGCCTGCCCGAGCGTGCCGCAGGCCTACCTCACCTACTGGGGCCTGCAACGCGCCTGCGAAATCCAGGTGACCGCCGATGCGATGCACGGCGACAACCTGCCGATCCCGCAGCTCGTGCTGGAAGAGACGCCCGCGCGGTCGCAGGCGTTCAACGCCGATCCGCGTCCCGGCGGCGCGCCGTTCGACGCGCTGCTGCGGCGAGCCGGGATTCGCTACGAAGACCTCATCTAGGAGAACGCCCGGATGGACAAGCGCAGCCCGAAGGAACGCTTCGACGACGGCCTGAAGACCCGGCGCGAGGTGCTGGGGCCGGCCTACGTCGACAAGGCGATGGCCGGTGTCGACGACTTCAACAAGCCGTTCGTGGATCTGCTGAACACGTATTGCTGGAACGACATCTGGAACCGTCCGGGCCTGGATCGCAAGACGCGCTCGATGCTGAACCTGGCGATGCTGTCCGCGCTCGGCAAGGAGCACGAGCTCAAGTTGCACATCAACGGAGCGCTCAACAACGGCCTGACCCAGGACCAGATCCGCGAGGTGTTCCTGCAGGTGGCGATCTACTGCGGCGTGCCGGCAGCCGTCGTGAGCTTCCGCTGCGCGAAGGAAGTGTTCAAGGAGCGCGGTGTGTCGTAGTTGTTTGACAGCGTCGCGCCCCGGTGAGATGGTTCCGCCCCCGGGGGACGCTTGGCCAAGATCGCAGTCTTCAACCAGAAGGGAGGGGTCGGAAAGACCACGACCTCGCTCAACCTGACGGCCGCCCTCGCCCGGCGCGGATTCAATCCGCTGTCGATCGACCTCGACCCGCAGGCGCACCTGTCTCACGTCTGCGGCGCTTCCGTCGATCGTTCCGACGACTCCATATTTGGTTTCTATCAGCTGTCCAAGCCCCTCACGCAGCTGATTCGCCCCGCCGTCGGCGGCTGGCTGGCGATCTCGGCGCACGTGGAGCTGTCCAAGGTGGACACGCACTACGGCAAGGGCGCCAACGTCCTCAACCGGCTCAACCTGGGCATCGTGCGCGAGAACCTGAACACCGGCCGGCCGATCGTGATCGACTGCTGCCCGATGCTTGGCGTGCTGTCGCTCTCGGCGATCTTCGCCTCGGACCGGGTCCTGATCCCCGTCTCGGCCGACTACCTGGCGCTGAAGGGCGTGCACCAGTGCGAGCGGACGCTGAGGGCGCTCGAGCACGTGCTGAAAAAACGCGTCGAGCGCCGCTACGTCATGACCCGCTTCGACACGCGACGCAAGCTTTCGCACCGCATTGCCGAGGAACTGCAGCAGCGCTTCGGCGCCGAGATCTGTCGCACGCGCATCTCCGAGAACGTCGCGCTGGCCGAGAGCCCGTCGGTGCGCAAGGACGTGTTCGCGCACGCCCCGGAAAGCAAGGGCGCGCAGGACTACGATGCGCTGGTCGAGGAGCTGATCGGCTCCGGGTTCATCGCGCAGCGACCGCCGCCGCCCGTCTAGCGCGGCGCAGCGTCGTCCCGGGCGATGATCGACAGGATGGTGTCGAGGCTTGCTGCCTCGTCCCGCGGCATCGCCGTCAGCTCGCGGCACTCCACGATCTCGCAATGGGGATACATCTGGGTGATGCGGCGCTCGGCTTGGGCGCGGTCCGCCGCTTGCACCATGAGGTTCTCGACCGGCGTGCCGCTCCGCGTGCGGATGCGGAAGGAGAACTTGGTCAGGAAGCGCGGCTCGCTCTCAGGCGGCATGGCGCTCCTCCGCGCGGTAAGCCGATTCCATCTCGCGCCGCAGGCGCACTGCGCCAACGGTGCCGTCGACCGCGACGTCGCTCCAGCGCACTGGCTCGCCCACGGCGATCGGCTTGAGCACTTTCCAGCCGTGCGCCAGGCCAAGCGGCAGGCAACCCAGCCGAAGAGAGTCCGCTGCCGGCATCAGCCGGCCGACCACGGTATAGCCGCCCTCGCCGTCGAGCAGCTCGCCGGGTTTGAGGGCGCGCTTGGCGGTGGCCACGGCGTCCGCGCGGAATCCGGTCGGGCAGCCAGTCGGCTCGCCGCGCAAGCCCACGGAAGCAACCGAAATGCCGACTTCGAGACCGATCAGGTGCCAGCGCTTGTACAGGCACGCGTATCGCCCGCTGTCGTCGGTCTTGACGCCGTACTCGGCGAAGCAGCGACGGATGTATTCGGTCTCGCCCTCGAACGCGACCCAGACGCCGAACCGGATGTCGTAGTCGATCGGCGTGCCGTCCGGTTGGAGCGACGACACGACCTCGACCTGCCCCTTGTGGTGCAGCACGCCGCCCTCGGCGCGCGGCCGCATCAGGTTGGGGATCTGGTCGACGCTGCCAGCGGGGTAAGTCAAGCCGCCCGGGGCCGGCGTCAACCCGGTCGCGTTGCAGACCGCGCTCGTCTCGATCGCCGGCTTCGAGCCGTCGAGGAAGGAATTGAACATCTTCGGATTGAGCCCGCCGATCTTCGCCTGCTCAGGCGTGAGGCCGGTCGCATTGCACACCGCGCTCGTCTCGATCGCCGGCTTCGAGCCGTCGAGGAAGGAGTTGAACATCTTGGGATTGAGGCCGCCGACCTGCGCCTGCTCCGGGGTAAGGCCGTAGTAGCCCCACACGGTCTCCGGCGTGGACTGCGCGAAGTGCGGCAGCCACTTGTGTCCCCGGCCCGCCGCGACCACCGGAAAGCCGGCGGCGCGCGCCCAGTCGACC
>JBOIFE010000328.1:0-1635 GCA_050741015.1 Burkholderiales bacterium | reverse complement strand
GAGCCCGGCATGCGAGTCACAATGGATCGCTTCTACGGCGACGCGGAATTCAGGGTGCAACTGGAGGCCGCGGCGAGGCGGCACCGGGCGCGCGTGATGGGAGAGCTTTTCGCATCGATCTTCAAAGGCAAAGCGAAGGAGCGCAGCCATGCCCCTCGTACGCATCTCGCTCGTCAAGGGTAAGCCGGCGGAGCTGCGCCGGCGCATCGGCAAGAAGCGCGCGCTCTTCAAGCGCATCGCCGACAACCTGGGCGGCGCTCGGGCTGCGCCGCGACGATGCCTGGATCAACCTCGTCGAGGTGGCGAAGGAGAACTGGTCCTTCGGCAACGGGGTCGCCTCCTATGCGCCGGCGGAGACGGTGCCTGCCTGACTTAGAATAGCCCTCCATCTTGGAGGGCCGCATGTTCAAGGACGGACTGCTCAAGGGCAAACGCATTCTCATCACCGGCGGCGGCACCGGCCTGGGCAAGGAAATCGCCGCGCGCTACCTGCAGCTCGGAGCGGAGCTCTGGCTCGCCGGACGGCGCGGAGCGGTGCTGGATTCTTGTGCCAAAGAACTTGTTTCCGAGTACGGCGGTGTGGTGCGAACCCATTCCGTGGATATCCGCGACGCGGCGGCGGTCGACGCGATGGTGCAGCACATCTGGGAGGAAGGCGGCCCGCTCACCGGCCTGGTGAACAACGCCGCCGGCAACTTCATCAGCCCGACGAAGGACCTCACGCCGAACGGCTTCAACGCCATCGCCAACACCGTCTTCCACGGCACGTTCTACGTCACGCACGCGGTCGGCAAGCGCTGGATCGCGGGCGGGCACAAGGGCTCGGTCGTCTCGATCCTCGTCACGTGGGTGTGGACCGGGTCGCCCTACGTGGTGCCCTCGGCGATGTCGAAGGCCGGGCTGCACATCATGACCAAGTCGCTCGCGGTCGAGTGGGGCAAGCACGGCATCCGCCTGAACGCGATCGCGCCCGGGGCCTTCCCCACCGAGGGCGCGACCCAGCGGCTGCGGCCGGGCTCGAGCTTCGGCGAATCGACCAAGGTCAACCCGATGCGGCGCGTGGGTGAAATGTCGGAGCTGCAGAACCTCGCGACGTTCCTCATGGCGGACGGCTGCGAATGGCTTTCGGGCGAGACGATCGCCCTCGACGGCGCGGGCTACCTCGCGACCGGCGCCTCTTTCACCGAGCTCGACAAGATGACCGATGACGACTGGCGCAAGGCACGCGAGATGATCAAGGCGCAGAACGACAAGGACCGCGCCGGACGCAGCGCCTGACCGGGATGGCCGACAAGCTCATTCCCCGCCCCGCCGCCACGCTGCTGTTGCTGCGCGATGGCAGCCTCGGGCCCGAGGCCTTCATGCTGCAGCGGACCCCGAGCGCGGCGTTCCTGGCGGGCGCGCACGTGTTTCCCGGGGGCGCGCTCGACAAGGCCGACCGCGACCTGCGCGTGCTGCGCCGCGTCGCGGGAATCTCCGACAGCGAGGCGAGCGCGCGGCTGGAGCTCGAGGCCGGCGGACTTGCCTACTGGGTGGCGGCCCTGCGCGAGTGCTTCGAAGAGGCGGGCATCCTGGTCGCCGAGGACGAGGACGGCGTGCCGATCGACGGCGCGCGCGCCGCGGCGCTCGCGACGC
>JBOIFE010000327.1:0-4021 GCA_050741015.1 Burkholderiales bacterium | reverse complement strand
CCTCATGGCCGTCGGCGGCGCGGCCTATCTCGTCGCCAAGGCGATCCGCAAGTCGAAGGTGCTCGCCTTCAACGACCTCGGCATGGAGGCGATCTACGAGTTCGAGGTGAGGGACATGCCGGTCACGGTCGCTGTCGACTCGAACGGCGTATCGGTGCACCAGTCCGGTCCCGAGACCTGGCAGAAGAAGATCGTCGCGCTGAAGATCCCGGTCAACGCCGCTTGACCCGCGGCACGCGTTGGCCCGCGGTCTGGGCCATCTTCGCCGGAGGCCTGGTGTGCGGCGCGTATGTGGGCAAAGTCCCGCCCGCGTTGCCACTGCAGCGCGAGGAGCTCGGTCTTTCGCTCGTCCAGTCGGGTTTCATCGCCACCACCTTCAACATCATCGGCATTTTCGTGGGGATGTTCGTCGGCGTGCTCAGCGACCGATTCGGACACAAGCGTCTCGGGCTCGCGGGGCTGGCGGTCATGGCGCTCGCCGGACTGCTCGGTGCGGCGGCATGGAACTACGCGTCGCTGCTCGCGTCCCGCTTCTTCGAGGGCGCTGGCTTCATTCTGTACTCGGTCTCCGGCTCCGCGCTCATGGCAGCCGCGGTCGCCGACAACCGGGACCGGCCGAAGGCCATGGGCCTGTGGAGCGCCTACATGCCCTCCGGCGGCAGTGCCGCGATCCTCGTCTCGCCGCTGGTATTCGCCGTCGCCGGCTGGCGCGGAATGTGGGTGACCACAGCCGTGGCCGCCATGATCGCGATAGTGCTGATCTGGCGGCTTGCGCCGGCGCCGAAGTACGGCAGCGTAAGCTCGCTCAAGCTCGTCGCGGAATCTCTGAGGCAGCCCGCGAGCGTGTCGCTCGCCCTGCTGTTTGCGTTCTACGTGGCCCAGTGGACCTCGGTCATGATCTGGCTGCCGACGTTCCTGATCGGCGAGCGCGGCGCCAGCGCCGGTCTTGCGTCCCTGCTCACGGCGTTTATGGTGCTGGCCAATGCCCCCGGGAACCTCGCGGGCGGCTGGCTGCTCTCCCACGGCGTGCGCCGCGGGCATCTGATCCTCGCGGCCTGCGCGGTGATGGTCATCACCGACACCGCAATGCTTTCCGGCGCGCTGCCCGATGCGATGCGCTACGCCGCGTGCCTTCTGTTCTCACTTTGCGTCGGCGTAATCCCGGCCTGCATCTTTTCCGGCGTGGTGGTGCACGCGAAGACTCCGCAGCACGTCGGCACCACCAACGGCATGGTCATGCAGACCTCGCAGGCGGGCCAATTCTTCGGACCGCTCTTGCTGGCCTGGCTGGCCACGCATTTCGGCGGCTGGGGCGCGTCGCTCTGGGCGATGCTCGCGTTCGCCGCGGCCTGCGCGGCCTGCGGCTATGCCGTGCTGCGCATCGAGGCGCGCTAGAATCCACGGCATCCGGAGGTCCCCATGCGCCAAGTCCAGATCTGCGAAGTCGGCCCGCGCGACGGGCTGCAGAACGCGAAGCAAATGATGCCGACCGAAACGAAGAAGGCCTGGATCAGCGCGCTCGCCGCGTCCGGGCTGAACGAGATCGAGGTTGGGTCGTTCGTCCCGCCGAAGCTCATCCCGGCGATGGCCGACACCGCCGAGATCGTGAAACACGCTCTCGCGATCCCTGGCCTCAAGGTGGTCGCGCTCGCGCCGAACGTGAAGGGCTTCGAGCGCGCGCGCGAGGCCGGCGCGCACAAGATCACGTTCCCGGTGTCCGCCTCGCACCAGCACAGCGTCTCCAACGTGCGCATGACGCCCGATCAGATGGTCGACGAGGTGCGCAAGGCCGCCGCGCTCCGCGGCAAGGACGGGCCGGAGATCGAAGGCGCCGTGTCGACGGCCTTCGGCTGCACCATGCAGGGCGATGTCCCCGAAGACGAGGTGGTCCGCCTCGCGGTCGCGCTCGCGGCGTTCTGCGACGGCGTCGCGCTTGCCGACACGGTCGGCTACGCCAACCCCGCGCAGGTGCGGCGTGTCTTCCGCCGGGTGAAGCAGGAGATCGGCGACAAGCTCGAGGGCGCGCATTTCCACAACACGCGCGGGCTGGGCCTCGCCAACGCGCTTGCCGCGTGGGAGGAAGGCGTCCGCTCGTTCGACTCGTCGATGGGCGGCCTGGGCGGCTGTCCGTTCGCGCCCGGTGCGAGCGGCAACGTGATCACCGAGGACCTCGTCTTCATGTTCGAGAGCATGGGGATCGGCACCGGCATCGACTTCGACAAGCTGCTGAAGGCGCGAGAGATCATGCACGGCGGCGTGCCGAACGAGCCGCTGTACGGCCACATGGCGCTGGCCGGCCTGCCCAAAGGATTCCGTGCTGCCGCTTGAGGGCGTGCGCGTCGTCGAGTTCGCGCACATGGTGATGGGCCCGACCTGCGGGCTCGTGCTCGCGGACCTCGGGGCCGAGGTCATCAAGGTCGAGCCGCTGGAAGGCGACAACACGCGCCGCTTGATGGGCGCGGGCGCCGGCTTCTACCCGCTGTTCAACCGCAACAAGAAGAGCCTCGCGCTCGACCTGAAGCGGCCCGAAGGCAAGGAAGTCGCGCTCAAGCTCGTCGACACTGCCGACGCGATGACCGAGAACTTCCGCCCCGGCGCGCTGGAGAAGATGGGCTTTGGCTACGACGCGCTCGCGGCGCGAAATCCGCGGCTCGTCTACTGCACGATGAAGGGTTTTCTCTCCGGGCCCTACGAGCACCGCCCGGCGCTCGACGAAGTCGTGCAGATGATGGGCGGACTCGCCTACATGACGGGGTTGCCCGACCGACCTTTGCGCGTCGGATCCTCGGTCAATGACATCATGGGCGGCATGTTCGCCGCGATCGGCATCCTCGCCGCGCTGCGCGAGCGCGAGAAGACCGGACGCGGGCAGCTCGTGCGCAGCGCGCTCTACGAGAACACCGCATTCCTCGTCGCTCAGCACATGGCGCAGCTTGCGATCACGGGCGAAGAGCCGCCGCCGATGGCGATCAAGAAGCCCGCCTGGGGCGTGTACGACATCTTCTCCACGAAAGACGGCGACCGGCTGTTCGTCGGCGTCGTGACCGACACGCAGTGGGAGGTCTTCTGCCGCGAATTCGGCGCCACCGAACTCGCGGCCGACGAGCGGCTCAAGACGAACGGGCAGCGCGTGCAGGCGCGCGAGTGGCTGCTGCCGAAGCTGGAAGCGATCCTGAAGCGCTACGCCAAAGCCGAGCTAGCGCGTCACCTTGAGGCGATCGGGCTACCCTTCGCGCCAATCACACGGCCGCGCGACCTGGTTGACGACCCGCACCTCAACGCGGGCGGCATGGTCGAAACGCAGGATCCGCGCGGCGCGAGGTTCAAGGTGCCGCGCCTGCCGCTCGAGCTGGACGGCAAGCGCCTGCCGCTGCGCGCCCAGCCGCCATCGGTGTCGCAGGATGCGCGCGAACTGCTCGCCGGGCTCGGCTACGCGCCGGCGCGCATCGACGCGCTCTTCGCGGAAAACGTCGTCGCACCCCCTGCGGCCTAGGACAGCGCCTCGCGAATCTGCTGCAGCGCGCCGGGATCCTCGATCGTGGTCAGGTCGCCCGGATCGCGCTTCTCGGCAAGTGCCTGGATCGAGCGGCGCAACACTTTGCCCGAGCGCGTCTTCGGCAGGAGCGTGACGAAGAACACCCGCCCCGGCCGCCCAATCGCGCCGAGCTGCTTGTCCACTGTCTGCATGACCTCGCCTTCCAGCTTCAGGCGCGCATCCTTCGACGCGATCGCGGCCGGGTCCTTGACCACGGCGAACGCCATCGGCAGCTGGCCCTTGAGCGAGTCGGCCACGCCCACGACCGCGCACTCGGCGATGCCCGGGTGCATGTTCACGGCCTCCTCGATCTCGCGCGTGCCGAGCCGGTGGCCCGCGACGTTGATCACGTCGTCGGTGCGTCCCAGGATGAACCAGTAGCCGTCCTTGTCGCGGATGCCCCAGTCGAAGGTGGAGTAGACCATCTTCTTCGAGAACGTCGAGAAGTAGGTCTTCACGAAGCGCTCGTCGTCGCCCCAGATGGTC
>JBOIFE010000326.1:0-32616 GCA_050741015.1 Burkholderiales bacterium | reverse complement strand
GCTCCTGCCCTTGGCGTATGCCGGCTTGATCAGCGCCACCAGCTCGGACCACGGCACTACCCGGTCCATCTCGGCCAGAAACCGCTCGCGTCGCGTCGGCTAGCGGTAGGCCTCGAACCCTGTCGCGGCAAACGTCGTCTGGCTCGGCTTCTTCATTCTTGTTCTCCTCGGCTCAGGTACTACGCATTAGAGCAGAGGATTACTTCAGAGTTTCCCTAGCGGCGCTTACGCGCTCGGTACCGTGTCGGCGAACGCCGGGCGCTCCATCAGCTTGTCGTAATGCCGGGCGAGGCCCGCGTAGTCCGCGCGCCAGTCGACACCGCCCGGACGGCGAAAGCCGACCCAGCCGACGCAGCTGCCGAGCGCGATGTCGGCGAGCGTGTAGCGATCGCCCTGGCACCAGGCCCGCCCGCCGAGATCCGACTGCATCTGCGCCAGCCCGCGCCGCAGGCGGGCCACCTGCTTTTCGATCCAGGACGGGCTCTGCTCGTTCTGGGGGCGCACCGATTCATAGCGTACGAGCAGGCCAGCGTCCAGCACGCCATCGGCGAGCGCTTCCCAGCGCTTCACTGCGATCCGTTCGCGATTATCCTGCGGGATGAGGCGGTTGTTGGCGGCTGTGCTGTCGAGGAAATCGACGATGACGCGCGAATCGTAGATAGAGGTGCCGTCGTCCAGGACCAGCGTCGGGATCTTGCCCAGCGGATTGTGGTCATTTGCCGGGTTGTCGACGGGCTGGACGTCCACGCGCTCGAGATCGCAATCGATGCGCTTCTCGGCAAGGACGATGCGCACTTTGCGCGAATAGGGGCTGGCCGGGCCGTAGAGGAGCTTCATAACGGGCGCGGATTATAGCCTTAGCCGGCCGCCCCTATAATAGGCCCCATGGTCTCCCCGCTCGCCGCGCTCTCGCCGCTCGACGGGCGTTACGAACGGTCCGCCGACGCCCTGCGGCCGTTTTTCAGCGAGTCGGCGCTGATCCGCTATCGCGTTCTGGTCGAGCTGGAGTGGCTCAAGGCCCTCGCGGCGGAGCGCCGGATCCGGGAACTGCGTCCATTCTCCCGCGCGACCCTCGCGGCGCTCGACCGGCTGCTCGCCGGATTCGCCGAGAAGGACGCGGTGCACATCAAGAACATCGAGGCCGAGACCAACCCCGACGTCAAGGCGATCGAGTACTGGCTGAAGGGGCGCCTGGCGAAGAACGCCGAGGTGCAGCGCTCGCTCGAGTTCATCCACTTCGCCTGCACCTCGGAGGACATCAACAACCTCGCCTACGCGCTGATGCTCGCGCAGTCGCGCGACCAGGTCATGTTGCCGCGCCTGGAGATGGTCATCGCGGCGCTGCGCGCCCTGGCGAAGAAGCACGCGGCCAGACCGATGCTCTCGCGCACGCACGGCCAGCCGGCCTCGCCGACCACGCTCGGCAAGGAACTCGCCAATGTCGCCCGCCGGCTGGCTCGCGCGCGCGCAGCGATCGAGCGCGTGGCGCTGCTCGGGAAGATGAACGGGGCCGTGGGCAACTACAACGCCCACGAGGCCGCCTACCCGGGTTTTCCCTGGGAAGCCTTCTGCCGGCGCTTCGTCGAGCGGCTCGGCCTGGAATTCAATTCCCATACCACGCAGATCGAGCCGCACGATTCGTACGCGGAGCTGTTCGACGCCTACGCGAGGGCGAACACGATCCTTCTCGATCTGGACCGCGACCTCTGGGGCTACGTCTCGCTCGGCTACTTCCGGCAGAAGCCGAAGCAGGGGGAGGTCGGCTCCTCGACCATGCCGCACAAGGTCAACCCGATCGACTTCGAGAATTCCGAGGGCAACGTCGGCGTCGCCAACGCGCTGCTGCGCCACCTGGCCGACAAGCTGCCGGTATCGCGCTGGCAGCGGGACCTTTCCGATTCCACGGCGCTGCGCAACGCGGGTGTCGCGCTTGGCCACACACTGCTCGCCTACGCCTCCTGCTTGCGCGGCCTCGGCAAGCTCGAAGCGGATCCGGCGCGCATGGCGGCGGACCTCAACGACAACTGGGAGGTGCTGGCCGAGGCCGTGCAGCAGGTCATGCGGCGGCACGGCGTGCCGGATGCCTACGAAAAGCTGAAGGCCCTCACGCGGGGGCGGCGCCTGGACCAGCGCCAGCTCGCCGCCTTCGTCCGCTCGCTGCCGATTCCGGCCGAGGCGAAGCGGCGGCTGCTGGCGTTGACGCCCGCGCGCTACATCGGGCTGGCGCAGATACTCGCGCGGCGTGCGTGAGAGTCCTCGCCGCGCTTCTGCTTGCGCTGGCCGCGCTGCCGGTCGCGGCACGCGGCATCGTCACCTTGGACACGCGGCCCGGGGTGCGGATCTCCTACTTCATCACCGGGATGGAGGGCGTGGCGCCCAAGGCGATCGCGCTGATGCTGATCGGCGGCGGCGGCAACATCCACCTGCGCGAGGAAGGCGGCAAGGTCAAATTCGGCGCGCAGAATTTCCTGCCGCGCTCGCGGCAGGAGTTCATCGCGCGCGGCATCCAGCCCGTGATCCTGGACAACCCGACCGACCAGCAGGGCAGCGAGGGCATGTCCGACGCCTTTCGCGAGAGCGAGGCGCACGGCACGGACCTGCGTGCCGTGGTCGCCGACGTGAAGCAGCGCCTTCCCGGGCTGCCGGTGTTCCTCGTCACGACCAGCCGCAGCACGATCTCCGGGGCCTACCAGGCGCGCGCGCTCGGCGGCGAGCTCGCCGGCCTCGTGCTTTCGTCGTCGCTGTTTCGCGGGCGCGGCGCGCCGGAGCTCGCGGTGTTCGACTTCTCCGCCATAAAGATCCCGCTGCTATTCGTGCACAACCGCCAAGACGCGTGCCCCGCGACCCCGTATTTCGACGCCGCCCGGCTGGGAGAGCACTACACGCTGGTGTCGGTGACGGGCGGCAAGCCGCCCGAGACCGGCCCGTGCGACCCACTTTCAGCGCACGGCTACTACGGCAAGGAAGCCGAGACGGTGGCCGCGATCGTGGCCTGGATGCTGGGCCAGCCCTACCCGAAGGACATCCGCTAGGCGAGGGCCCCGGTCAGACGACGGCGCCTTCGTGCTCGTCGCGCCCAGGCTTCTTCTGCGGCTTGACGAATTGCGAACGGTCGACGCGCAGCCAGATCAGCAGCGGGCTGGCGACGAGCACCGAGGAGTAGATCCCGAACAGGATGCCGATCGTGAGCGCGAGCGCGAAGTAGTGCAGCGCCGGGCCGCCGAAGATCAGCATGGTCGTCACCATCGCCTGCGTGCAGCCGTGCGTGATGATGGTGCGCGAGATCGTGCCGGTGATCGCGGTGTCGATCACTTCGGGCACGCTCGCCCTGCGCAGCTTCCGGAACATCTCGCGCACGCGGTCGAATACCACCACCGACTCGTTGACCGAGTAGCCCAGCACCGCGAGCACCGCCGCGAGCACCGGCAGCGAGAATTCCCACTGGAAGAAGGCGAAGAAGCCCAGGATGATGACGACGTCGTGCAGGTTGGCGATGATCGCCGACAGGCCGAACCGCCATTCGAAGCGCATCCACAGGTAAAGCACGATGCCAACCGCGGTGACCATCAGTGCGAGCGCGCCGTACTGCGCGAGCTCCGCGCCGACCTGCGGACCGACGAACTCGACCCGTCGCAGCTCGACCGTGGCGTCGTCCTTGCGCAGAAGTTCGATCACGCGGCGCGACACGTCGGCGCTCGAGGCGCCCTGCGGCTTCTCCGCATGCAGCCGGATCAGCACGTCGCGCGACGAGCCGAAGGTCTGCACCTCGGCTTTGTAGCTGGCGTGCGCGAGCGCCTGGCGTACGCGGTCGACATCGGCCGAGTGCTGGTAACTCACCTCCAGCAGCGTGCCGCCGGTGAACTCGATCGAATAGTTCAGGCCGCGCGTGGCGAGGAAGAAAACGGCCAGTGCGAACGTGATCAGCGAGATCACGTTGAACACCAGCGCGTGCCGCATGAAAGGGATCGTGCGGCGGATCTTGAAGAATTCCACGGCTCAGCTCATTTCCACGCGGTGTTACCGATCATCAGGCGCTGCACGCGCCGTCGGTGGCCGTAGACCAGGTTGACAACGGCGCGCGACACCACGACCGAGGAGAAGATCGAGGTCATGATGCCCAGGCAGTGCACGACCGCGAAGCCGCGCACCGGGCCGGAGCCGAAGATCAGCAGCGCAAGCCCGGCGATCAGCGTCGTGATGTTCGAGTCGAGAATCGTCCCCCAGGCGCGCTCGTAGCCGGCGGCGATCGCCGCCTGCGGCGTCGATCCGCCGCGCAGCTCCTCGCGGATGCGCTCGTTGATGAGCACGTTGGCGTCGATCGCCATGCCCAGCGTGAGCGCGATGGCCGCGATGCCCGGCAGCGTGAGCGTGGCCTGCATCAGCGAGAGCAGCGCGACCAGGAACAGCAGGTTGACCGCCAGCGCAAGCGACGAGATCACGCCGAAGGCCGAGTAGTACAGCGACATGAAGACCACGATGGCGAAGAAGCCCCAGCGCGTCGAGTCGAAGCCCTTCTCGATGTTCTCGCGGCCCAGGCTCGGGCCCACGGTGCGCTCCTCGACGATGTCCATGGGCGCGGCGAGCGAGCCGGCGCGCAGCAGCAGCGCCACGTCGGTGGCCTCGGTCGTGCTCATGCGGCCCGAGATCTGCACGCGGCCGCCGCCGATCTCGGAGCGGATCACGGGCGCCGTGACCACTTCGCCCTTGCCGCGCTCGATGAGCAGGATCGCCATGCGCTTGCCGACGCTTTCCCGCGTCACGTCCTTGAAGATGCGCGCGCCGGCGCCGTCGAGCGTCAGGTGTACTGCCGGTTCGTGGGTCTGCGGATCGAAGCCTGGCTGCGCGTCGGTCAGCCGGTCGCCGGTGAGCACGACCTGCTTCTTCACCAGCAGCGGCGCGCCGTTGCGCTCCACGTAGTACTCGTCGCCGAAGGGCACGTCGCCGTGCGCGGCCGCTGCGAGGATCTGGGGGCGCATCCGCTCCTCGTCGACCATGCGGATTTCGAGGGACGCCGTACGCCCGAGGATGTCCTTCGCCTTGGCCGTGTCCTGCACGCCGGGCAGCTGGACCACGATGCGGTCGGCGCCCTGCTGCTGGATCACGGGCTCGGAGACGCCGAGCTCGTTGATGCGATTGTGCAGCGTGGTGATGTTCTGCTTGAGCGCGTAGTCCTGGGTGCGCCTGGCCGCCTCGGGCTTGAGCGTGCCGACCAGCAGCAGGTCGCGCCCGTTGTCGCGCTCGGCAAAGGTGAGGTCGCTGAGCGCCGCGGAGAGGACGTCGCGCCCGCGGTCGCGCGATGCGGCGTCGCCGAATCGCACGCGCAGCTCGAGCCCCTCGCGATCCACGCCGCCGTAGCGGATGTTCTTGTCGCGCAGCAGGCCGCGCACGTCGGCGGTCAGGCTGTCCAGCCGCTTGGCGAGCGCCGCCTGCATGTCGACCTGCAGCAGGAAATGCACGCCCCCGCGCAGGTCCAGGCCGAGGTACATCGGCAGCGCGCCGATCGCCGAAAACCAGCGCGGCGACGCCGGGAGCAGGTTGAGCGCGATCACGTAGCCCGGGTTCTGCGGGTCGGGATCGAGCGTGCGGGTCAGCACGTCCTTGCCCTTGAGCTGCGTGTCGGTGTCGGCGAAGCGCACGCGCAGGCCCGAGTTATCGAGGATCATGCCGGTGGGCGCAAGGCCCGCCTCGCGCAGCGCCTTGTCCGCGCGTGACATCAGCGCGGCGTCGGCCTTGACGGTCGCCTTCAGGCTCGAGACCTGGACCGCCGGCGACTCGCCGTAGAAGTTCGGCACTGCATACACCAGCGCGACGACCACGCAGAGCGCGACCAGCGCGTACTTCCAGACCGGGAACCGGTTCACCAGGACTACTTGAGCGACTTGAGCGTGCCCTTGGGCAGCAGCGTCTGCACCGCCCCGCGCTGCACCTTGACCAGGACGCCGGCGGCCACCTCCAAGTCGAGGTAGCCCTCCTGGATCTCGGTCACGCGCCCGACGATGCCGCCCGTGGTGACGATCTCGTCGCCCTTTTGCAGCGCCTCGGTCATCTGCTTTTGCTCCTTGGCGCGCTTCATCTGCGGCCGGATCATGAGGAAGTACAGGAGCACGAACATCAGCACGATGGGCAGCAGGCCCATGAAGCCCGGTTCGCCGCCGGCGGCGGCCTGTGCGTATGCATTGGAAATCATCGCGGCGAACTCGCTGGGAAAGGGGCGCGAATTATAGCAGCAGCCTGCGCGCCTCCCGCAGGCGCGCGGCGGCCGGCGCGAGATCGCCCGCGGCGATCGCGTCGCGCAGCTCGCGCATCAGGCTCTGGTAGTAGTGCAGGTTGTGGATCGTATTGAGCCGCGCGCCGAGGATCTCGTTGGCGCGCTGCAGGTGGTGCAGGTAGGCGCGCGTGAAGTGCCGGCACGCGTAGCAGGCGCAGCCGTCGTCGAGTGCGCGCGTGTCGTCGCGCCAGCGCGCGTTGCGAATCTTCACGTCACCGTGCCGCGTGAAAAGCCAGCCGTTGCGCGCATTTCGCGTCGGCAGCACGCAATCGAACAGGTCGACGCCCGCGAGCACGCCCTCGATCAGGTCCTCGGGCGTGCCCATGCCCATCAAGTAGCGCGGGCGGTCGGCGGGTAGCCGCGGCGCGGCATGCGCCAGGATCCGCCGCCGCTCGCCTGCGGGCTCGCCGACCGCAAGCCCGCCGATCGCGTAGCCGTCGAACCCGATGCGCACGAGCCCGTCGAGCGAGGCGTCGCGCAGCGCCTCGTAGGTGCTGCCCTGCACGATGCCGAAGAGCGCGTTGCGCGAGCCCTCGAACGCCGCCTTGGAGCGCTCGGCCCAGCGCAGGCTGAGCCGCATCGAGTGCTCGGCCGCGTCCTCGCTCGCGGGATACGCCGTGCAATCGTCGAACACCATGGCCACGTCCGAATCGAGCGCGCGCTGCACGCGCATCGACTCCTCGGGCGTGAGCAGCAGTCGATCGCCGTTCACGGGCGAGGCGAAGCGCACGCCGTCCTCGGTGATCTTGCGCAGGGCGCCCAAGCTGAATACCTGGAAGCCGCCCGAATCGGTGAGCAGGGGCCCGTCCCATCCCATGAACCGATGCAGGCCGCCGTGGCGCGCAATGACATCGACGCCGGGGCGCAGCCACAGGTGGAACGTATTGCCGAGGACGATCTGCGCCCCCAGCTCGCGCAGCTCCGCCGGCGACATGGCCTTGACCGTTCCGTAGGTGCCGACCGGCATGAACGCCGGCGTATCGACCTCGCCGTGGACGAGCGACAAGCGCCCCCGCCGCGCCGCGCCGTCCCGGTGCGTAACCTCGAAGTTCACGGCGCGCGCTCGATCAGCATGGCGTCGCCATAGGAAAAGAACCGGTAGCGCGCGGCGATGGCATGCGCGTAGGCGCGCCGGAGGTTGTCGAGGCCGGCGAACGCGGCGGCGAGCATCAGCAGGCTGGAGCGGGGCAGGTGGAAATTGGTGAGCAGCCGGTCGACGGCGCGAAAACGAAAGCCCGGGTAGACGAAGAGGTCGGTCTCGCCCTGGGCGCGGCCGGTGATCGCCCAGCTCTCGAGGGCGCGCAACGCCGTCGTTCCCACCGCCAGCACGCGCCGGCCCCGGATTGCCTCGAGGGTCGCGGGCGGCACCTCGTAGCGCTCCGAATGCATGCGATGGGCTTCCACCTCGTCGACGCGCACCGGGAGAAAGGTGCCGGCGCCCACATGCAGCGTGAGGCGGGCGACGCGCGCGCCGCGCGCGGCGACGCGCTCGAGCATCGGCCGGTCGAAATGCAGGCCTGCGGTGGGCGCCGCCACCGCGCCCGGGCGCGTCGCATACACGGTCTGGTAGCGCTCGGCATCGGCTGCGTCGGGCGCATGCGCGATATAGGGCGGCAGCGGCACGGCGCCATCGCGCTCGAGCACGGGGAGCACGTCCTCGGCGAACCGCACGCGGTAGCGCTCGCCCTCTCGACCGAGCACCGTCACGCGCACGTTTGCGCCGATGACGAGCTCGGCGCCGGCGCGCGGCGCATGGCTGGAGCGGATGAGCGCGAGCGCTTCGCGCGGCCCGTCGAGGCGCTCGACGAACAGCTCGATCTTGCCGCCGCTCGACTTGCGGCCGGCCAGCCGCGCTCGGATCACGCGCGTGTCGTTGAGCACGAGCGCATCGCGCGCGTCGACCAGCGAGGGCAGGTCGGCGAAGGCGAGATCGTCCAGGCGGCCGCTTGCGGCATCCAGCCGCAGGAGCCGGCTCGCGGTGCGCACGGGCGCCGGATGCTGTGCGATGAGCTCGGCGGGCAGCGCATAGTCGAATTCCGAGACGCGCATGGCCGGGGATTATAGGGTTCTATAATCGGCCCCCTCGGGCGCCGGAATGGCGGAACCGGTAGACGCAGCGGACTCAAAATCCGCCGGTGGCAACACCATGAGAGTTCGAGTCTCTCTTCCGGCACCAGCCGCGCGATCCGTGCGCGGCGCATCACGTTTTCTTGCTTTCCGGTCAGTCCCTTAGCTGGACAGCGCGGTGGCCCGGCGGTAGTCTTGCGGGCACGAATATTCCGAGGGCGGGCATGGTCAAGGCGCAGGTGCTGGTTCTGCCGGCGGCGCGCAATACGGCGATGGTGGTCGACGACCAGTCGACGGGCCGCGCCATCCTCGAGCAGGTCGTGCGCTCGCTCGACGAGCGCGTCGCGGTGGAGGGGTTCGTGCGCCCGGTGGACGCGGTGGTCTGGGCGACCCGTCACGTCGCCGACCTGGTGCTGATCGACTACATGATGCCGGAGATGAACGGCATCGAGCTCGTCAAGCGGCTGCGCGCGCTGCCCGGCTACGAGCACGTGCCGATCATGATGGTGACGGCGCACGACGACAAGATGGTGCGCTACGACGCGCTGGACGCCGGCGTCACGGACTTCCTGATCAAGCCGGTCGACGCCCGCGAGTGCATGGCGCGCTGCCGCAACCTGCTCACGCTGCGCCGCCAGCAGCTCGCGCTGGAGGACCGCCGGCGATTGCTCGAGGGCATGGTCGACGAGGCCACGCGCGAGGTGCGCGAGCGCGAGAAGGAGACGTTGATGCGGCTGGCGCGCGCGGGCGAGTTCCGCGACGAGGAAACGGGCTATCACCTGGTGCGGATGGCGCGCTACTCGCGCCTGATCGCCGACACGGTCGGGCTCGAGCGCGACGAGGCCGAGTCGATCGAGCTCGCGGCGCCGCTGCACGATATCGGCAAGATCGGCATCCCCGACCAGATCCTGCTCAAGCCCGGCAAGCTCGACGGCGGCGAGTCGCGCAGCATGCGCCGGCACCCGCTGATCGGCCACGAGATCCTGAAGGGCAGCGCCTCGAAATACGTGCGCATGGGCTCGCTGATCGCGCTCGGGCACCACGAGAAATACGACGGCTCGGGCTATCCGAACGGGCTGGTGGGCGACCACATCGCGCTGTGCGCCCGGATCGTCGCCGTCGCCGACGTATACGACGCGCTGACGTCGGTGCGTCCCTACAAGCCGGCGTGGGAGGCGGATCGGGCCTTCGGCTACCTCGGCGAGCAGCGCGGGCGGCACTTCGACCCGCAACTGGTCGACGCCTTCGTCGGCGTGCGCGAGTCGGTGCTTCGCATCCAGCAGGAGTTGCGCGAACCGGAGGCCGCGCGCCCATGAGGATTCCGGGCATGGCGTGGCTGCGCTGGGTGCGCGCGCGACTGGCGGCGCGGCCCGACACCGAGCACGAGCAGGCGATCGTGCGCCTGGTGGTCGGCGTGCTGCTGGGGCTGTACATCCTGCCCGAGGGGCTCGACTTCACCGCCTGGGACCCGTTCAGCCCTTATGTGATTGTCTTCGTTGCCTTCCTTTGCGTTGGCGTGATGGTGCTGACTTCGATCCTGCGCAGCAACACCGTATCGCCTGTACGGAGGTACATCGGCATCACTGCCGACATCGCGACGCTGTCCTGGGCGATCTGGTACTTCGGCGTGCGCGGGCTGCCGCTGATCCTGGTCTACGTGTGGGTCACGCTGGCGAACGGCTTCCGCTTCGGGCCGCGCTACCTCATGGTCTCGCTGGTCCTGTCGGCGGTCGGCCTGAGTGCGGTGGTGGGAGTGGGCGATTTCTGGCAGACGCACACCGTCGAGGGTCTCGGGCTCGTCCTCGGCCTGATCGCGCTCAGCTACTATGTGAAGTCGCTCGTCGCGCGCATGTTCGATGCGCTCGCGCGCGCGGAGGCGGCCAACCTGGCCAAGCGCCGGTTCATCTCGGTCGTGAGCCACGAAATGCGCACGCCGTTGAACGCGATCATCGGCATGTCGGACCTGATGCGCGACACCGCCCTCACGCGAGAGCAGGCCGACATGCTGCAGACCTTGCGCGGATCGAGCCGCGTCATGCTGGGCCTGGTCGAGGACGTCCTTGACTTCTCCAAGATCGAGGCCGGCAAGTTGGTGCTGGAGCGCGCGGACTTCGACCTGCACGCGCTCGTCAACAGCACGAGCCGGATCCTGCAGGCGCAGTCGCAGCAGAAGGGCATCGAATTCGTGGTTTCGATCATGTCGGAGGTGCCACCCGACCTGCGCGGTGACGCGCACCACCTGCGGCAGGTGCTCATCAATCTGGCGGGCAACGCCGTCAAGTTCACCGAGCGCGGTAGCGTGACGGTGCACGTCTCCCTGCAGGGCGAGACGGACTCCTCGGTCATGCTCAAGTTCTCCGTGCGCGATACCGGCGTCGGTATCCCGCCCGATGCGCAACATCGCATCTTCGACAGCTTCACGCAGGCCGACCAGTCGACCACGCGCCGGTTCGGCGGCACGGGACTGGGCACGACCATCGCCAAGCAGCTCGTCGAGTTGATGGGCGGGCGCATCGGTCTCGAGAGCGCCGTCGGCCTTGGCAGCACGTTCTGGTTCGAGATCGCGTTCGACAAGCAGCCCGAGCGCGTTGGCCAGCAGGCCGGCGAGCTTGCCGGCGCGCGGCTGCTGCTGGTGGGCTTCCCGGAGAGCTATGCCGGTCCGCTCGACATTGCGCTGCGGAGCTGGGGTGCCGTGGCCGTGCGCGTGGCTGATATCGAGGAGGGCGCCGACCGCCTGATCGCGGACATCGCACTGGCACAGCCCTATCACAGCGCGATCCTGTTTTCCGAGGCGGGCGACGTGCAGCTGGCGCGGCGCTTCCGCCGCGTTGCGCCCGAGCCGATGCCGAAAGCGGTTCTCGCCGCGCCGCGCGAGACGGATGTGCAGCGGTTCGCGGCACTGTCGGCGGGCTTCGCCGCGGTCCTCGAGCTCCCGGCGGAGAAGCGGCAGTTCTTCAACGTGCTGCACGCCATTACTTCGGGCGACGACGTCGGCGAAGGCGTGGTGCGCCTTCAGGACTACGCGCGGCGGGATCCCAATGCGCGCCGCCTGAGGGTGCTGGTCGCCGACGACAATCCCACCAATCGTGAGGTGCTGGGCCGCATCCTCGAACGCGGCGGGCACGACACGACGCTGGTGGCCGACGGCGACCTGGCGCTGGACGCGATGGAGGCCGGAGCGTTCGATGTCGTGCTGCTCGACCGGAACATGCCGGGCCTGAGCGGCCTCGAAACGCTGCAGGCGATCCGCCTCATGACGCGCGGGCGCGAGCGCGTGCCCGTGATCATGTTGTCGGCGGACGTAACTCCCGAGGCCAAGGCGGAGTGCCTGCAAGCAGGGGCGGACACCTTCCTGCCCAAGCCGATCGAGTCGTTGCGGCTCCTGGAGGAGCTGCGCAATCTCGCAGGCGACCGAGTGGCCGCGGAGGTGAAAAGGCCGTCTATTCCGGTGGCGGCGTCGCCAGCCGCGACGGATGTCCAGCCCATCAACCGGGAAACGCTGGCCCATCTCGAGGAGCTCGGGTCCACGCCGGACTTCCTCGAGCGCCTTTCCGGCGTATTCGTGGCCGACAGCCTGGCGCTGCTGGCGAAGATGGAAGCCGCCGTCGCGGCGCGGAACTTCGGCGAGTTCCGCGCCCATCTGCACGCCATGAAGGGGTCGGCGGCGAGCATTGGTACCGAGCGTCTGACGCAGCTCTGCGCGAGGCTCGGCAAGCAGTCCGACACCGAGCTGCGCCTGCAGTCCTCCCGACTTGTCGCGATGCTGAGCGAGGAGTTCGAGGAGGGCCGAGTCGCTCTGGAGGGCTACGTCAAGGAGCGCCGCGCGAAATCGGCGAGCTGAGCCACGCCTGCTGCTCGGGGTGCCAAGCAGTCGTTGTCACCCCGAATCGTCGCCGGACGGCCTCCAGCGGCTCGGCCCACAGATCTTCCCAGCGTACTGCGAGCAGGGTGCGCGCGTCTTGGCCCGCGCGGTAGCCCTCGCTGAACGCTCGAACAAAGTTTTCCAGCATGCGGTAGTTGCCGATGAGCAGGCTGCGAATCATGCCACCGGCAAAGATCAGCGCGGACTGGCCGTTCGTCACTTGGCCGAAATAGAAGCCCTGAAGGCCGACTTCGCCGACGGGATCGGTGTCGTACCCAGTCACGATGTGCCATACGTCGTGCGTCTGGCGCAGTCGCAGGCGCAGGTAATGCAGCCGGTGACGCGGCAGCACCTCGTCGTAGAAGTCCGGGCGCAGCCCGCGCCCCTTCATGTGGCGCGCGTAGGCTCCGCCCAAGCTGTCCTCCGGGAGCACGAGTAGCGTATCGAGGTCGTAGGGCCGCGGGCAGTAGCGTGACTGCCACATCGCCTCCAGGTCGGGCTCGTCGAACGGATCGCGCATGCGGCGTGCGGCGCGCGAGGGCTCGGCGAGGCTGTCCTGCGCGTTGCCGATCATGAAGACGTAGCGCACATCATTTGTGTTGCGCCCGAGCCCGAGCAGCGCATAGAGCGACGCCAGGTGATGGCGCAGCTTTGCCCAGCGTCCCAGGGGTGCACCGCTCAAGGGCGCGCGCTGTCTCGCGGATCGGAACCGGCGTTCGGCGCGCGAGGGCGAGAGGATACAATCCGCGGCACGATGTCATTCTTCATCACACTCATCGAAAACTCAGATAGCAGTCGCCGAGCGCTCGAAGCCGAGCCGCGCGTGCACGGCATGATCCATCACGGACTCAAGCTCGAGGAGTACCGGGCATTCCTGCACGACCTGTATCACATCGTGTGGCATTTCTGCCCGGTCATGGCCGAAGCCGCGTCGCGCTGCACCGACGAGTTCCGCGACGTGCGCTACGGGCTCTACGAGCGCATCGAGGAGGAGCGGGGACACGAGGCCTGGGTCCTGGAAGACATCGGGGCAATGGGGGGCGATGTCTCCTCGGCTTCGGCGGCGCCGAGCGCGCCCGTGCAGGCCATGATCGCCTACAACTACTTTGCGGCCGAGCGGGTGCATCCGTGCTCCGTGCTGGGCATGCTCTATGTGCTCGAAGTGGTCTCGTCGGTGTACGGCGGCCGGGTGTCTGACGCAATTGCGGGCAAGATCGGGCGCGAGGTGTCCGCGGGAGGCTTCCGGTTCCTGTCCTCGCACGCCTCGATGGACCTCGACCACATGGCGAGCCTCAACCGCCTGTTGAAGACGATCGCGGACCCGGCAGCCCAAACGTCGATCCTGCGCTCGACGCAGGTCAACTTCCATCAGTTCGGCCAGATTTTCAGACCCGGCGGCTCGCTCGCGCCCGCCTAGACCGCTTCGGCCAGCGCCGCGGCCGCAACGTCGCCGACGCTGCCGTCTTCCATGCGCTGCATCTGGGCGCGCACCACGCGGCCCATCATGCGCAGGTCCTTGTCCTGCAGGCGCAGGGCGCTGTCCACCCAGACTTCCGCGATGGCGTCGAGCTCTTCGCGCGTCACGGGAAAGACTTGCTGGCGCGCGCGCAGCACGCCCTGCAGGCCATTCATGCGACGTCCATTGGCCGCGATGTAGCTGTGCACGGCCTGTTCGCCTTCGCCATCCTTGGCCAGGATGTCGACCAGTCCCATCTCGTGCAGCTTCGCCGCCGGCAGGATGCGGCCCGACAGGATCAGCTTCTCGGCCTCGCGCAGGCCGATGCGGCGCGCGAGCAGGCTATAGGCGCCCATTCCCGGGAACAGGTTGAACACGATCTCCGGCAGGCCCATCTGCGCCGATTCCTCGGCGATGATCACGTCGGAGGACAGCGCAGTCTCGAATCCGCCGCCGAGCGCGTCGCCCTGCACCAGCGAGATCGTCGTCAGTTGCGTGCAGCCGTAGTTCGTGATGCGGCCGTAGACATTGTCGATGCAGAGGCGCGCGTAGTGCGCCAGCGCATCGCGATCCTTCGCCTTGATCAGCAGCAGGAACAGCGCGAGGTCTCCGCCGAGATTGAATACGCGCGGCACGCGCGATGCGGCGACGTACCAGTTCACCCGGTGCATCTCGCCCGCGAACTGCACGCGGCCGCCGTTCGCGCCGAGCGCGGTGTCGTGCTCGCGGATGTCCTTCAGCAGTCCGAGATTGAAGCAGGGATTGCCGAGGGGCATCATCAGCCCCCACAGCGTGCCGCTCCCCGGCTCGAATTCGTACGCCAGCTGGTCATAGGTCTTCACGCAGGGTGCGCGCAGTCCGATCACGTCGTTCATGTTGCTCATGACTTTCACTCCTTCCCTGACTGAAAAGCCCCCAGTGGCGGGGGCCGTTGCCCAGGCCCGGACGCAGCGATAACCGCTGGCGAGCCCCCCGGAGACAATTTAACGCCGTTTAACAATCTGTAGGCAAATCAAGCTAAACCCGAGAAGCAGCCTGGGAGATTGAGTGAGACTTCCTTCACGCCAAGCGGTCGGTAGACACGGACCGGCGGTCGGTCGTTGTTGTATTTTCGACACATCTGCTTGACGCATATTGCGGGCGACAAACGATTGAGCGTCGCGCATCTGCGCTCCGTTTCGGCGTCGCCATGCACGCGCATGCGCGCACGAAGCATCCGACGCCGCGCGCAGATTTTTTCCAGCGCCGTGTTATTTCCTGTGCGCGCTGCGCATCGTGCACGGTTCGGCGCGCGCATGTCGCGCCGCAAGCTTGGCGCGCGCCGGACGAATCGGTTATAAGGGACTCGTCACAGCGCCATGCGAATCGCGGCGGAGGAGCGGCATGTTTGCAATCGTGTACAAGTCGGACGGCTTCCCGATCTGCCGCCAGGTCGCGGGCGTGACGCCCGATCCGGTGGTGACCTGGAACACGGAGGCCGCCGCAAAGGCGTTCATCTCCGCCAAGGGCGGCGAGGGCGATTTCCAGCCAATCGCGCTGACCGACGACGCGATGGACAAGATGGCCTCGACGATGGGCTGCCCGGTCGAGTCCATCACGTTCGACCCGTACCCGGGCTAGCGCGCGCTCATCCCAGGTTGAAGTACTCGCGCCGGCTCTTCATGGCGCGCATGCGCTCGACCAGCAGGTCGAAGTCGGCGTCGCGGTCCACGAAATTGAGATTCTCCGAATTGACGATCAGCACCGGCGCTGCGCTGTACTGATAGAAGAAGCGCGCATACCCTTCGGCGAGCAGCGCCAGGTAGTCCTCGTCGATTCCCCGCTCGTAGCCCGCGCCGCGCCGCCTCACCCGCTCGACCAGCACCTGCGGCTGCGCCTGCAGGTAGATCACCAGGTCGGGGATCGGTGCGCGCGGGCGCAGCGTGTCGTATATGCGCTGGTACAGCGCGAGTTCCTCGCCGCTCAGCGTGATGCGCGCGAACAGGGGGTCCTTGTCGATCAGGAAGTCGGCGACCGTGGGCCGGCCGAACATGTCGGGCTGCGCGAGCGGCTCGAGCTGCCGCGCGCGCTGGAACAGGAAGAACAGTTGCGTCGGCAGCGCGTAGCGCACCATGTCCTGATAGAAGCGGGCGAGGAACGGGTTGTCGGCCGGTTGCTCGAGCAGCAAGTCGGCGCCGAGCCGCGCGGCGAGGCGCCGTGCGAGGCTGGTCTTGCCGGCGCCGATCGGACCCTCGATCGCAATGTAGCGGTGGCGTTCCACGTCACCCCAGCCGCTGCAGCGGCTGGCTTGCGCAGGCGCGCAGCAGCTCGCTCGCCGCGCCGCGTCCGGGCACCGTGGCCTGCGGATCGAGGTCGAGCAGCGGACGCAGCACGAATGCGCGCAAGTGCATGCGCGGGTGCGGCAGCGTCAGCGCCGGCGTCTCGAGCCTGGCCTCGCCAAAGAGCAGCAGGTCGAGGTCGAGCGTGCGTGGTGCGTTGCGAAACGGGCGCTCGCGCCCGTGGTTTGTTTCGAGCGACTGCAGTTCCGCGAGCAGCGCCTGCGGCGTGAGCGCGGTCTGCGCTGCCGCGACCGCATTGACGTAGGGCGGCTGCGCCGGCGCGTCGACGGGCTCGCTCAGGTACATCGGCGAGCGTCCGGTGAGGCGCGTTTGCGGCAGCGCGGCGATCTCTTCGAATGCGGCGGCGACTTGCGCGCGCGGCATGTCCAGGTTGGAGCCGATGCCGATGTATACCGCCGTCACACCGGATCCGGCGCCGCCTCCGCGGGCCCGGCGCGCCGCCGCCGCCGGCGTCGCTTCTTGCGCGGGCCCGTATCGGGCAGCAGCATGGCCTCGCGCGTGTCGGCGTCGGCCTGCTGGAACGCGCGCCACCAGGCCTCGAGTTCGGCGCTCACCTCGCCGCTCGCCGCGCGCAGAGCGAGAAAGTCGTATCCCATGCGGAAACGCGGCGACTCGAGCAGGCGGTACGGGCGCTGGCCGCCGCGCTGGTCGAATCGTGGCTGCATCACCCAGATCTCGCGCATCGTCGCGGTGAGCTTGCGCGTCAGCGCGAGCTTCTCATGCTGCGCGTCAAGCACCTTGTCCATGGCGGCCTCGAGCGCGGGCACCGGACGCTCGCCGCGCGACTGACGCGCCTTGGACGCCGCGAGCACTTCGTGCCAGAGCAGCGCGGCGAACAGGAACGCGGGCGACACGGGCCGGTCGGTGCGCACCCGCTCGTCGGTCTGCGCCAGTGCGAGCGTGACGAAGCGCTCGCCCAGGGGTTGCTCGAGGATCACGTCGAGCAGCGGCAGTACCCCCTTGGACAACCCTTCCTCGCGCAGCTGGCGGACGCAGGCGCTGGCGTGACCCGAGAGCAGCAGCTTCAGCATCTCGTCGAACACGCGCGCGGGCGGCACGTGCTCGATCAGCGGCGCGAGGCGCCGGATGGGCGCGCGCGTGCCCGGCTCGATGGTCAGTCCCAGCTTCGCGGCGAGCCTGACGGCGCGCAACATCCGGACCGGGTCCTCGCGGAAGCGCGTTTCCGGCTCGCCGATCATGCGCAGCACGTGCCGGCGCAGGTCGGCGAGGCCGCCGTGGTAGTCGACGATCTCCTCGGTGGCCGGGTCGAAGTAGAGCGCGTTCACGGTGAAGTCGCGGCGACGGGCGTCCTCCTCCTGGGTGCCGAAGACGTTGTCGCGCAGGACGCGGCCGTGCTCGTCGCGATCGGCAGTGCCGGCGTCGGCGGAACGGAACGTGGAGACTTCCACCGTATCGCCGCCGATCATCACGTGGACCAGGCGAAAGCGCCGGCCGATGATGATCGCGCGGCGGAACAGCGGCTTGACCTGCTCGGGCCGCGCGTCGGTCGCGATGTCGAAATCCTTGGGCTCGATGTCGAACATCAGGTCGCGCACCGCCCCGCCCACGACGCTGGCCGAGAAGCCGGCGGCCTGCAATACGTCGCACACCTTGAGCGCGGCCGCGCTGACGGCCTCGCGGCGCAGCGGATGGTGGACCCGCCCGCTGCGCTGCGGCTCGCGTGCGCCGAGCCCGAGGACACGGCGGATGAAGCGTTTGATCATCGAGGCCGCGATTCTAGCGCAGCGAGATCACGGGCCAGCCGCGCCGCGCGGCCTCGGCCGCGAGCGACGCGTCGGGATCGACCGCGACCGGGTGGCGCACGCGCTCCAGCAGCGGCAGGTCGTTGTGCGAGTCGCTGTAGAAGCGGCTCTGCGCAAAGTCCTCCAGCCGGCGGCCCAGCCCGCCAAGCCAGGCCTCGACGCGGCGGATCTTTCCCTCCCGGAAGCAGGGCGTGCCCGCGACGCGCCCGGTGAAGCGGCCGCCGACCGACTCCGGCTCGGTGGCCACCAGGTGCGGCACGGCGAACTCGCGCGCGATCGGCCCGGTAACGAAGCTGTTGGTCGCGGTCACGATCGCGCAGAGCTCGTCCGCCTCAAGGTGGCGCGCGACCAGCGCGCGCGCGCCGCGCGCCACCATCGGCAGGATGCGCTCGCGCATGAACTCGCCGTGCCACGCGGCGAGCTCCTGCGGCGAATGCGCGGCGAGCGGGCCCAGCGCGAAGCCGAGGTACTCGTGGATGTCGAGCGTGCCCGCCTTGTACTGCTCGAAGAAGCGGGCGTTCTGCGCCTCGTAGTCCGCGCGGGAGAGCACGCCGCGGTCGACGAGGAACTGCCCCCACTCGTAGTCGCTGTCGCCCGCGAGCAGCGTATGGTCGAGGTCGAACAGCGCCAGGTTCACGGCGTGCGCACGCGAATCGCCTCGCGCACCAGCGGCAGCGTCACCGGGCGGCGGGCCTCGAGCGATACGCGGTCCAGGTGTTCGAGCAGCGCACCGAGCGAGGACAGGTCGCGCCGCACATGCGTCAGCAGGTAGGCGACAACGTCGTCGCCCAGGCGCAGGCCCCGGCGCGCCGCCTCGCCGTGGACGTACAGCGCGCGCTCCTCGTCGGTCGGCGGTTTCACCTCGTACACGAGGCCCCAGCCGAGGCGGCTGCGCAGATCCTCGCGCAACGCGAGTTGCGCGGGCGGCGCGTCGCCGGTGGCGAGCACCGTGCCGCCGACCTCGCGCACGCGATTGATGGCGTTGAACAGCGCCTGCTGGCCGTCTGCGTCGAGCCGCTGCACGTCGTCGGCGAGCGAGACGCCCGAGCGCTCGCTCGCGCGCAGCAGGTGCGTGCGCCCGCAGCCGCGCGCGCCCCAGAGGTAGATCACGGACTCGGACGCGGCGCCGGCCGCGAGCGCGCGCAGGCGTGCCAGCAGCTCGCTATTGGAGCCGGGGACGAAGTTGTCCAGCGTCGGCGCGGGGGGCGCCTGCAGCGGCAGCGCGAGCTGGCGCGTCACTTCAGGGAGCTGTCCGGGCGCTGCGCGCGTGCAGAGTGCGTCGGCATCTCAAGTAGAATCGCGCGGAAAACGCGAGACTCTAACATGGCCGCTCCGCTCTCCTACCGCGACGCCGGCGTCGATATCGACGCCGGCGATGCCCTGGTCGAGGCAATCAAGCCCTACGCGCGGCGCACGCTGCGGCCCGAGGTGCTCGCCGGCATCGGCGGCTTCGGCGCGCTGTGCCGCATCCCGAGGCGCTATCGCCGGCCGGTCCTCGTCTCGGGCACGGACGGCGTGGGCACCAAGCTCAAGCTCGCGTTCGCGCTCGACCGGCACGATACCGTCGGCATCGACCTGGTCGCGATGAGCGTCAACGACGTGCTGGTGCAGGGCGCGGAGCCGCTCTTCTTCCTCGACTACTACGCCTGCGGGCGGCTGGACACGGCGGTTGCGGCCCGAGTGGTGAAGGGCATCGCCCGCGGCTGCGAGCGGGCGGGCTGCGCGCTGATCGGCGGCGAGACGGCGGAAATGCCGGGCATGTATGCCAAGGGCGAATACGATCTCGCCGGCTTCTGCGTCGGCGTGGTGGAGCGGGACCGGATCGTGAGCGGCAAGCAGATCCGGCCGGGCGACGTGCTCCTCGGGCTGCGCTCCAGCGGGCCGCATTCCAACGGCTACTCACTCGTGCGGAAGATCGTCGAGCGCGCGCCGCCGGACGCGGCGCGGCTCGACGCGCTCATGGCACCCACTCGCATCTACGTGAAGCCCGTGCTTGCGCTGCTCGGCAAGCGCCGGGTCAAGGGCATGGCGCACATCACGGGCGGTGGCCTCGTCGGCAACGTGCCGCGCATGCTGCCAAAGGGCACGCGGGCCGTGATCGATCGCGCTTCGTGGCCACGGCCGGCGATATTCACCTGGCTGCAGCAGCAGGGCGGCGTGGCCGAGGACGAGATGTACCGCGTGTTCAATTGCGGCATCGGGCTGGTGCTCGCGGTTTCGCCGCGCGACGCCGCGCCGGCGATCGCGCGGCTCGAGTCGCTCGGCGAGACGGCGTACCGCATCGGCGTCGTCGAGAAGAGCCGCGGCGAGCCCGACGCGCGCGTGGTCTAGAGCGAGGCGCGGCGCGCGAGGTAGATGCCGGCGAGCACGATGGCACCACCGGCGACCTGCAATGCGCCCACGGGCTCGCCCAGCAGGAGCCACGCGAACAGGGCGGCCATCACCGGCTGCAGCAGCAGGCCGACCGCGGAGAAGGTCGCGGGCAGGTGCGCAAGCGCGAAGGCGATCAGCCCCTGGCCCGCGGCATGCGAGATCCAAGCCAGCCCGAGGAGCTCGAGCCAGCCGACTGCCGAGCCCGGGAGCAGCGGCTCGCCCGAGGCGAGCGCGACGGGCAGCAGGACGCACGCGGTCAGCGTCGTCGACCAAGCCATCAGCGGGATGGCGCCGAGGCCGCCGTCACGCAGGCGCTTCACGGTCATCAGGTACCACGCGTAGAAGACCGCAGTGACTACGCCCAGGCCGTCGCCCCGCATGGCGCGCGGCGACAGCGTGACGCTCGCCTGCACGAGCAGCGCCACGCCGGCGAGCGCGAGCGCGAGCCCGAGCAGAAACAGCGGGCGCGGCCGCTCCCGCCACAGTGCCCACGCGCCGAGCGTGACGAAGATCGAGGCGAGGTTGGCGAGCAGGGTCGAGTTCGCCACCGACGTGAACTGGATCGACCAGTGCCAGAACGCGAGGTCGCCGGCGAACGCGAGGCCCGCGGCGGCAAGCAGCCCCGCGTGCGCGCGCGGGGCGCGCAGGGGCGCCGGCGCGGCCACGGCGACGGCCCACAGCAGGGGCACCGCGAGCGCCACGCGCCAGAATGCGCTCGCCGTGGGGCCGACATCGGCGACGCGAACCCAGATCGGCGACAGTGCGATGCAAATTGCGCCGCAGAACAGGGCAAGCAAGGCGGAGGCACGCACGCGCGGATGGTAAACTTTTGACGCACGCCATGCCTGCGCCGCGCTTCGTCCATCTCAGGCTACACAGCGAGTTTTCAGTAACTGACGGAATCGTGCGGCTGGACGACGCGGTCCGGCGCGCTGCGCAGGACCAGATGCCGGCGCTCGCACTCACCGACAGCGCCAATGTGTTCGGCATGGTGAAGTTCTACCGCGCCGCGCGCTCGGCCGGCGTCAAGCCGATCCTCGGTGCGGACTGCTGGGTGCAGGGCGAGGCCGGTGCGGACCGGCCGTCGCGGCTGCTGCTGCTCTGCGCGTCTCGCGCGGGCTACCGGCGGCTGTGCGAGCTCCTGTCACGCGCGTGGCTGAAGAACCAGCGCCGGTCGCGGGCGGAGATCCAGCGTGCGTGGCTGGACGAGCTCGGCACCGACGGACTGATTGCGCTCTCGGGCGCGGCTGCGGGGGATGTCGGCCAGGCGCTGCTTTCCGGCAACGCGGATGCCGCCGCGCAGCTCGCGCGCGATTGGGCCGCGTTGTTTCCCGGGCGCTACTACCTCGAGCTGCATCGCGCCGGCTTTGCGCAGGGCGAGGCGCTGCTCTCGGCCAGCGTTGAGCTGGCCGGGCGTCTCGCGCTGCCCGTGGTGGCGACCCACCCCGTGCAGTTCCTCGACCCGGAGGACTTCCGCGCGCACGAGGCGCGGGTGTGCATCGCGGACGGCTATGTGCTCGGCGACCAGCGCCGGCCGCGCCGCTTCACGCCCGGGCAATACTTCAAGTCGCAGGACGAGATGGCGCGGCTGTTCGCCGATGTGCCCGCGGCGCTCCAAAATGCCGTCGAGATCGCGCGACGCTGCAACCTCGAAATCGAGCTTGGCCGCAGCCGCCTGCCGGCGTTCCCGACGCCCGCCGGCGTCACGCTGGACGAATTCCTGCGGCGACAGGCGGAGTCAGGGCTCGCCGGACGGCTCGCCGCGAGGATGCCCGACGAGTCTGCGCGCGCGCAGGCGCAGCCGCGATACCGCGCGCGCCTGGACTTCGAGATCCGCACCATCATCCAGATGGGGTTCGCCGGCTACTTCCTCATCGTCGCCGACTTCATCAACTGGGCCAAGGCGAATGGCGTGCCCGTGGGCCCGGGGCGCGGGTCGGGCGCGGGCTCGCTGGTCGCGTATTCACTTGGCATCACCGGCCTGGATCCGCTCGAGTACGACCTGCTGTTCGAGCGCTTCCTGAACCCCGAGCGCGTTTCGATGCCCGACTTCGACATCGACTTCTGCCAGGACGGCCGGGACCGGGTCATCGACTACGTGCGCCGCAAGTACGGCGAGGACTGCGTTTCGCAGATCGTGACCTTCGGCACGATGGCGGCGCGCGCGGTCGTGCGCGATACGGGGCGCGTGCTGGACCTGGGGTACAACTTCTGCGACCAGGTGGCGAAGCTGATCCCGGTGCAGCCCGGGCGAACCATCACGTTGCAGGAGGCGCGCGAGATGGAGCCCCTGCTCGCGCAGCGCGAGAAGAAGGAGGACGAGGTACGCGAGCTGCTCGCGCTGGGCGAGAAGCTCGAGGGCCTGACCCGAAACGTCGGCATGCACGCGGGCGGCGTGCTGATCGCCCCGGGGCGCCTCACCGATTTCTGCCCGCTCTATGCGGCCGAGGGCACGACCCACGTCATCTCGCAACTCGACAAGGACGACGTCGAAGCCGTCGGCCTGGTGAAGTTCGACTTCCTCGGCCTCACCACGCTCACGATCCTCGACTGGGCGCAGCGCCATGTGCGCGCGCTGGGCCAGCCGGACTTTGCGCTCGAGCGCATCCCGCTCGACGACCCGGCCACTTTCCGCCTGCTGTCGTCGGGCAACACGACGGCCGTGTTCCAGCTGGAATCGCGCGGCATGCGCGACCTGATCAAGCGCGCGCGGCCGGATACCTTCGAGGACGTGATCGCGCTCGTGGCGCTCTACCGTCCCGGGCCGATGGAACTGATCCCGGACTTCATCGCGCGCAAGCACGGCCGCGAGCGCGTGGAGTACCTCGATTCGCGCCTCGAACCCATTCTGCGTCCGACCTACGGCATCATGGTCTACCAGGAGCAGGTGATGCAGATCGGGCAGGTGATCGGCGGCCTGACGCTCGGCGGTGCCGACCTGTTGCGGCGCGCGATGGGCAAGAAGAACGCAGAGGAGATGGCGCAGCAACGCGACATTTTCGTCAGCGGCGCGGAGAAGGGCGGCCTCGCGCGCGGCAAGGCGACCCAGTTGTTCGACCTGATGGAGAAATTCGCGGGCTACGGATTCAACCGCTCGCACGCGGCGGCCTACGCGGTGCTCGCGTACCAGACGGCGTACATGAAGGCGCACCACGCGGCCGCCTTCATGGCGGCGAACCTTTCGCTGCTGATGGGCGACACCGACAAGGTGCGGCAATTCCACGAGGATGCGCTCGCGAACGGGATCGCGGTTCTGCCGCCCGACGTCAACGCCTCGGACTACCGCTTCGTGCCGGTGGACGAGAAGACCGTGCGCTATGGGCTGGGGGCCGTGCGCGGAACGGGCGAGTCCGCGGTCGGCGCGATCGTCGCGGCGCGCGCGACAGGCGCCTACGCGGACCTCGCGGACCTGTGCCGTCGCGTCGACAAGCGCATCGTCAATCGCCGCGCCATCGAGGCCCTGGTGCGTGCGGGCGCGTTCGACCGCCTCGAGTCGAACCGTGCGAGCCTGCTGGCGAGTGTCGGCCGTGCGATGGAAGCCGCCGAGCAGCGCGAGCGCCAGGCGGCGCAGGAGAGCTTGTTCGGCGAGGCCGAGGCGGCGGCGAGCCCCGGCGCCGTCCGGGTGGAGGCCAAGCCCTGGGACCTCAAGCAGCTGCTGCTGGAGGAGAAGGCGGCGCTCGGATTCGCATTGTCGGGACACCTGTTTACGGTTTACGAGCGCGAGATCACCGGCTTCCCGCGGGTGCCGCTCGCCCGGCTGCAGCCGGCCGAGCACCGCGTCTGGCTCGCCGGGGTCGTCACGTCGGCCCGCACCCAGATGACGCGCCGCGGCCGCATGATGGTGGTCGCACTCGACGACGGCACCGCGCAGCTCGAGCTCTCGGTGTTCAACGAGCTGTTCGAGAAGCACCGCGACAAGCTCAAGGAGGACGCGCTGCTTGTCGTGCAGGGCAAGGTGCAGCGTGACGAGTTCGCGGGCGGGATGCGCGTTACCGCCGACGAGCTCTATGACCTCGCATCGCTGCGGGCGAAGTTCGCCGCGAGGCTACGGCTGCAGATGAACGGCCGGTCGGACGCGAACCAGCTGAAGGAGCTGCTCGCGCCCTATCGCGCCGAGGGCGCCTGCGCGGTCGTCGTGCACTACGAAACCGGCAATGCCGCCTGTGACGTCACCTTGGGGGATGCCTGGCGCGTGCGCCCCGACGGGCAGCTGCTCGAGCGGCTCGGCCAGTGGCTCGAGCCCGGAAGCGTGCAGGTCGTGTTCGCGGGCGGCGGCTAGGCGGCGGCCCAGCGCACGCGGCACCCGGCGTCGGACCAGACGCGCCGCGCGCCGCGGAGCCACTCGCTGCCGACGCGGTCGCCAGGATCGAGGCGGCGCTGCTCGGCGAGAAACGCGGCAAACCGCGGATAGCAGCCCCGGGCCTGCGCCGCCGACAGGAGCGGCAGCGTTTCCGGCGCGCATGACCCGCCCGCGGCAAGCGCCAGGTCGACGAGCGAGCGCCGAAGCTGAGCGGCCGCGGCCGCCGCGCCCAGTGTGGCGCGCGGCGCTCGAAATGCGACGTGCAGCGCCACGTATTCCCGGTGCGCCCAGCACAGCAGCGTCTCCGACTCGGGCAAGACGCTTCGAGCTTCCAGGTGCGTCGGCCGGCAGCGCCGGTCTTCGAGCGCAGCCCGTACGCCGGTTACGACTTCATCGAGGGCCGTCGGCGGGACGAGCAGCTCGACGGCGTGGAGGCGGACGCCCGTGTCTTCGTCGCATGCCTCGATGCCGAGGCGAACGGACTCGCGGGGGGCCGCGGCCGTGCGAGCAAGGCTCTCGCCGTCGAGCGTGACGCTGTAGAAGGGACCGATGGCGCCGAAGCCGCCGACCGCGATCCGGAAGAGCTCAGGCGCCTGTGTCCGGCTTGCCCGCCGTAACTCGCCGTCCGCCGTCACGATCGTGATCGCGCGCACGTGACCCACGACGGGCTGACCGTCGGGGCCGGTCACGTTTCTGGCCACGCTGTCGCCGACCGTGCCAGGCAGGAAAGCGTTGCCCGTCAGCTCGGCTAGCCCGGACCACGCAACGGCCGCCTGCACCTCGATCTCGCCCCGCGCGTCCTCACGCCTCAGGATCCGGTCCAGGCCCGAAGCGTCCACGGGAGACGGGGCATCGCCGGCGCCCTTCATCGCCCGGCACAGGTCGTCGGCGGAGTACACGCGCCGACGGGCAGCGGCGGGGAGGGGCAGATCGCATGTGGCTTCCATGGCACGCTCCAAGGTTGGGGGCAGGGCCATTCTTGGCGCGCGTCGCGCAGCGCAGCAATCGCCAAGATGCGAAGTCTCGATTTACGATACCGGCAGAACCGAGTTCCGAACCCGAACCGTGGAGCCGCGCCCGCATGACGCTTTCCCGCCGAATCGTCGAAGCGCTGAAGAGGGCCCTGCGGGCGAGGGGCATGACCTACGCCGCGCTGGCGCGCGAGCTGCACCTGTCCGAGGCGAGCGTAAAACGCCTCTTCTCGCACGGCACGTTCACCTTGGCGCGGATCGAGGACATCCTGCGCGTGCTGGAGCTCGACCTGGCCGAGCTGGCGCGGCTGGCGCGGGATCCCCTGGACGCGGCGACAGAGCTCAGCGACACGCAGGAGGCGCTGCTCGCGGGCGACGAGCGGCTGCTGTCGGTGTTCTGGCTGCTGCTGAACGGCTGGCGCAGCGCCGACATCGTCGAAGCCTACGAGATCACGCGTACCGAGCTGACGCTCGCGCTCGCGAAGCTGGAGCGCGCGCGCTTGATCGACTGGGACGCGGGCGAGCGCATCCGGCTGCGGGTGGCGCGAGACTTCGGCTGGCGCGCCGGCGGACCGGTGAAGAAGGCCTACGGCCGGCGGGTCACGGCCGACTTCCTGCACTCGCGCTTCAGCGGCCCGCTCGAGCTCCTGCGCTTCGAGGCACGCGACCTGTCGCCCGCCTCGGCCGCCGTGCTGCGCCGCCGGCTCGAGCGCATGCTCGCCGAGTTTGCCGAGCTCGCCGAGACCGACGCGTCGCTGCCCGCTCGGCGACGCGAAGGTGTGGCGATGCTGGTGGCCTGCCGGCCGTGGGCGTTCTCGGCGGCCATCGCGCTGGCGCGGCGCGATGCCCGGGACGATCAGGCGGTCGGCCAGCGCTCGAAGCGCGCGTAGGCGCGAACATGTTCGGCTGCGGCGGGCGAGCAATCGACTCGATCGACGCGCGCCGCGGGCGATCCGCGACGCGCCCAGGCCTCGAGCGCGCCGAGCGCCGCCTCGCTACCCTGCGCGACTGCCTGCACATCGCCGCGCGCACGGTTGCGCACCCACCCCGTCAGGCCGAGCCGCTCGGCCTCGCGAATCATCGCTTCGCGGAAGCCGACGCCCTGCACGTGTCCGGCAACGAGAATCTCGATCGTGCGAAGTTGCAAAACTTCTCCAAGTCCGGGATTCGCAAGGTGAATGCCCGCGGACTCCGTGGTAAGCTCACGGCCGATTTTATCCTCTGATCCTGCGCTGGGGAGCGCGGGCAACCCTGGAGGCATGTCGATGCGCGCAGCACTGATCGTCGTCGCGGTTCTGGCACTGGCGGGATTCCTGGCGGTGGCGGTGGTGCTGCCGCAGATGGCGGGCAGCGAGTCGCGCGATGCGGCGCAGGCGCTGGTCTCGGGAGCCGATTCGGCGCGCGACCAGGTTGCCGCCGCTGCGGCGAAAGCGGGCGGCCTCGCTGGCGCCGGCAAGGACGTCAAGATCGCGTCGCGCACCGACCCGAAATACGGCGAACTCAAGTGGATCGTCGAGATGAACGGCGCGATCCGCGGCTGGAACGAGAAGAACGCGATCGAGATCTCGCTCACGCCGGCGGTCCAGGGCGGCCAGCTGAGCTGGAACTGCCGCGGCTACCCGATTACCTCGATGCCCGCCGCCTGCGGCGGCAAGTCCTGACCCGCCGCGCCTAGATCATCACGATGATCGCCGCGGTGATCAGCCCGGCGACCGCCCCGGCGGCCACCACGACCGTGTCGCTCGGATTCCAGCCGACCCCCATGATCGTCGTCACGGTCTGAAGCGCGCCGGGCAGCGCCGTCGACGACGAATCGCTGGCCACCGCGGTGTCGCTCAGGGCGACCAGCCGCTGCGTTGCTTCCAGGGAGTCGAAGGTGCGGGAGAGTCCGCGCGCCGGCACGAGGTCCGAGGTCGAGGGCGACTCCTCGGCGCGGCGCGAGCGCTCGACGGTCTGCGTCAGGATTGCAGTCTTCACCGCGGGCTCGACGGCCGCGGGCGTAGCGCGCGGCGCGAACGCGCCGAGCGGCAGCGTTGAGGTCGCGGTGGTCGCGGTGGTCGCGCTGCCGTGCGCCTGCTGCTCGCATTCCCGGAGTGCGCGTGCGATCTCGGCGGCGCTCTGGTAGCGCTCGTCGAGTGACTTCGCCAGCATGTGCGCGACGATCCCGTCGACCGTACCGGGCGCCGACGGGTTGATTGCGCTGGGCGCCGGCGGCACGAAATTCACGATCTGGTACATCACCGCGTTCACGCTCTCCCCGGTGAAGGGCGCGGCGCCGGTCAGCATCTCGTACAGGATCACGCCGAGCGAAAAGATGTCCGAGCGGTGGTCGGCGCGCTTGCCGATGACCTGCTCGGGCGACATGTACTTGGGCGAGCCCATCATCATGCCGGTCTGCGTCTGCACGTTCGACGAGCGCATGCGCGCGATGCCGAAGTCCGTGATCTTCACCGCGCCGCTGTCGGGCACCATGATGTTGGCCGGCTTGATGTCGCGATGCACGACGCCGCGCTCGTGGGCATAGGCCAGGCCTTCGGCAACCTGCGCCGCGATCGATAGCGCGCGCGGCACCAGCAGCGGCTTGCCCGGCAGCAGCAGCGTGCGCAGCTCGGCGCCCTCGATGAACTCCATCGCCATGTAGCACTCGGTCTCGGTCTTGCCGATGTCGTACACCGTGACGATGTTCGGGTGGTTCAGCCCGCCCGCCGCGCGCGCCTCCTGGTAAAAGCGCTTTTCGTACATTTCCGCGCCGTCAC
Organism: Burkholderiales bacterium; assembly: GCA_050741015.1. Taxonomy (GTDB): domain Bacteria; phylum Pseudomonadota; class Gammaproteobacteria; order Burkholderiales; family SG8-39; genus JAABQT01. The sequence continues at coordinate 4,461 of JBOIFE010000326.1, read as the reverse complement.
GGTCCATGCCCATGTTGATGGTCTTGATCGCCACCGTGCGCTCGAGCATGGGGTCCTTCGCCTTGTAGACGATGCCCATCGCCCCGCGGCCGATTTCGGACAGGACTTCGAAGCGACCGAGCTTCTGGTCTTCCATGCGCTTGTGCTAGTGCCCGGCCTTGACGGACCGGAACACGGGGCCCCAGATCGGGTGTCCGGCCTCTGCAGGGGGCAATTCCATGCGAGGGTCGATATCCAGCGCCTTGCGGAACTCGTCGCGGCACGCGTCGATACGTTCGGACACGCAGTGGATGAACGCGAGATACTTGTGCGCCTTCACGCGGTCGGCATTGCCCAGCCCCTGGTACAGAGCGCTCTGCAGGTACCTGGCCGATTCCCCGTAGTTGCCGTCCTCGTAGAGGCGCAGACCCGTGGCGAGCGCGGGCTCGCCCTTCGCGCTGCCGAACAGGCTCTTGAAATCGGCGCTCAGATTGCGCATTGGCTCGCTCTGGCAGCCCGCCAATGCGACGGCCCCGGCGAGCAGGAGCGCTGCCGCCGTTCGGTTGATCTTCATGTTTTACCGACCACCCATGCGCCCATCGCCACGGTCCCCCCGGAGCCGTCGGCCGGAAGATACCGCGAGACGTCGCTCAGTGAAAGCGATGACGGAGGTGGAACGGTGCGCCCGCACGAACGTCCACGCGCTGCGTGAGCGTCGGGAACGAGGTATTGCGTACCTCGATCGTATGCGTGCCGGCGGCCAGTTGCAGCTTGTGCAGTGGCGGGCTGACGCCCCGGCTCTTGCCGTCCACGAAGACTTCGCCCCACGGAAGGACGGTGAGCAGGACGACGCCCGTAGAGGCGGCCGGGGCGCCGGCCGTTGCAACCTCGGTGGACGGTTGCGATTTCGCGACCATCGTGGTCGCCGGTTGCGTGGACTTGGACGTGGCGGTCGTTGCGCGGCGCGCCTTGCGGACCTTGGCAGCCGGCTTGGGCGCCGAGGCCGGCGCAGGTTCAGTCTGTGCCAGCTTCTCGGGCACCGAGGTGACCTCCGCCGCAGGCGTAGCCTTGTCGACTTGGGGCGCGGGGGGCGTCTCCCGGGACGCCTTGACGGACGCGGGGGGCGGCTTGAGCGTCAGCGGGGGAATGTTGATCTGCGCGCGCACCGCGACGCCGCCGCCGACCAGCAGCGCGAACGCGACCGGCGCAGCAACCAGTGCCATGCGGTGCACGCCGAAGGGACGCAGGTCGGTCAGCTCGCCGACCAGTCGCGGCCCCCGGCGCCGGGGCGCCACCCGGCGCGTGCCGGTCTCGAGCACGCGTCGCGCCGCCTCGGTTCCGATGCCGACCGAGTACACCTCGTGCTCGCGCACGTGCTTGTCGGTCCGCGCGCCGACGTAGCTGAACAGGCTCGCGTAGTCGAGCGAGAGGCACGAAACCACCTCGTAGAACGAACGGGACACGAGCAGCTGGCCCGCTTGCGCGAAGGTCATGACGCGCTGGGCGACGTTGATGCCGTCGCCGATGATGTTCACCTGCCCGTTGATGTCCTTTACCAGGCGCACCGGGCCGAGATTGATGCCGATGCGGGCCGCGATGGCGCCCGAGGCCTCGGCGCGCGCGGCGGCCCGCAGCGACATGGCGACGAACAGCGCGTCTTCAGGGTCGCCCAGGAACGTGATGCCTGCACCGTCGCCGGTGTCGAGCACGATGCGGTCGCGGGAGGCGACATGCTCGAGCGAGGAGCTGAGCAGCTTGTTGAACGCCTGCTTCAGAAGCAATTGCTCCGCCACCGGCTTCGTCGAGTAGTCGACGATGTCCAGGAACACGATGCTGCACACCAGCGTGCGGCTGGGCTTCTCGATCATTCGGTACGCAGAGGACGGCGCGGGGGCCGGGGCGCGCTCATTTTACCCGCATGCCTGCAGCGGCCCCGGCGTCCGGGGAAATGAGGAATATTCCCGGCCCCTCGCCCGAAGCGGCGAGGACCATGCCTTCCGATACCCCGAATTTCATCGAGCGCGGCGCCAGGTTGGCGACCAGCACCGTGAGGCGACCCTCCAGCGCGGCCGGTTCGTAGGCCGACTTGATGCCGGCGAAAACCGTGCGCGAGGCGCCGCCCAGGTCGAGCGTCAGCCGCAGCAGCTTGTCGGCGCCCTCGACCCGCTCCGCCCGGGCGATCCGGGCGACCCGCAGGTCCAGCTTGTTGAAGTCGTCGATCGAGATCGTGTCGCTCACGGCGTGCTCCTGGGCCAGAGGCTGCTGATGCTCCGCGTGTCGTTGTGGGGCCGACGGCTGCGGGACGGCGGCGGCGTCGAACAGGGCGTCGAGCTGCTTTTCCTCGACGCGGGTCATGAGATGGGCATACCGCCCGATCCTATCTGGCAGCGTCTCGGCGTCCTTCCACTGATAGTCCCGGTCGAGTCCGAACAGTTCGCGCGCCACACGCGACGCGGTCGCGGGCAGCACCGGCGCCAGCAGTACCGACAGCAGCCAGAAGCCGTGCAGCGCACGCGAGCAGACGTCCTGCAGCTCGCCGCGCCGGGCGGTGTCCTTGGCGAGTAACCAAGGCTGGCGCGCGTCGAATTCCCGATTGATCCGGTCGGCGACTGCCATCGCATCGCGGATCGCGCGTCCGAACTCGCGCGCCTCCAGCGACTCCGCGGCTAGAAACGCCGACGCGCGGGCGCCTTCGACTAGCGGCTGTGTGTCCCCGGCGTAGGCCAGCCGCCCGTCAAAGTGCTTGTTGATAAAGCTCGCCGCGCGGCTCGCAATGTTGACGTACTTGCCGACAAGGTCGCTATTGACCCGGGCCATGAAATCCTCCGGGCTGAAGTCGATGTCCTCGACATGGGCGTTCAGCTTGGCGGCGATGTAGTAACGCAGCCACTCGGGATTCATGCCGAGCTCGAGATAGCGCAGCGGGCTGATGCCCGTGCCGCGCGACTTGGACATCTTGTCCCCCGACACGGTGATGAAGCCGTGCACGAACACGTGGTCGGGCACCTTGTAGGGCTTGCCCGCGAATTCGAGCATCGCCGGCCAGAACAGGGTGTGGAAGTAGATGATGTCCTTGCCGATGAAGTGAATCTGCTCGGTGTCGGTGGCCTGCAGGAAGCCTTCGAAGTCCATGCCCGACTTCGCGCAGTAATTCTTGAAGCTCGCGAGATAGCCGATCGGGGCATCCAGCCACACGTACAGGTACTTCTCGCCGCGGATGTCCGGAATGCGGATGCCGAAGTACGGCGGGTCGCGCGAGATGTCCCAGTCCGCCAGGGCCTTTTCCCCTTCGCCTTCGAGCCATTCGCGCGCCTTGTTGACGACCTGGGGCTGCAGGCGGCCGGGCTTTTCAAGCCAGCGTTTGAGGAACGCCTTGCATTGCGGGTCGGACAGGCGGAAGAAGTGGTGCTCGGAGCGCTTCAGGATCGGCTGCGCGCCCGACAAGGTGGAGTAAGGGTTCTTCAGGTCGGTCGCGGCGTAGGCCGCGCCGCAGTTCTCGCAGGCGTCGCCGTACTGGTCCCGCGTCCCGCAGTTCGGGCACTCGCCCTTGATGTAGCGGTCCGCGAGGAACATGCCTTTCACCGGGTCGAAGAACTGCTCGACCGGGCGGATGTCGATCAGGCCGCGCGCCTTGAGCCGGCGGTAGACGTCCTGCGAGAGCGCCGTGTTCTCCGCGGAATGCGTGGAGTGCCAGTTGTCGAACCGGAGATGAAACCCGTCAAGGTAGGCCTTGCGCCCCGCGGCGATGCCGGCCACGAATGCTTCGGGCGACTTGCCTGCCTTCTCCGCGGCCAGCATGATGGGCGCCCCGTGCGCGTCGTCCGCGCCCACGAAATGGACCTCGTGGCCTTGCATCCGCTGAAAGCGGACCCAGATGTCGGCCTGGATATATTCCATGATGTGGCCGATGTGGAACGGGCCGTTCGCGTACGGCAGCGCGGTGGTGACGAAGAGGCGGCGGCGAGGCATCGGCAACGGCGAAAAAACGCAATTTTATCCGTGTTTTAGGTAAACTACCGGCGAAGTTCCGCAAATTCCAGACATGTCCCTCAGCGAAGCAGAAGTGCGGGCGACACTCGGCTCGCTCGTCGATCCCAACACCGGCAAGGACTACGTCTCCGGCCGCGCCGTGAAGTCGGTCAAGGTGAGCGGCGCGGACGTGCAGGTCGACCTCGAGCTCGGCTATCCCGGCAAGAGCCAGATCGAGCCGATCCGGCGCGAGGTCAGCGCGGCCCTGCGCAAGGCGGGCGCCGGCCACGCCGTCGTGAACATCGCGGCGAAAGTCGCCTCGCATTCGGTCCAGCGCGGCGTCAAGCTCGTACCGGGCATCAAGAACATAATCGCCGTGGCTTCGGGCAAGGGCGGCGTCGGCAAGAGCACGACCGCGGTGAACCTCGCGCTCGCGCTCGCCGCTGAAGGCGCCGAAGTCGGCGTGCTCGACGCCGACATCTACGGTCCCTCGCAGCCGACGATGCTGGGCAT
>JBOIFE010000325.1:0-4110 GCA_050741015.1 Burkholderiales bacterium | reverse complement strand
GCGCAGGCTGTGGCGCCGTCGGCGTCGTAGTCGGCGACGATCAGCAGGCGCTTGCCTGCCGCGATCGCATCGGCGAGCAGCGCCGCGGCCTCCTCGCAGCGCGAAAGCGATGCCGGCGGCAGCAGCCGCTGCACGTCGTCCTCGAGCTCGGACGCGGAGCGGATGCGCCGCGCGGCGTAGATGCGCGCGAGCACCGGGTGCACGCCCGCGTTCACCAGCGTACGGCGGTCGCGCTCGTCGAAGGGACGCTCAACGAGGCGCATGCTCGGCGGCGGGACGCGCGCGGCGCCAGAAGCGGTACAGGTCGGACCGGGTGACTTCGAAGGAAAGGCCGGCCTCGGGCGCGTGCAGCGTCACCATGCCGACGCGTCCCTGGCGCAGCGCGGCGAGCAGCGGCGCGAACCAGGATGCATCGGCGTCCTCGTCCGCGACGCCCGGCACGACGAGGTGCCGGCCTTCCCCGGGCAGCGCATCGAGCCAGGCAGGCGCCGCGGCGGGCGGCGCGCCGTGCTTGATCCCCGCGGCGCGCGCGAGGCCGAGCGCGAGTGGGTCGTCGGCGGCGACCGAGCGCCACGGCGCCGCAAGCTTACCCGGCAGCTCGCCCGCGCCCCAGACCCACACGCCGTTCACCTCGAGCTCGCGCCCCTCGCTCGCCGGGTGCTCGTGCAGCGCCATCTGGATCTCGTTCAGCAACGCGGCCCAGGGCGCACCCGGCAGGATCGCACCGACGTCAGCGCCCGCGACCTCGGAGGTCGGTGCGGTGTCGAGCGCTGCCGGCGCGGCGCGCATCGCCCAGGCGTCGGGGTGCGGCGCGACGAACGCGTAGCGCCCCTCGAAGTGCCGGTTGAGCGTGGCGACCAGCGCGCTGGCGTAGGCCGCGTCGAGTCCGGCGAGCGGCACCAGCACGATGCGATCGCGCAGCAGCCGGTAGTGCACGGGGTCGGCGCGCACCCAGAAGCCCGGTGCGGAAGCCGTGAGCGCGCCGGCCGGCACGGTCTCGAGGCCGAACGCGTGCGCGAGCCAGCTCGCGGCGTCCTCGCGGTCGACGCGCTCGACGCGCGCGCGCGCGAGCAGCAACTCGAGCGCAGGACGGCGCGCACCCTCCGCCAGCAGCCGCGGCGCCATCAGCTCCGCGTGCACGCGAGCTCCACCACCCGCACGCGCTTCGCGAGCAGGTGGCGCACGAGGATCTTGTACTGGTCGAGGTCGAACGCGGGCCGGCGCGCGCCCTCGAGGATCGCGGGCACCTCGTCTTCGGTGCGCGCGGTGCCGAGGTAGCGCCACTGGTGCACGACGTGCACCTCGGTCGCCTCGCGCTCGCGGTCCTGCTCGACCACGCCGACCGGGCCCGCCCAGGGCCAGGCGGCGGTCTTCGGTGCGGCGAGCGCGTATCCGGAGACCTGCGCCGGGCGCCGCAGTTGCCGGTTGTAGACAGGGAGCAGGCGCTTGACGAGCCCGGCCTCGCGAAGCAGCGCGCCGAGCTCGCCCGCGCTGCGCTCCCACTCGACGTGGCGCACCTCTCGCGCGAGCTGCATCTCGCGCGAAGAGCGCAGGCTCTCGCTGAAGTGCGCGAGCACGCGCGAACGCATCGCCTTGCTCTTGCCGACGTAGAGCGGGTTGCCGGATTCGCCGTAGAAGAGGTAAACGCCCGGCGCCTCGGGGATCGCGTCGACCATCGCGCGCTCGAGGTAGGGCGGCAGCGAGGGCTGCTTCGACACCTGGCGCGCGGCGGTGTGCAGCACGTCCTCGCCGTGCTCCTCGGCCGCGATCTTCAGGAACTGCCAGACCGCGTCCGCATCGCCGAGCGCGCGGTGGCGCGCGCGGCACCGCAGGCCGTGGCGCGCGATCAGGCTGTCGAGGTTGTGGCGCGGGTGCTGCGGGTACAGGCGCCGCGAGAGCTTCACCGTGCACAGGGTCTTGGCGCGGAAGTCGATTCCCGCGCGAGCGAACCCCTGGCGCAGGAACCCGTAGTCGAAGCGCGCGTTGTGCGCGACGAAGACGCGCCCCGCGAGGCGCTCGCTCAAGTCCTCGGCGAGCCGCGCGAAGGTGGGCGCGCCGGCGACCATGTCGTTGGTGATGCCGGTGAGCGCCTGGATGGCGGGCGGGATCGTGCACTCGGGATTGACCAGCGTGGACCACTCGGCGCTCGCTTCGCCGCCGTCCACCTCGATCACGGCCACTTCGGTGACGCGGTCGTGCTCCGGGTGCACGCCGGTGGTCTCGAGGTCGACGATGGCGAGCGTCGCGTCTGCCGCGGAGGGCGACATGGATATCCGTCCAGTAGTGAAGCCCGACTCTACCGCAAAAGCCGCGCGACCTGCCACGCCGCGAAGCCGAGGATCGTGACGCCGGAGACGAGGTTCACGCCGCGCAGCAGCCGCGGGCCGATCCGCGTGCGCAGACGCCCCGCGGCGGCGGCGAGGAAGAGCCACCAGGCCGCCGAGCCGAGGAAGACGCCGAGCGTGACGAGCGCTGCCGCGCGGTAGTCGGCGTTCGCCGCGAGCCCGAGGCTGGCGAAGATCGCGGCGAAGGCGAGGATCGTCGGCGGGTTCGCGAGCGTGAGGCCAAACGTGGAGAGGAAAGCCTGTGCGAGCCCTGCGGGCCGGGCGACCTCGCCGCCGGCGTCAGGCCGGGCGAGCAGCGCCTTCACGCCGAGATAGATGAGGAAGATCGCGCCGACGAGCCCGATCCAGAAGCTCCAGGCGAGCAGGATTCCCGAGATCGCGGTGAGGCCGAACGCGGCAACCGCGCCGTAGAAGCCATCGGCCACCGCGATGCCCATGCCGGAGGCGGCCCCGACGCCGGGGCCGAAGGCGAGCGTGCGCCGAAGGCACAGCACCCACATCGGGCCGACGGTCGCGGCGAGCACGAGCCCGAAGGCGAGGCCCTTGAAGAAAAGCGAGCTCACCCGAGCGGGATGTACCGGGGCTGCGCGCGCACGCGCGCGAGCCAGGCCTGCACCCGCGGATAGGCCGCGAGGTCGAAGCCGCCGTCGGTGGCGCTGTGCGTGTAGGCGTAGAGCGCGATGTCGGCGATCGTGTAGCGCCCGGCGGCGAAGAAGGGCTCGCGCGCGAGGTGCTGGTCCATGACCCCGAGCGCCTTGCGGCCGCGCTCCTGCAGTCGCGGCAGCTCGGCGCGGCGCGGCGAGTCGGGCGGCTGGTAGCGCAGGATCGCGCGCGCCACGGCGATGCTGGGCTCGTGGCTGTACTGCTCGAAGAACATCCACTGCAGCACGCGCGCGCGCGACAGCTTGTCGCCGGGCAGCAGCGCCGAGCCTTCGGCAAGGTAGTGCAGGATCGCGCCGGATTCGGGCAGGAAGCCGCCGTCCTCCAGCTCGAGCGTCGGCACCTGGCCGTTCGGGTTGCGCGCAAGGAACGCGCTCGTGCGCGTTTCGGCTTTCGCCGTGCTCACCTCGTTCCAGCAGTAAGGAATCGCGAGCTGCTCAAGCGCGAGCTTCACCTTGTAGCAGTTGCCGGAGTCGGCCATGCCGTGGACAGTCAGCATGGTTGCGCTCAGGTTCGCGCGGCGGCGGCGAGCTCGGCCGTCGAGAGGTTATGGATGCGCCCGAACCCGGCGACGAAGCGTGCGTCGCGCGGCGCGACGCGCCAGAAGCCGAAGTCGGCGAGCGTGAAGTTGATGGCCTGCTCGGGAAAGCGCGCGAGCCAGGCGGCCTTCAGCCCGTCGTCGTCGCCGATGCGCACGGCCTCGCCGCGCACGGTGACGCGCGCGAGCGTGAAAGGATCGGCGCGCGCGTCGTCGGCTTCGGCCACCGAAAGCGCGACGCGCGGGTCGACCGACATGTCCTGCGTGTGCCAGGCGAGGCGGCTCACGTGCACGTGAAAGCAGGAAAAGCCGGGTGCGGCGAGATAGAGCGTCATCGACACCATCGGCGCGCCCTGGCGCAGCGTGCCGAGGTGCGCGATGCGCGCGCCGCGCAGCAGCCGCGCGAGCAGGGTGGCGTCCTCCGAGTCCATGGGGACGATTGTAGTATTCTCGCGCGACCGTGCGTTACGAGCTCCTCGTCGGCCTGCGCTACACGCGCGCCAAGCGCCGCAACCATTTCATCTCGTTCATTTCGCTGGTCTCCATGCTCGGCATCGCGGTCGGCGT
>JBOIFE010000324.1:0-4714 GCA_050741015.1 Burkholderiales bacterium | reverse complement strand
CTGATGGACGTGCGCATGCCGGACATGGACGGCTTCGAGACCGCCGCCATGATCCGCCGGCTCGGACGCGCGCGCCACACCCCGCTCATCTTCCTCACCGCGGCTGCCGACAACGCGGAGTCGATGGCACGGGGATACGCCGTCGGCGCGGTGGATTACATCCTCAAGCCGGTCGACGGCGAAGCGCTCAAGGCCAAGGTCGCGGTATTCGTCGAGCTCGACGGCGGCAAGATCGACCTCGAAGCCCAGATCCGCGAGCGCGGCACGAGCCTCATCGCGGCGAACGAGAAGCTGCGCAAGGAGGGCGCGGCGCGCGAGCAGATGGCCGCGGAGCTCGAGCTCGCCAGGCAGGCAGCCGAGGCGGCGAACCGCGCCAAGTCGGACTTCCTCGCCAACATGAGCCACGAGATCCGCACGCCGATGAACGCCATCATCGGCTTGACGGAGCTCGCCTTGCAGACCGGCCTCACGGCGGAGCAGCAGGAGTACCTCGGCCTGGTGAAGGCGTCCGGCGATTCCCTGCTGACCATCATCAACGACATCCTGGACGTCTCCAAGGTGGAGGCGGGGCAGCTGCAGATCGAGACGATCGACTTCTCGCTGCGCGAATGCATCGGCGACGCCGTGAAAACCCTCGCGCCGCAGGCCCGCCACAAGGGGCTGGAGCTGACCTGCGACATATCGCGCGAGTTGCCGGATGCGCTGCGCGGCGATCCGGCCCGGCTGCGCCAGATTCTGCTCAATCTCGCCGGCAATGCGATCAAGTTCACTCCGCGCGGCGAGGTGCTGGTGCGCGCCCGGCTGCATCCGCAGCAGGACGACGGCCGCGTCACCTGCCACGTCACGGTGCGCGATACGGGCATCGGCATTCCACGGGACAAGCACCAGGCGGTGTTCGCCTCGTTCCTGCAGGCCGACAGCTCGATCACCCGCGTCTACGGCGGTACCGGCCTGGGTTTGACGATCGCGGCGCATCTCGTGCAGATGATGGGCGGGAGAATCTGGCTCGAGAGCGAGCCCGGCAAAGGCAGCACGTTTCATTTCACGGTGAACCTCGGGCCGCAGGAGCCGGCTGCCCGCGAGCGGGAGCGGGTCGACTTCGGCGGCGCGCTCGAAACGCAGCGTGCGGGCGGTGCGCCCGAAAGCCGCGGGGGCGAACCGGTCGCAATGTCGCCGGCGACGACGCGAAAGCTCGAGGTGCTGCTGGTCGAGGACAACGCCGTGAACCGGCGCCTGGCGCAGGTCGTGCTGCAGAAAGCGGGCCACCGCGTGGTTGCCGTCGACAGCGGGCCGGCGGCGCTGGAGGAGATCCGGGACGCTCGCTTCGACGTGGTGTTGATGGACCTGCAGATGCCGGGGATGGACGGCATCGAGACCACCGTCGCGCTGCGCGAGCGCGAGAAGGCCGGCGGCGGGCGCGTGACCGTGATCGCGCTCACCGCTCACGCGATGGGCGCGGACCGCGAGCGCTGCCTGCGCGCCGGGATGGACGCCTATCTGACGAAGCCGATCAAGCCGGCCGCGCTGCTCGAGGCCGTCGAACGGCTGCATGATGCTGGCGCGAGGACCGCGCAAGCGAGCGCCGCGCGGCGCCCGATCATCGACCGGGAGGCGCTGCTGGAGCGCGTGAACCACGACGGCGCGCTGCTGAAGGACGTGACCGGCATGTTCCTGGGCGAATGCGGCAGGCTCATGGCGGCCGTGCGCGAGGCTGTCGCCGCGCGAAATGTGGAGCAATTCAAGCACCAGGTCCATACGCTGGGCGGGATGTTGCGCAGCCTGTCGGCGATCTGCGCGCAGGAAACGGCCGACGACCTGCATGGGCTCGACCCGGCGCGCGAGCCCGACGCAGCAAGTGCGCTGCATGCGCGGCTGGAGCGGGAAGTGGAGGCGTTCGAAGCCGAGCTGGTCCGGCTCGCGGCCGAAACGGCAGCCGCGGCGCAGCCCGCGGCGGTCCGGTGCTGAGCCGGATCGTGCATGAAGCGGGCTATGTGCGAGCGGAGCTCTTCGACCGTCGCACGCCGGAAGAGACGCGCGGCTTTCTCGATTCCATCCTCGCTTCCGCCACGGCGCACGACTGTCCTCGCGTGCTGATTTCGGTCAAGTCGTCCGCGCCGCTGTTCAAGGTGGAGCAGTACGGGCTGTCGAAATATTTCAAGGCGCTGGGCGGCAACCGCTCCTACAAGGTCGCGCTGGTGAGCGATTCCGATGGGACCTACGCTTCGCACCAGTACATCGAATTCCTGGCGCGGCAACACGAGGCCCGCGTCAAGAGCTTTCGCAACGACGCGCCGGCGCTGGCATGGCTGCTCGAGGACTAGACGGGTCCGATAGGACCATGCGGGGGGTCAGCGGCGCGATACATTGTTGCCGGATACTCGTTGCATCGCGCCGGCCGGTCGCGGCGCAAGATCGAAGTGAGTGTGCCCAACGATGGCGAAGATCCTGGTCGTCGACGCCGGGTCCGTGAATCGCCGATTCGTGGTGGCGCTGCTGCGCAATCACGGCCATCAACTGTACGAGGCGACTGACCGCGCGGAGGCGCTGCGCCTTGCGCGGACCGAGCGGCCCGAATTGGTGGTGCTCGATGTCGAGCTTGCCGACGCGGATGGCGTCGAGCTGATCCTCGACCTGCGCGCGGAACCGGCGGGCGTCCCGCCGCGGATCGTGCTGCGCGCTCGTGGCGAGATCGAGGCGGAAACGCGTGCCGTGGCCCGTACGCTGGGCACCGGCTTCGTCGCCAAGCCGGCGAATCCGCAGACGCTGCTCGCCGCGCTGGAGCGCGCCCTCGCTGACCCGGCGCCGCGCGAGCGCGACGGCGGGGCGAGCGCCTCGCTGCTACGCCCGGTCATCGGGCTGATGTGGCGCCTGGCCGAGCGCAGCGGCCCGCTCGACGCGGCGCGCTCGGCCCTCGAGCTCGAGATCAGGAAGCGCCTGCTGGCCGAGAGCGAGCTCGCGGCGTCGGTCGTCGGACTGCGGGATCAGGCCGTGCGTGATGCGCTGACCGGTTTGCACAACCGGCGCTATCTGGACGAATCGCTGCAGCGGGAAGAGCACCGTGCCCGCCGCAGCGGGCAGCCCCTGGCCGTTCTGATGATCGATGTCGATCACTTCAAGCGCGTCAATGACACGCTCGGGCACGCGGCGGGCGACGCCGTGCTGCGCGAAGTGGCGCAGTTCATCGGCGCGTCGGCGCGCGGCGAGGACATCGTCGTGCGCTACGGCGGCGACGAATTCACCATCATCATGGCGCAGACGCCGCAGGAGGCGGCTCTGGCGCGCGCCCACGCGCTCAATCATGGCGCGCAGGCGCTCGACATCGCCGGCGACTTCGGGCGCGTCGGCGCGGTGGCCCTGTCCGTCGGCGTCGCCGTATTTCCCGATCACGGCGACAGCGTACCCGCGGTACTGCGGGGCGCCGACGCGGCGCTCATGCGCGGCAAGCAGTCCGGCGGCGGGCGCGTGGCCCTGGCGGAGGTCTCCCGCGCCGGGGCGGCGGGCGGCCAATCGAGGCCAGGCATGCATTGAGCCGCGGCGGCGGGCGCGCGATACCGGCCTGATAAACTCCCGCTGCCGCGGAGAGATGGCAGAGTGGTCGATTGCGGCAGACTCGAAATCTGTTGTGCGCGCAAGCGCACCGGGGGTTCGAATCCCTCTCTCTCCGCCACTTCTAGAACTGGAACAGGGCGTCCAGCGTGAACATCTCCACGCGATCGACGTCCTTGATCTGGAATCGCTGGTACTCCGCGCGGAAGGCGAGCTTCCACAGGTAGAAGCCGGCACCGACGCCATAGAACGCGTCGGACCCGGACCGGCTGGTAGTCGTGGCGCCGGTGGTTCGATCCAGTTTCCAGTCAAGCACACCGCCCTTCGCATACAGGTCGACCGGCCCGAGCGGAAGGATCACCAGGCCCGCAAGGCTCGGTCCGTGCAGCTTGTACTCCACGTTTTGCGCGGGCGCGCCCGACGATGGCGCCACGATCTGCGACGGCTTGCCGAAGTTGGTGTAGGCCGCTTCCACGGCGAGGTCGACGAGCGGTATCTGGTTGAATCGCCAGCCGAGGATTCCCCTGTAGGCAAGGTCTTCGGCCTCGAATGTCGAACCTTCGAAGTTGTCCTTGACCGTCGCAGCGCCGAGGCCGACGCCAAGGTACAGTCCGTCCGCCGCAGCGGCAGCCTGGGCGCAGCCCAACAGGATCGCCGCGAGCGTTGCATGCAACGTCAGTCCGTATCGATTCATGGCTCTTCCTTGCGTGGCTTGACGGGTCCCGCCGTGGGATTCGCGCCTCGTAATCTCTAGAGCACCCGCCCGCTCTCGTCGTCGATCAGGTGCATGTGCCGCAAGTCGGCGAGCAGCTTGAGCGGCGCGCCGGGCTGGGCGCCGCAGCCCGGATTCACGCGCGCGCAGGTCTCGACGCCGCCGAGCGTGAACATCACGAGCGTTTCCATGCCCATGGGCTCCACCACTTCCGGCGTCGCCTCGAAGGCGTGCTGGCCCGGTTCGGTGTTCTGCCGATGCTCGAACAGGTGTTCTGGTCGCAGTCCGAAGAGGAGTCGCCCCCGGCTCGCGTGCGACCGATAGCGGTCGGTACGGTCCGCGGGCACGGGAAACGACGCACCGTTGCCCAGGTTCAGGCGCAGCCCGCCCGCGGCCTGCTCCAGGCCGCAGGGAACGAGGTTCATCGCCGGCGAGCCCATGAAGCCGGCGACGAAC
>JBOIFE010000323.1:0-9796 GCA_050741015.1 Burkholderiales bacterium | reverse complement strand
AACGCCGCGCCGCCGCGCATCTGGCTGACGATCGAGGGAGCGGCCGAGCACAACCTCAAGACCCTCGACGTGCGCCTGCCGCTCGAGCGGCTGGTAGTCGTCACCGGCGTCTCCGGCTCGGGCAAGTCGACGCTGATCCAGGACGTGCTGTATCCGGCCTTGTTGAAGAGCAAGGGCCGCCCCACGGAATCGCCCGGGCTGTTCCGGCAATTGAAGGGCGCGCACCAGGTGAGCGACGTGGTGATGGTCGACCAGTCGCCGATCGGCAAGACCACGCGCTCCAATCCGGCGAGCTACGTCGGGGCGTTCGACTGCATCAGGCAGTTGTTCGCCAAATCGCCCGTCGGCAAAGAGCGCGGCTACACCGCAGGCACGTTCAGCTTCAACTCCGGCAACGGCCGCTGCCCGACCTGCGGCGGCAACGGCTTCGAGCACGTCGAGATGCAGTTCCTCTCCGACGTCTACCTGCGCTGCCCCGATTGCGATGGCAAGCGCTATCGGCCCGAAGTGCTGGAAGTGACGCTGCGCGGCCTGAGCATCGCGCAAGTGCTGGAAATGACGGTGTCGGAGGCGGTCGCGTTCTTCAAGGACGACCCGGAGATCGTTTCCCGCCTGCAGCCGCTCGCGGACGTGGGCCTGGACTACCTGCGCCTCGGCCAGCCCGTGCCAACCCTGTCGGGCGGAGAAGCCCAGCGCCTGAAGCTCGCCGGGCACTTGGGGACAGACCCCAAACAGGGGTCTGTCCCCAAGCTCTTCCTGTTCGACGAGCCCACCACCGGCCTGCACTTCGAGGACATCTCGAAGCTCCTCGGCTCGTTCCGCAAGCTCCTCGCTGCCGGCCACTCGCTCGTCGTGATCGAGCACAACCTCGACGTCATCCGCGCGGCCGACTGGATCCTCGACCTCGGCCCCGAGGGCGGCGACGCGGGCGGCGAGCTTGTCGTCGTCGGCACGCCTGCGAACGTCATGCGCCACGCAAGCTCGCACACCGGCAAAGCGATGCGCGAATATGCAAGCCAAATGGGGACAGTCCCTATTTGCACAAAAGCGGTGCAAATGGGGACAGTCCCCAGCATTCGCGTGCACAACGCGCGCGAGCACAATTTGAAGTCGATCGACGTCGAGATTCCGCGGCAGCGGTTCACCGTGGTCACGGGCGTGTCGGGGTCGGGGAAATCCACGCTTGCCTTCGACATCCTGTTTTCGGAAGGGCAGCGCCGGTACCTCGAGTCGCTGAACGCCTACGCGCGCCAGTTCGTGCAGGTCGCCTCGCGCCCGGACGTGGACGCGATCTATGGCATCCCGCCGACGGTCGCCATCGAGCAGCGCACCAGCCGCGGCGGGCGCAAGAGCACGGTGGGCACGCTCACCGAAATCCACCACTTCCTGCGGCTGCTCTTCGTCAAGCTCGGCACGCAGCACTGCCCCGACTGCGACGTGCCGATCGAGCCGCAGAGCGAGGACGCGATCGTCGCGCGCCTGATGAAGGCGCACCGCAACGACACGGTGGTGATGCTCGCGCCGCTCGTCATCAACCGCAAAGGCGTCTACACCGACCTCGCCAAGTGGGCCGCGTCCAAGGGCTACTCGCAGCTGCGCGTGGATGGGAAGCTCCTGCCGCTGCGACCCTTCCCTCGCCTCGACCGTTTCAAGGAGCACACGATCGAGCTGCCGGTCGGCTACGTAAAGGTGACGCCGAAGAACGAGAAGGAGCTGCGCGAGCGCCTCGGGCGCGCCCTCGAGCACGGCAAGGGCGTGGTGCACGTGCAGACCGGCAAGCACATCCAGGTCTACTCGACCAAGCGCGCCTGCCCCTCGTGCGGCCGCAGCTTCCAGGAGCTCGATCCGCGGCTCTTCTCCTACAACTCGCGCCACGGCTGGTGCCCGACCTGCGTCGGCACCGGCCTGCAGCTGAAGGACGTCGGCTGGGACGCCGAGCGCTCGCGCACCGGGCAGGAGGACCATGTCCTCGACTCCTGGATCGAGTGGCTGGAAGTCGATGAGCCCTGCCCGAGCTGCCACGGCAATCGCCTCAACCCCGAAGCGCTTGCCGTGCGCTGGCGGGATCGCAACATCGCCGACTACGGCGCGCAGCCTGTCGCGCGGCTCGGCGAACTCTTCGCCGGCGTGAAGCTCGCCGGCCGCGAAGCCGAGATCGCGCACGACCTCGTGGCCGAGCTCCGCAGCCGCCTCGGCTTCCTCAGGGAAGTCGGCCTCGACTACCTCGCGCTCGATCGCTCGGCGCCCACGCTCTCGGGCGGCGAAGCGCAGCGCATCCGCCTCGCCGCGCAGCTCGGATCGAACCTGCGCGGCGTCTGCTACATCCTCGACGAGCCCACCATCGGCCTGCACCACCGCGACAACCGGATCCTGCTCGACGTGCTGGAGAAGCTCGAGGCGAAGGGCAACACGCTGATCGTGGTCGAGCACGACGAGGACACCATCCGCCGCGCGCACCACGTCATCGACCTCGGCCCCGGCGCCGGCAAGCTCGGCGGGCATGTCATCGCCGAAGGCACGGCGGAGGAGCTCGAGCGCTCGCCCGACTCAGTCACCGGCCGCTTTCTCGCCAACCCGCTGCGCCATCCGCTGCAGCCGCGGCGCACCGTAAAGCGCGCCGACCCAGCGATCGAACTCGCCGGCGCGAAGCTCCACAACCTGAAAAACATCGCGATCCGCGTCCCGCTCGGCCGCCTTACCGCCATCACCGGCATCTCGGGCTCCGGAAAATCCACCCTCGCGCGCGACGTCCTGCACGACAGCCTCAAGGCCCAATCCGCCGTCGGCTGCAAGACCTTCAAGGGCCGCAAGCTCATCGAGCGCGTGCTCGAAGTCGACCAGACCCCGATCGGCA
Source organism: Burkholderiales bacterium (assembly GCA_050741015.1). Taxonomy (GTDB): domain Bacteria; phylum Pseudomonadota; class Gammaproteobacteria; order Burkholderiales; family SG8-39; genus JAABQT01. Next base: position 6,942 of record JBOIFE010000323.1, on the reverse strand, counting down.
AGACCCCGCGCTCCTGCCCCGCCACCTACGTCGGCTTCTGGGACTCGATCCGGCGCCTCTTCGCCGACACCAGCGAAGCGCGCATCCGCGGCTGGGGCCCGAGCCGCTTCTCCTTCAACACCAAGGGCGGCCGCTGCGACGCCTGTGAAGGCCAGGGCATCAAGAAAATCGAGATGAGCTTCCTGCCCGATGTGAAAGTCGCGTGCGAAGCCTGCAACGGCCAGCGCTTCAACGGCGAGACCCTCACTGCGCGGCTGCGCGGCAAGTCCGTGGGCGAAGTCCTCGCGATGAGCGTGGACGAGGCGGTCGAGTTCTTCTCGGCGCATCCGTCGATTCACCATGCGCTTAGGCTGCTGCAGGACGTGGGGCTCGGATATCTGACGCTCGGACAGCAGAGCCCGACCCTATCGGGTGGCGAGGCCCAGAGGATCAAACTCGTGACTGAGCTCGCCAAGGTGCGGATCCTGACGGGTCTATCCGATCTCCCGTCTCCCGCCTCTTCTCTTGGGAGACGGGAGAAGGCTTTTAAGGCGCCTAAAACACTTTATGTCCTCGACGAACCCACCGTAGGCCTCCACATGGCCGACGTCGAAAGGCTCATCCGTGTCCTCCACCGCCTGGTCGACGCCGGCAATACTGTCGTCCTCATAGAGCACAATCTCGACGTGATCGCGGAAGCCGACTGGCTGATCGACCTCGGGCCCGAAGGCGGCGACGCGGGCGGCCGCGTCGTCTACCAGGGTCCGACTGAGAAGGCGACGGCCGGGCACACGGCGGAGGCGCTCTTGCCGTTCCTCGCCGAGCGCCTGGCCTGACGGCGATGTCCACCGCGCGCACGATGTGCCCGATGAATTGCCATCCGACGCTGTGCGGCATGCTCGTCGACGTCGAGGACGGCAAGGTCGCGCGCGTGCGCGGCGATCCGGACAACCCGGACAGCCGCGGCTTCCTCTGCATCCGGGGCCAGGCTTCGCGCGAGATCATCGACAACCCGGCCCGCCTGCTGCATCCCCTGGTGCGAGATCATCGGCAGGATGTATTCCGCCGCGCGAGCTGGGACGAGGCGCTGGATCGAATCGCTGCGCGCCTGGCTGCCGAGCCGCCCGAGGCCACCGCGACCTGGCCCGGGCACGGAACCTTCACCACCAACTACGGCACGCGCATCAACGCCCAGCTCTTTGCGCGCTTCGCCAATTTCCACGGCAGCCAGTTTTTCAGCCCGACGATGATCTGCTGGGGGCTGGGCGCGTTCGGACTCGCGCTGACCGGCATGCTGGAGACGCACACGAAGGAGGACATGGGCGAGCACTCGCGGCTGGTCCTGCTCTGGGGCGCCAACTTCGCGAGCCAGCCCAACACCGCGCCCCATCTCAACGCAGCCCGCGCAAGAGGCGCACATGTCATCGCGGTCGACGTGCGCCAGACCGAGGCCACGGCCAAGGCCGACGAGGTGCTGCTCCTGAGGCCGGGCTCGGATACCGCGCTCGCGCTTGCGCTGATGCACGTGATCTGCGCCGAGCGCCTCCACGACGCCGCATTCGTCAATCAGCACACCGTGGGTTTCGACGCGCTCGAGAAACACGTGCGCATCTACACGCCGCAATGGGCTGCAGCGATCACCGGAATCGCCGCCGAGCGCATCGTCGAGCTGGCGCGGCGCTACGCGGGCACCAAGCCCGCGATGATCGTGCTCGGTGGAAGCTCGATGCACAAGAGCGACAACGGCTGGCAGGCCTCGCGCGCCATTGCCTGCCTGCCCGGACTGACGGGCAATGTCGGCGTGCCGGGCGCCGGCTTCGGCCCGCGCCACGGCGCCGCGGCCCACGGCCGGGGGCTGGCGAGCGTCATCGAGCCACAACGCCGCAAGCCGGGCACGGCGCTTCCCAACCAGATGTCCACGTTCATCGAGGCACTGAACGACGGGCGGATCCGCAACCTGCTGCTCATGGGCACGAACATGCTGTCCTCGTTCGCCGACGCCACGCGCGTCGCCGAGGGCCTGGCGCGCACGCGCCTCGTGGTGAGCTATGACCTGTTTCTCAACCAGACCGCGCAGCAATTCGCCGACATCGTGCTGCCCAGCACCGCCTGGCTCGAGGAGCTCGGCTGCAAGTCCGCGTTCACGCACCTGTACCTGATGGACCCCGTGCTGCCGCCGGCAGGTGAGACACGCTCCGCCACTCGCGTGATGCGCGAACTCGCCGCGCGCCTAGGGTTGGACGGCTTTTTCCCCTGGGATTCCGACGAGGCGATGGTGGATGCCATCCTCGATCATCCGGCCACCGGACATGCGACCGTAGCCTCGCTGCGCGCATTGGGCGGCATCGGCGAACTCAAGATTTCGCACGTCGCGAATCCCACCCTGCACTTCGACACGCCCACGGGAAAGATCGAGTTCCATTCGGAGGACGCAGCGCGGCACGGCCTTCCCGCGCTGCCCGAATGGGAGCCGCGGCACGAGTCGGCCGACGATGTCCGGTATCCGCTCAGGCTCACGCAGGGACGCACGCTCGCGCATTTCCACAGCTTCTATAACAACGGCCGCGAGCTGCCCACCCTCGCCCGGCGCGAGGCCGAGCCGCGCGTATGGATCTCGGTCGCGGACGCCGCGGCGCGCAAGGTCGCCAACGGCGCGGCGATCCGCGTCTATAACGCGCGCGGCGAGCTCGCCGCGCGCGCGCACGTCACTGAGCGCATTCCCGTGGGCACCCTGTGGCTGCGCGACGGCTGGCCGGGACTCAACTCGTTGACCGAGGGCGCGCCCGTCTTGCCCGACGCTGCCGCCGACCGCTTCGCCTTTTCGGCCGGGCAGTCGACGTTCGATGCGCGGGTGGAGGTCGCGGCGATGCTGTATACTGCGCGCCAGGTTTCTGTTGCGCGTACATCCGGTTAGCGTTCCAGTCGTTCTTCAGTCCATCCTGGACTTCGAATAACAAGCCTAAAAGCGTCGGCCTGAACCGGTTGAAGGGTTCTCCTTCCCGGGCCGGCACCAGGAGATCGTCATTAGCACGTCGTTTGATTCGCTCGGGCTCAAGCCCGAGCTGCTCCGCGCTGTCGCGGACCAGGGCTACACCACGCCCACCCCCATCCAGGCGCAAGCCATTCCTGTCGTTCTCGCCGGCCGCGATTTGCTCGCCGCCGCGCAGACCGGCACCGGCAAGACTGCCGGCTTCACCCTACCAATCCTGCAGCTCCTCGGCGCGTCGCAGCGCCACATTCGCGTGCTGGTCCTCGTACCCACGCGAGAGCTTGCGGCGCAAGTGCAGGAGAGCGTGCGCACCTACGGCAAGTTCGCGCCGGTGCGCTCTACTGTCGTCTTTGGCGGCGTCGGCATCCACCCGCAGATCGATGCGCTCAAGCGCGGCGTCGACATCCTCGTCGCCACGCCCGGGCGCCTGCTCGACCACGTGCAGCAGCGCACCGTCGACCTGCGCCGCGTCGAAATCCTCGTCCTCGACGAGGCCGACCGCATGCTCGACATGGGCTTCATCCACGACATTCGCAAGGTGATGAAGCTGTTGCCGCAGAAGCGCCAGAACCTGCTCTTCTCGGCCACGTTCCCCGAAGAGATTCGCGCGCTCGCCTCGACCTTCATGCACGATCCGGTGACCGTCGAAGTCGCCCGGCGCAACACTCCCGCCGAGCTCGTCGACCAGGTCTCGCACCCGGTATCGCACGACCGCAAGCGTGCCCTCCTCTCGCACCTCGTGAAGGAAGGCAACTGGAAGCAGGTGCTCGTCTTCACGCGCACCAAGCACGGCGCCAACCGCCTCGCCGAGCAGCTCGAGAAGGACGGTATCGAAGCCGACGCCATCCACGGCAACAAGAGCCAGAACGCTCGCACGCGCGCTTTGAAGCGCTTCAAGGAGCAGGAACTACGCGTGCTCGTCGCGACCGACATCGCCGCGCGCGGCCTCGACATCGAGTCCCTGCCGCACGTCGTCAACTACGACCTGCCGCACGTCGCTGAGGACTACGTCCATCGCATCGGCCGCACCGGCCGCGCGGGCGCCGAGGGTTCGGCCGTGACGCTCGTGTCGCACGAGGACCGGCCGTTGATGGCGGCGATCGAGCGGCTCATGAACCGGAAGGTCGAGTCGCGCGTCGTGCCGGGCTTCGAGCCGGGCGCGCATTCGACGCGGCCGCCGGCTGAGCCGCAGCGTCCGGGTCGGCATTCGCATCCCCAGCATCGTCCGCAGGGTGCGCAGAACAAGCATGCGCGCTCGGGCAATCCGCACTCACGCGTGCCGCACGCGGAGCGCCTGACGCGCGAGCAGGAAGCGCAACTGCGGGAAACCGGAGCGCGGCTGGCTGCCGGCGGTGGTCAGCGGCGGCGGTAGCCTTTCGCGGTTTTGCGCCCTCCGCGGGCGCTCTAGTTCCAAAACTTGATGGCCCGTCCGACTTGTCGGCGGGTCATCTTGTTTTTCGATGACTGGTCCGTCGATTGATGGGGGCTGCGGCTGCGGGTATGGTCCTGTTGCTTCGGGAGGATGGCGGACGTGGTTACATCTTGGCGGTTTGCAAACCGCTATCTGTCAACTGATTTGTCAACCAATACACGTTAGGCGATGGCCCTATTGGCGACTGTGGTGATCATTCTGTCCATTGCGTGGACAGCACTGTTTCTTGTTCACTTGATCATCTGGCTTATTGCTAATCCACGGGCGGTTACGTCGACAAGGTTAAGTGTGCCAAGTCTTATAGCGAGTCTAGAAATTCTGTTGTTCCTCGCCTCAGTCGTTCTCGGCTGTCTCGCATTCCTCGGCAGCCACGCCTTTCCCTCGGTAGAGTCCTGGACAAATCAGGCGTGGTTTGGCGGCACCGTCGCCAGCTGGATATGCATGGGCGTCCTGTTTTTCCACCGGCGCAAGCCACTACGCGAGATTCCGGCGGTCCTAGTGCTGTTGAGCATCGCAGCACTTGGTTATCTAGTCCTGCACTCCTTTTGGGGCGGCTCCTCGGTGCTGCTCGCGGGCATGATGCTTGGCGTCTTTGCGCTTGCTCAAAATGTAGGCCCTATCATTGTTGGCTTCCATGTTCTATTGCAAGCTGCTCATCTCAATCGCCGGCCAACGCCTAACTCTTAGCTGCTGCGGACGGGCCTCATGCGCAGTGCCGCATCAATCGGTATTGCGGTCGGCCCGCCGCAGAGCACGACGTTAGAAGACTATGGCAACTACTCCGCTAGAACGGCTGCTATTCCTTCAAGGTGGGCTGTGTTTTTTCTGCGGTCAGCCCCTACCAAAGTCCGAGGCCAGCGTCGAACACCTTCAGGCACTTGCCAACGGTGGTACCAACCAGGACGACAACTGCGTGGCTTGCTGTAAAGCTGTCAATCGTGCTCTCGGTAGCATGCCTCTGAAGACCAAGATCCAAGTGGTACTAAATCAGCGCGGTGCCTTCAAGTGTCCGAACGGCTCGACGCCAGTTGCTTCGCCAAAGACTCCCCCGGCCAAGACTGTCGCGGCGAGCAAGCCGGACATGCTGGCCCTGGTTACCGCCAACCTCTTGAGTCGAAAGTCCGCTAAGCCGGCCACTGTCAAGACACTCACAAGTACGATTAGCGCCATTCTTAAGCAACACAAGTCGACTGAGAGCGCAGCGGGTCTTGTTGAAAAGCTTGAGGCATCTGGGATGGTGTTGATCGCTAACGGTAAGGTGGCGTATGTCCTATAGCAATGGCCTTCTATCAACGCGCTTGAGCAGACCGTGATTCATCAAGTACAAAATAGGAGTCGTGGGCGGTCGGCCGCTCAACGTAAACATTAGTCCATGCAGATCGCGGTCGGCTGGATTTCGCTGGTCCTCAAATGAGCAGCACTCGCAAGCGCACACCCAAGGTCACTGCCCGAATCGTTGACGAGGGATCGAATGCAGCCGCGGTGTCGCGTGAGCTGTGGAAGGGACTCCTGAAATTCAACCGCGAGCAGGCGGGTCCGCATCACTATGCGCGTGCGGTCATGAGCGTTCGGGACAGCAAGGGACGATTGCTCGGCGGGCTCATCCTGGAGTCGTATTGGCGGGAGAGCTACGTACAGCTGCTCTGGATGTCGGCGCGAACCCGCGGGGCAGGATTCGGCAGCAGGCTTCTCAAGCAAGCGGAAAGCCGCGCGCGACGGCGTGGCAGCCGCCTGATCCACCTGAACACGTACTCCTTCCAGGCGCCTGACTTCTACGAGAAGCTCGGCTATCGGCGCTTCGGCGGAATGTCGGGTTCGCCGCAGGGCCACAGTCGACACTTTTACGTGAAGCGTCTGCGCGCGAAATGACGAACAAATGAAGGACTTCCCCAAAGACATCTACACGGAATCCGAGCCGGCAGTCGACACGCTCGCCAACCTGGGACCGCTTACCGGGATGGCGGGCCTCTGGACCGGCACGCGCGGTCTTGACGTCAGCCCGAAGCCTGACGGTCCTGAAAACCAGGTTTTCATCGAACACATGGAGTTGCAGCCGATCGATGCGCAGGCGAATGGGCCGCAACTGTTCTACGGCCTGCGCTATCACACGCAGATCTTCAAGCCAGACGACCCCGAGACCTTCCACGACCAGGTCGGCTATTGGCTGTGGGAACCGGCGACGGGCACCGTGATCCTGACGCTATCAATACCGCGCGGGCAAACCGCGATGGCCGTCGGTCACGCTGCAATTGACGCGAGAACATTCCGCCTCGAGGCCGTCCGCGGTTCCCTGACGAACGGGATCTCGTCGAATCCGTTTCTGGAGCACGCATTCAGGACGGAGAGCTACACCGTCACGGTGACGATCAACGACGATGGAACGTGGTCCTACGAGCAGGACACGGTGCTGGTGATCCCGGGCCAAGCGGCGCCGTTCCACCATACTGATCGCAATACGCTCCGGAAGATCGGCGAGCCCACGCTCAATCCCACGGCGCGGGCGGCTGGGCTTAGACATTAGTCTTCCCGTAGGGTGGTGGAC
>JBOIFE010000322.1:0-3334 GCA_050741015.1 Burkholderiales bacterium | reverse complement strand
CGATGAAGGCGCGCAGGCTCGCCGCCGCGGGGGAGGCGGCCCATCCCGGCAGGTCGCCGAAGTCGACGGGCTCGTAGCGCGCCGCCGAGGGCGGCGGCTTGGTTGGCGCGCAGGGGCAGGTGGGTGCGGTCCGCGGCCCCGGTGCCGTGCATCCGGCGGCGAGCAGTAGCGCCACGCATGCGGCAGTCGCGCCGCGCGCCACTCCGAGGCTCAGTGCAGCACCCGCGGCACGGACAGCGTGAATGCCGGGATCGGCGCATCGAAGCGCGTGCCGTCCTCGGCGACCATCTGGTACTCGCCGTGCATGGTCCCCACCGGCGTGGCGATCGAGGTGCCGCTCGTGTATTCGTAGCTTTCGCCCGGCCGGAGCGTGGGCTGCGAGCCCACGACGCCTTCGCCGCGCACCTCTTGCACGAGGCCCTGCGCGTCGGTGATCACCCAGTGCCGGCCGAGCAGCTGCGCGCCGACGCTGCCCCGGTTGCGGATCGTGATGGTGTAGGCAAAGACGTAGCGGCCGGCGCCTTCATCGGACTGCTCGGCGAGGTACCGGGTCGCAGCGCTCACCGCGATGTCGTAGTGCTTCTCCCGGCTCATGCGCGCATTGTAAACTCGCGCGGCCATGGCTTTGCGCATCGCTCCCAGCCTGCTGTCGGCCGATTTTGCGCGGCTCGGGGACGAGGTGCGCGCCGTGCAGGCGGCCGGCGCCGACCTCCTGCATTTCGACGTGATGGACAATCACTACGTGCCCAACCTCACCGTCGGTCCGCTGGTGTGCGCGGCGTTGCGGCCCCACGCGCGCGTGCCAATCGACGTGCACCTGATGGTCGAGCCGGTGGACCGGCTGGTGCCCGAGTTCGCGAAGGCCGGGGCCGCGATCATCAGCTTCCACCCGGAGGCGTCGGACCACGTCGACCGCACGATCGCGCTGATCAAGGAGCAGGGCTGCAAGGCGGGACTGGTCCTCAACCCGGCTACGCCGCTCGACTGCCTCGACTACACGCTCGAAAAAATCGACCTCGTGCTGCTCATGTCGGTCAATCCGGGCTTTGGCGGGCAGTCATTCATCCGTTCGGTGCTGCCGAAGATCACCGAGGTGCGCCGGCGCATCGAGCGCCTGGGTCGCGAGGTCTGGCTCGAAGTCGACGGCGGCGTGAAGCTCGACAACATCGCAGAGATCGCAGCCGCGGGCGCCGACACCTTCGTCGCGGGCTCCGCGATCTTCGGCTCGAAGGACTACGCCGCCACGATCCGCGAGATGCGCCGGCGGGGGCAGGCTGGTATAGTCCCTGCGCCGTGAGCCCATTCGATTCCCTCCGCTGGCAATCCCGGCGCCGCTGGCGCCGCTAGCTCCCCACGCGTCGCCGCGCGGCTCGGCGACGCTTCATCCCAGGGCCGCACGATAGTTCCCCAAGGTATTTGCAGTTGCAGCGGAGGCTTTCATGACCGAGCTTGAGTTCCAGCGGCTCGCGCAACAGGGCTACACCCGGATCCCGGTGCTCGCCGAGGCGCGCGCCGACCTCTATACGCCGCTCGCCGTGTACCTGAAGCTGGCGGGCGGCCCCTACAGCTACCTGCTGGAATCGGTGGTCGGCGGCGAGCGCTTCGGTCGCTACTCCTTCGTCGGGCTGCCCTGCGCCGAGAGGATCGAGGCGCGCGGCTCGACGATCCGGCGCCTGCTGCGCGACGCTCGCGGCGCCGACGTGTGCCTCGAGCAGGTCGAGGGCGACCCGCTTGCCTTCCTTCGCGCCTACCTCGCGCGTAACCGCGTGGCGCCGGCGCCGGGCAGCCTCAAGTTTCCCGGCGGGCTCGCGGGCTATTTCGGCTACGAAATGGTGCGCCAGGTCGAGCCGCGCGCCCTGGGCGCCGAAAAGCCTGACGCGCTCGGCACGCCGGACATGCTGCTGCTCGTTTCGGACGAGCTCGCCGTGGTGGACAACGTGATGGGCAAGCTGCACCTCGTCGTCTACGCCGACCCGCGCCAGCCAGAGGCCTACCGCGCTGCTCGCGAGCGCCTCGCACGGTTGCTCGAGCGCCTGGCGGCGCCGCTGCCCGAGGCCGTCGTGCTCGCGCCGCCGGGCGCGGAAGGCCCGCCGGCCGAGCTGCGTCGCTCGATCGGCGAAGCCGATTTCCTCGCCGCCGTGCGGCGCACGAAGGAGTATGTGTTCGCGGGCGACTGCATGCAGGTGCAGGTTTCGCAGCGCACGACGCGCGATTTTCGCGCGCCACCGATCGCGCTGTACCGGGCGCTGCGCAGCCTCAATCCCTCGCCCTACATGTTCCATTTCGATTTCGGCGACCACCACGTGGTCGGCGCCTCGCCCGAGATCATGGTGCGCGTTGCGGGCGAGCGCATCACGCTGAGGCCGATCGCCGGCACCCGCCCGCGCGGCGCGACTCCGGAGGAGGACGCACGCATCGCCGGCGAGCTGCTCGCCGATCCCAAGGAGCGGGCCGAGCACGTGATGCTGATCGACCTCGGGCGCAACGACGTCGGGCGCGTGGCCGCCATCGGCAGCGTGAAGGTCACCGAGAAGATGGTCGTCGAGCGCTACTCGCACGTGATGCACATCGTGTCGAACGTGGAGGGGCGTCTCGCGCCGGGCCTGGACGCGCTCGATGTCTTCCGTGCAAGCTTCCCGGCGGGCACGGTGACCGGCGCACCGAAGGTGCGCGCGATGCAGATCATCGACGAGCTCGAGCCGGTGAAGCGGGGCGTCTATAGCGGGGCGGTCGGCTACCTCGGCTTCAACGGCGACATGGACGTGGCGATCGCCATCCGCACCGCGGTGGTGAAGGACGGCCGGCTTCACGTACAGGCGGCCGCCGGCATCGTGGCGGACTCCGATCCGCAGTCCGAATGGCAGGAAACGCTGCACAAGTCGCGCGCGCTGCTGCGCGCCGCGGAGCTCGCCTCGGCGGAGGCCGCATGGTCCTGATGATCGACAACTACGACTCCTTCACCTACAACCTGGTGCAGTACCTGGGCGAACTCGGGGCGGAGGTGAAGGTGCTGCGCAACGACGAGGTGACGGCGGCCGACGTCGAAGCGCTGCGCCCGGCGAGCGTCGTGATCTCGCCGGGCCCCTGCACGCCCAACGAGGCGGGGATCAGCCTGGAGGTCATCAAGACCTACGCCGGGAAGATTCCCATTCTGGGCGTCTGTCTCGGGCACCAGGCGATCGGCCAGGCCTATGGCGGGCGCGTGGTGCGGGCGCCGAAGCTGATGCACGGCAAGCTCAGCGAGATCCGCCACACCGGCCGGTCGGTCTTCCGCGGGCTGAACGGCCCGTTCCGCGCCACCCGCTATCACTCGCTCACCATCGCAACCGAGAGC
>JBOIFE010000321.1:0-13008 GCA_050741015.1 Burkholderiales bacterium | reverse complement strand
ATGAACGTCGAGGAAAAGCAGGACATGTGCCGCTTCGTGCTCGACGTCAACGATCAGTACGGGACGACGATCGTGCTGATCGAGCACGACATGGGCGTCGTGATGGACATCTCCGACCGGGTCGTGGTGCTCGACTACGGGCGCAAGATCGGCGACGGCACGCCGGCGGAGATCCGCGCCAACCAGGCCGTGATCGACGCTTATCTCGGCGTGGCGCACTGACCGATGGCCGTCTCGTTCTTCTTCGAGGTGCTGATCGGCGGGCTGCTCGCCGGCGTGATGTACTCGCTGGTGGCGCTCGGGTTCGTGCTGATCTACAAGGCCTCGGGCGTGTTCAATTTCGCACAGGGCGCGATGGTGTTCTTCGCCGCGCTCACTTTCGTGTCGCTGCTCGAGCGCGGCGTCAACTTCTGGCTGGCGCTCGTCATCACGCTCGCGGTGATGGTGGTGCTCGCCATGGCGATCGAGAAGATCGTGCTGCGGCCGCTCGTCAACCAGCCGCCGATCACGCTGTTCATGGCGACGATCGGCCTCACCTTCGTCATCGAGGGCCTGTCGCAGCTGGTCTGGGGCTCGCAGCCGCACGGCCTGGACCTCGGCATCCAGGACGTGCCGATGCAGTGGCTGCTCGATACCGCGAACATCAACGTCAGCCAGTTCGACCTGTTCGCCTCGGGCGTGGCCGCGGTCCTGGTGGCCGCGCTGGCGCTGTTCTTCCAGTACACGCGCATCGGCCGCGCGCTGCGCGCGGTTGCCGACGACCACCAGGCCGCGCTCGCGGTGGGCATTCCGCTCAAGCACATCTGGGTCATCGTCTGGGCCGTGGCTGGCTTCGTCGCGCTGGTCGCCGGCCTGATGTGGGGCTCGCGCAACGGCGTGCAGTACTCGCTCACGTTCATCGCGCTGAAGGCGCTGCCGGTGCTGATCCTCGGCGGCTTCGAGTCGATCCCGGGGGCGATCGTCGGCGGACTGATCATCGGGGCGTCGGAGAAGCTCGCCGAGGTCTACCTCGGGCCGATGGTGGGCGGCGGCATCGAGTCCTGGTTCGCCTACGTCATCGCGTTGCTGTTCCTGCTCGTGCGGCCCCAGGGGCTGTTCGGCGAAAAAATCATTGACCGGGTGTAGCCATGCTCTATCGCGAATCGGGGCAGTTCAAGTCCACCTACGCCGCTGACCAGCAGATCTTCCCGATCCTGCAGGACCGCGTCGGCATCGCGCTGCTGCTCGCGGTCGCGTTCGTCGTGGTGCCGCTCGTGTCGAACGAATACTGGCTGTCGGCCATCCTCACGCCGCTGCTGATCTTCTCGCTCGCCGCGCTCGGCCTGAACATCCTCACCGGCTACGCCGGCCAGATCTCGCTCGGCACGGCCGCGTTCATGGCCGTAGGCGCGTTCATGACCTACAACTTCGTGCTGCGGATGCCCTGGCTCGGCATCCTGCCAAGCTTCGTGCTCGCCGGGCTGTGCGCGTCGGCGGTCGGCATCGTGTTCGGGCTGCCGAGTCTGCGCATCAAGGGCTTCTACCTGGCGGTCGCCACGCTCGCCTGCCAGTTCTTCGTGCTGTGGGCGATCCAGCGCATCGGCTGGTTCACCAACAACAGCCCGACGGGCGTGATCACCGCGCAGAACGTAGTGATCCTCGGCTACGAATTCCAGTCGCCGGCCTCCAAGTACCTGCTCACGCTCGCGATCGTGGTGGTCATGGCGCTGTTGGCGAAGAACCTGATGCGCAGCGAGACCGGGCGCGCGTTCATGGCCGTGCGCGACATGGACGTCGCCGCGAGCGTGATCGGCATCCCGATGATGAAGACCAAGCTCCTCGCCTTCGCCATCAGCTCGTTCTACTGCGGCGTCGCCGGCGCGCTGTTCGCCTATACCTACCTCGGCACGGTCGAGCCCGAGGCGTTCACGCTGGACCTGTCGTTCCTGGTCCTGTTCATGATCATCATCGGCGGCATGGGCTCGATCCTCGGTGCGTTCCTCGGCGCGGCGTTCATCACCCTGCTGCCGATCTTCCTCAACCGCCTGTACGGCCTGATCTCGCACGTGTTGAATATCGACATCTCGCACGCCATCGTGTCCAACATCGAGCTGATGATCTTCGGCGGGCTGATCGTGTTCTTCCTGATCGTGGAGCCGCATGGCCTGGCGCGGCTGTGGCAGATCGCGAAGGAAAAGCTCCGGCTCTGGCCGTTCCCGCACTAGACACTCGGACCAGAAGGGCTATACTGCCCGTTCCACTATGTGGTACGGCCCCAGGCAGTTCCTCGGGGCCGACCGGGATGAATGAGGAGGAGGAGAACAATGAAGCGCACCACGTTTGCCTTTGCGCTCGCGGCGGCGGCCTGTTTTTCCGGCCAGGCCTTCGCGCAGGCCAAGGAGCAGTTCATACCGGCCAATTACTACTGGGTCGGCCCGTACGCGCCGGGGGGCTCGGGCTTCGGCGGCGGGATCATCGACTACATGCAGATGATCAACACGCGCGATGGCGGCATCAACGGCGTGAAGCTCACCTGGGAGAAGTGCGAGACCGAGTACAACAACGCGCGCGGCGTCGAGTGCTACGAGCGCGAGAAGAACAAGGGGCCGACCGGCGCCACGGTCATCCACCCGCTCTCGACCGGCATCACTTACTCGCTGATCGAGAAGGCGACCGCGGACCACATTCCGATCATCTCGATGGGCTACGGGCGTACCTCGGCCGCTGACGGCCGCGTCTTCAAGTACGTCTTCCCGCTGATCACCACGTACTGGTCGCAGGCGACCGTGATGATCAAGTACATGGGCCAGAAGGCCGGCGGCATGGACAAGCTGAAGGGCAAGAAGATCGTGCTGCTGTACCACGACTCGGCCTACGGCAAGGAGCCGATTCCGATCCTCAAGGACATGGCCCAGGAGTACGGCTACGAGCTGAGCCTGATCGCCGTGCCGCATCCGGGCAACGAGCAGCAGGCGCAGTGGCTGCAGATCCGCCAGATCCACCCCGACTGGGTGATCCTGTGGGGCTGGGGCGTGATGAACCCGACCGCGCTCAAGTCCGCCGCGCGCATCGGCTACCCGCGCGACAAGATGATCGGCGTGTGGTGGTCGGGCGCGGAGGAAGACGTGATCCCCGCCGGAGCGGCCGCGAAGGGCTTTATCGCAGCGGGCTTCAACGCGCCAGGCTCGAACTTCCCGGTCATGCAGGACATCAAGAAGTACGTCTACGCCAAGGGCAAGGGCGAGTTCGACGACATCTCTCGCTTCGGCTCGATCTACCATACGCGCGGCGTCGTCGCCGGCATCGTGACCACCGAGGCGATCCGCAACGCGCAGGCGCACTTCAACAAGAAGGGCCAGTCGATCACGGGCGATGAGATGCAGTGGGGCATCGAGCACCTGAACATCACCGACCAGCGCCTGAAGGAGCTCGGCGCGACCGGCCTGATGCCGCCGCTCAAGGTGTCGTGCTTCGACCACGAGGGCTCGGGCCTGGTGAAGTTCCAGCAGTGGGACGGCACCAAGTGGCACGTGCTCACCGGCTGGATGGAGCCCGACCGCAAGCTCGTGCGCTCGATGGTCGAGGAAGACGCGGCGAAGTACGCCAAGGAAAAGGGCATCACCCCGCGCGACTGCTCCAAGGAAGGCTGAGCGCGACTCGCACTAACGGAACGGCCGCCGCGAGGCGGCCGTTTTCACGTCCATGGCCACCGCCGCGTATCTCTCGGTCAGCAACGTCGAGGTCATATACGACCACGTGATCCTCGTGCTGCGCGGCGTGTCGCTGCAGGTCGCGGAGGGACAGGTCGTCGCGCTGCTCGGGGCCAACGGCGCGGGCAAGACGACGACGCTGAAGGCGATCTCGAACCTGCTGCGCGCCGAGCGCGGCGACGTCACCAAGGGCGCCATCGAGTTCCGCGGCGAGCGCATCGACCGCCTGAACCCGTCCGAGCTCGTCCGGCGCGGGATCTGCCAGGTGATGGAGGGGCGGCACTGCTTCCAGCACCTGACGGTCGAGGAGAACCTGCTCACGGGCGCCTACACGAGGGGCGGCGCAGACCTGAGCGAAGACCTCGAGCGCGTCTACCGCTACTTTCCGCGGCTCAAGGAGCGGCGCAAGGCGCAGTCGGGCTACACCTCGGGCGGCGAGCAGCAGATGACGGCGATCGGCCGCGCGCTGATGGCCCGCCCGAGCATGATTCTTCTCGACGAGCCCTCGATGGGGCTCGCGCCGCAGCTGGTCGAGGAGATCTTCGAGATCGTCAAGGAGCTCAACCATCGGGAGAAGGTGAGCTTCCTGCTCGCGGAGCAGAACACGCACATCGCGCTCCAGTACGCCCACTACGGCTACATCCTCGAAAGCGGGCGGGTCGTGATGGACGGCGAGGGCAAGTCGCTCGCCGAGAATACGGACGTCAAGGAGTTCTATCTCGGCTTTTCCACTGCCGGGCGCCGGAGCTTTCGCGACGTGAAGTCCTACCGGCGAAGGAAGCGTTGGCTCTGAGTCCCCACTACGACGCGCTCGAGACGCGCCCTCATGAGGAACGCGAGGTCGCGCTGATGGCGGCGCTGCCGAAGCACCTGGCGCACTCGAAATCGAACGCTCCGGGCTGGGCGCGCATCCTGAAGGACATTGACGCAGCCGATGTCACGTCGCGGGCGGCACTCGCGCGGCTTCCAGTGACGCGAAAGTCCGAGCTTGGCGATCTGCAAAAGGCAATGCCGCCGCTCGGAGGGTTGAACGCGACGCCGGTCGAAAAGTTCGCCAAGCTGTATGTATCGCCCGGTCCCGTGTACGACGCGGAAGGCCACGGCCGCGACTGGTGGCGCACGGCGCGCGCGCTGTTCGCCGCCGGCGTGCGCGCAGGCGACCGGGTACTGAACAGCTTTTCCTACCATTTCACGCCAGCCGCCTCGATGGTGGAGCACGGCGCACTCGCCCTGGGCGCCACCGTCGTTCCCGGCGGCATCGGGCAGACCGAGATGCAGGCGGCGACCATTCGCGACCTGCGCGTCACGGCGTTCGGCGGCACGCCCTCGTTCCTGAAGCTCATTGCCGAGAAGGCCGACGAGCTGAAGATCGACATCTCATCGCTGAAGAAGGCCGTCGTCGGCGCGGAGTACCTGCCCCCGGTGCTGCGACAGGCGATGGGCGCGCGCGGCGTGCACGTGATGCAGCTCTACGCCTCGGCCGATCTTGGCCTGATCGCCTACGAAAGCGCCCTGCCCGACGGCACGGTGAACGAAGGGATGATCCTCGACGAGGCGCTGATTCTCGAGATCGTGCGCCCCGGCACCGGCGACCCGGTCGCCGCGGGCGAGGTCGGCGAGGTGCTGATCACCTCGTTCAATCCGGACTACCCGTTGATCCGTTTCGCCACGGGCGATCTGTCGGCTGTGCTGGCCGGTCGGAGCCCCTGCGGGCGCACCAATACCCGGATCAAGGGCTGGATGGGGCGCGCCGACCAGTCGACCAAGGTGCGGGCGATGTTCGTCACGCCGCGCCAGGTGGCCGAGGTGCTGCGCCGCCACAACGAAGTACTGAAGGCGCGGCTGGTCGTCGCGGGTGAGACGGGCGATGACCGGATGACCCTGAAGTGCGAGGTGCGCGAGCGCCCGGCGGGCCTCGCCGAGGCGATCGTCGCCTCGATCCGGGACGTGACCAAGCTGCGCGGCGAGGTCGAGCTCGTCGCGCCGGGGAGCTTGCCAAACGACGGCAAGGTCATCGACGATACGCGCAAGTACAACTGAACGACGGAGGAAACGATGAGAAGACTACTTTGGACATTGGCACTGGCACTGTTCGCGGGCACCGCGCTCGGCGCGGGCAAGACCGAGGTGCTGTGGCTCGGGCAGGCGGCGTTCCGCATCACCACGCCCGGCGGCAAGGTGATCGTGATCGATCCGTGGCTGCGCACCAATCCCAAGACGCCGGCCGGGTTCAAGACCCTGGAATCGGTCGGCAAGGTCGACCTCATCCTGGTCACGCACGCGCACTTCGACCACTTCGCCGACGCGCCGGACCTCGCCAAGCTGAACGACGCACCCGTGTGGAATGCGGGCGGACTGGGAAATGCCCTGGTGACGCTCGGCATCCTGCCGGCCAATCTCGCGCAGAGGTTTGGCGTAGGCGGAACGATCATGCCGTTCGGCCCGGGCGGGGTGAAGATCACGGCGACGCACGCCGACCATGCGTCGGAGCTCGTCTGGAAGAATCCGGCCACGGGCAAGAACGAAACCCACTTTGGCGGGGAGCCGGTGGGATACGTCCTCGAGATGGAAAACGGCTTCAGGATCTACCACGCTGGCGACACGGGCCTGTTCGGCGACATGGCGCTGATCGGCGAATACCTGAAGCCCGACCTCGTGCTCCTGCCCATCGGCGGACATTTCACGATGGGACCCGCCGATGCGGCGATCGCGATCAACCGGTTTCTGAAGCCGAAGTTCGTGATTCCGATGCACTACGGCACGTTCCCGATCCTGAAGGGCACGCCCGAGGAGTTCATCAAGGCGCTGGGCAGCACCTCGACCAAGGTGATCGTCCCGCAGCCCGGCGAGAAGGTCGACTTCTAGCCGTTCAGCTTCGACATCGCGCCCGCCGGGTAGCGCGTGCCCTGCGCCGCACTGGCGGGGCACGCCGCTTCCAGCGCTGCAATCTCGGCCGGCGCGAGCGTGATCCGCGTAGCAGCCGCGTTTGCCTCGAGGTGGTCGATGCGCCGCGTGCCGGGGATGGGCACGATGTCGCGGCCTTTCGCGAGCAGCCAGGCAAGCGCGAGCTGCGCACTCGAGCAGCCCTTGCTCTTCGCCAGCGCTGCCACGGCCTGGGCGAGCCGCACGTTAGCAGCGAGATTCTCGCCCTGGAATCGCGGGTGCGCCTTGCGCCGGTCGTTCTCGGCCAGGCTCTCGGCGCCACGGATCTCGCCGCCGAACATGCCGCGTCCCAGCGGCGAGTAGGCGACGTAGCCGATGCCGAGCTCGCGGCACAGGGGCAGGATCTGGCTTTCCGCCTCGCGCGTCCAGAGCGAGTATTCGGTCTGCAATGCCGCGATCGGATGCACCTTGTGCGCGCGGCGGATCGTCGCGGGAGCGGCTTCCGACAACCCCAGGTAGCGCACCTTGCCCTGTTCGACGAGCCGCTTCATCGCACCCACGGTCTCCTCGATAGGCACGCGCGGGTCGACACGGTGCTGGAAGTACAGGTCGATCGTGTCGATACCCAGGCGCTTCAGGCTCGCCTCGCAGGCCGCCCCGACGTACTCGGGCCGGCCGTCGATGTCGCGCTCCGCGTTGGGCGTCAGGATGTTGCCGAACTTCGTCGCGATCAGGTAGCGCTCGCGCCTGCCCCTGATTGCGCGGCCGACGAGCTCTTCGTTCTTTCCGGCGCCGTAGGCGTCGGCCGTGTCGAGGAAGTTGACGCCGAGCGCCTCGGCGCGATGCAGGGTGGCGATCGCCTGCGCCTCGTCGCCGGGGAAGTAGAAGCCGGGCAGCACCATGCAGCCGAAGCCGAGTGCGGGCACCTCGAGGGGTCCGAGCTTTCGCTTATCCATGGTCAAGCCTTTCGCGCGACGCCGACAGGGAGCGCGTCGACGCGGCGCATTTCGGGATTGTCGAGTACGGCGCGATCGCGCAGGTATTCAAGCAGGAACGGCTGCGCATCCGCGCCCCAGAAGATCTCGCCATCGACGTCGAAGCTCGGCACGCCGAAGACGCCGCGCGCCGCCGCATCCTCCGTATTCCGGCGCAGCGCGTTCTTGACCTCAGGGTCGCCGAGGCGCCCGGCGTCGACGCCGAGCGACGCGGCCAGCGCGGCAAACGCCGCCGGATCCGTTGCTTCGCCGCCCGTCGACCAGATCGCGTCGAAAATCCGCCCCACGTTATCGCGGGTCGGTCCCGCGGCGATCGCCAGGCGAAGGTGCGCCAGTGGATTGAACGGATGCGAGGCGGGGAAGCGGAACGGGATATCCAGGGATTTCGCCGTCCAGGTGCAGTCGCGGTAGGTCCAGCGGCGCTTCGCCGGGATCTCGGCGGGCCCCTTGTGGCCGAAGTGCTGCAGCAGCCCGGCGAACAGCACGGGCCTGAGCTCCACGGTCGCATCGGCGGGCAGCTCGCGCAGGCGGTGAAAGCCCAGGTGCGAATAGGGCGAGACGAAGTCGAAGTACCAGGTCAGCTGGTGCATGCCTTGGGCTCCTGGCGCGCGGAAAGCTGCGCGAGCACCGCCGCCTGCTCGGCCTCGGTCATCTGGCCCCAACGCCCGATCTCGTCGAGCGTGCGGCGACAACCGAGGCAGTAGCGCTGCTCGGCGTCCATGACGCACACCTTGGTGCAGGGCGAATTCACCCCGCGCGCTTGGCGGCGATCGCGCGGCCCGCCTTCGTTACCGGCGTCTTGCCGATCACGCCGCAGATCCATTGTCCCGTGTCGACCAGCTTGTCGAGGTCGATCCCGGTCTCGATGCCCAGGCCGTCCAGCATGTACACCACGTCCTCGGTCGCGACGTTGCCGGACGCGCCTTTCGCGTACGGGCAGCCGCCAAGGCCCGCGACCGAAGCGTCGAAGGTCGCCACGCCGAGCTCGAGCGAGGAATAGATATTCGCGAGCGCCTGCCCGTAGGTGTCGTGGTAGTGGCCCGCGAGGCGTGCGACCGGCACCGCGCGCGAGCAGGCCTCGATCATCGCCTGCGTCTTGCGGGGCGTTCCGGTGCCGATGGTGTCCCCGAGCGAGATCTCGTAGCACCCCATTTGGTGGAGCGCACGCGCGACCTCGGCCACCTTCGCCGGCGCCACCTCGCCTTCGTAGGGACAGCCAAGCACGCAGGAGATATAGCCGCGCACCTTGATGCCCGCGGCGCGCGCGGCTTCGGCGACCGGTCGAAAGCGCTCCAGGCTCTCGGCGATCGAGCAGTTGATGTTCTTCTTCGAAAAGGCTTCCGAGGCAGCACCGAAGACCGCCACCTCGGTCGCACCGGCGGCGCGCGCGGCCTCGAACCCCTTCAGGTTCGGCGTCAGCACCGGGTACGACACGCCGGGATGGCGATGGATGCCTTCCAGCACCTCGGTGTGGTCGGCCATCTGCGGAATCCACTTTGGCGAAACGAAGGCGGTGGCCTCCACGGCCTTCAGGCCGGCGTTGGCGAGTCGCTCGATCAGCTCGAGCTTCACTTTCGTCGGCACCTCCTGCTTCTCGTTCTGCAGGCCGTCGCGCGGCCCCACGTCGACGATGCGGACCTTCTTCGGCAGCGCGCTCATCACGACTCCAGTGTAAGGAGTTCGGCGCCTTCGGGCACCTGCTCGCCCGGCGCATAGTGGATCGCCTTCACCACGCCGGCCGCAGGGGCACTGATCGTGTGCTCCATCTTCATCGCCTCAAGGACGAGGAGCGGCGCGCCTTTTTCGACCTTGTCGCCCGCCTTGACGTGCAGCGCGATCACTTTGCCCGGCATGGGCGCGGCAAGGCTCCCCGCCGCGGCCTCGTCCGCCTGCGCGGGCAGTTCCTCGGCGAGCGCGAGCACCGCTCGCCTCCCGCCCGCAGACACATGCCAGTCGCGACCGACGAGCACGGCTCGGGCGAGGAACACCGCGCCGTCGAGTCGCACGCGAAGCGTGCCTTCAGCGAGCCGCTCGCCCGCGAGCGCGTATTCGCGGCCGTCGATCCGCAGGCCGTGGCCGCCGGGCCGGAATTCCACGGTCGCCTCGCGACGCTCCCCGCGATCCTCGAACACGAAGCGGTGGTGCGAGCCCAGATTCAACCGCCAGCCGTCGACGGCATCCCAGGGCGAGTGCGGATCGCCCGAGGCGCGAGTGCGCGCCCGGGCCGCTTCGGCCTCGTCCAGCAGTTCGGCCATGGCGGCGACGGCGAGGAGCTCGTGCGGTGCCGGCGTCGCAGGAGGAAAGAGCTCGCCGCGGTTGCGCTCGATCAGGCCGGTGTCGAGCTCGCCCGCGCCGAAGGCGCGGCTGCGGGCGATCCGCTCGAGGAACGCGACGTTGGTCCTGAGTCCCGCGATCTCCACAGCGCCGAGGGCATCCACGAGCCGCGCGAGTGCGCGCGGGCGGTCCTCGCCCCAGGCGATGAGCTTCGCGATCATCGGGTCGTAGTAATGCGTGATCGCCGCCCCCTGCTCCACGCCCGAGTCGATGCGAACGTGCGGGTCGCCCTCCGGGAAGCGCAGGTGCGCGACGCGCCCCGTCTGCGGCAGGAAGCCGCGATCCGGGTCCTCGGCGTAGAGCCGCGCCTCGATCGCGTGGCCACGGATTGCGAGCGCGTCCTGAGCAAGCGGCAGCGACTCGCCCGCGGCCACGCGGAGCTGCCACTCGACGAGGTCGAGCCCGGTGATCATCTCGGTCACCGGGTGCTCGACCTGCAGGCGGGTGTTCATCTCCATGAAGTAGAAGCGTCCATTCTGCTCGGCGATGAATTCCACCGTGCCGGCGCCGACATAGTTCACGGCGCGCGCTGCAGCCACTGCAGCCTCACCCATTTCCTTGCGGCGCGCCGCCGTCATGCCGGGCGCAGGCGATTCTTCGAGCACCTTCTGGTGGCGACGCTGCACCGAGCAATCGCGCTCGAACAGGTGCAGGCAGCCGCCTTTCGTGTCGCCGAATACCTGGACCTCGATATGGCGCGGTCGATCGAGGTAGCGTTCGACCAGCACGCGCGCATCGCCGAACGAAGACTTCGCCTCGCGCTGCGCGCCTTCGAGCGCCGCCTGGAACTCCTCGGCCTTCCCCACGATGCGCATGCCCTTGCCGCCGCCGCCGGCGGAGGCCTTGATAAGCACTGGATAGCCGATCTTCTGAGCTTCTGCTGCGAGCAGCTTCGAATCCTGCTTCTCGCCGTGGTAGCCGGGCACGAGCGGCACGCCGGCCTTTTCCATCAGCCGCTTCGCCGCGGACTTGTCACCCATTGCTGCGATCGCGTCCGGTGGAGGTCCGATGAAGACGGCGCCCGCCGCCGCGCAGGCGCGCGCGAAGCCCTCGTTCTCGGACAGAAATCCGTAGCCCGGGTGGATCGCCTCGGCGCCAAAGCGCTTCGCCGCAGCAAGGATCGCATCGCCGCGCAGATAGCTTTCAGCCGCAGGCGCCGGTCCGATGAGGAAGGCCTCATCCGCCATGCGCACGTGGCGCGCATCGGCGTCAGCCTCCGAGTAGACCGCAGCGACCTTGATCCCCAGGCGCCGCGCCGTCAGCGCGACCCGGCAGGCGATCTCGCCCCGGTTGGCAATGAGGATCTTGCGGAACATCAGCTGCGCCAGCCGGGCTTGCGCTTTTCGAGGAACGAGGCCACGCCTTCCTTGCCTTCGGGCGTGGCGCGGATTTCGGCGATGCGAGCCGCTGTGTCTTCGATCATGGCGTCATCAATGAGACCCGACGAAACGCGTCGTATCAGATCCTTGATCTTAATCAGCGCTTGAGGTCCGCCCTGGAGGAGGTGCCCGAGGATCCCATCGATCTCGCCGTCCAGTTTTTCGGACGGCGAGACAGCCGTTAGCAAGCCAATTCGATACGCCTCGTTCGCGTCGAAGACTTCCGCGCTCAGGAAGTAGCGCCGCGCAGCGCGTTCGCCCATCGCACGAACGACGTACGGGCTGATGGTTGCGGGGGACAATCCTATCTTGGCTTCGGAGAGGCAAAAGCGAGCTTCTGGCGTGCCGATCGCAATGTCGCACGCCGCCACCAACCCAAGGCCACCCGCATACACCGGACCATGCACGCGCGCGATCGTAGGCTTCTTCATGCGATCGAGCGTGCGCAGCATGCCGGCGAGCCCTCGCGCATCGGCGAGGTTCTGCTCATAGGTGTAGCCGGACATCCGCTTCATCCAATTGAGGTCGCCGCCCGCGCAAAACGCCGGCCCGTTGCCGCCCAGCACGACCGCGCGCACGCCGTCGTCCGCGTCGAGTTCGCGAAGCGCGCTCGTCAGCGCGGCAATCAGCGCGTCGTCGAAGGCGTTGCGGATCTCGGGGCGGTCGAGCATCACGCGGGCCACGCCGCCGGTGGTCGTGACGGTCAGCATGCCGGCTACATCCGGAAGATGCCGAACTTCGTCGGCTCAATCGGCGCGTTGAGGGAGGCCGACAGCGCGAGCGCCAGCAGGCGCCGCGAATCCGCAGGATCGACGACGCCGTCGTCCCACAGACGCGCGCTCGAGTAGGTGGGATGCCCCTGGCGCTCGTACTGCTCGCGGATCGGGTTCTTGAACGCTTCCTCGTCCGCTTTCGACTTGAAGTCGCCGCGGACGGTGGCGAGCACGCTCGCCGCCTGCTCTCCGCCCATGATCGAGATGCGCGCGTTCGGCCACATCCACAGGAACCGCGGCGAGTAGGCGCGCCCGCACATGCCGTAGTTGCCCGCGCCGTAGGAGCCGCCGAGGATCATCGTGAACTTGGGCACGCGCGCGGTCGCCACCGCGGTCACCATCTTGGCGCCGTCCTTGGCGATGCCGCCCGCTTCGTACTTCTTCCCGACCATGTACCCGGCGATGTTCTGCAGGAAAAGGAGCGGAATGCCTCTCTGGCAGGCGAGCTCGATGAAGTGCGTGGCCTTCAGCGAGCTCTCCGAATACAGGATCCCGTTGTTGGCGAGGATCGCGACCGGGTAGCCTTGCAGGTGCGCGAAGCCGGTGATGAGCGTCGTGCCGTAGTTCTGCTTGAATTCGTCGAGCTCGGAGCCGTCGACCACGCGCGCGATCACCTCGCGCACGTCGTAGGGCTTGCGCACCTCGGACGGGATGACGCCGTAGATCTCCTCGGCCGGGTAGAGCGGCTCCACCGGCTCGCGCAGGTCGAGCGAGACCTGCTTCTTCGTATTGAGGCCCGCGACGATTCGCCGGCAGATGGCAAGCGCGTGGGCGTCGTTCTGTGCGTAGTGGTCCGCGACGCCCGAGACCCGGGTGTGGACCTCGGCGCCGCCGAGCTCCTCCGGCGTCACCACCTCCCCGGTCGCCGCCTTCACGAGCGGCGGTCCAGCGAGGAAGATCGTGCCCTGCCCTTTGACGATGATGGACTCGTCCGACATCGCCGGCACGTAGGCCC
>JBOIFE010000320.1:0-5221 GCA_050741015.1 Burkholderiales bacterium | reverse complement strand
CCGAGCGCGATGCGCGTGTGCCGTTGCGCGGCAAGATGGGCACCGCCTGGGACGTCGCCAACGCCGCGCTCTTCCTCGCCTCCGACGAGGCGGCCTTCATCACCGGCGTCGCGCTGCTGGTGGACGGCGGCGGCGCGCTGGATACCGGGGTCTAGTCCGCCGCCGCGGCGCGAGCCCGGCGGGCTATGATTCGCGCCATGCGCACTCGGGCGTACCTCGCGGTCCTGCTGCTCGCCTTCTGCGCAACCACGCCGCCGCTTGCGGCGGGGGCCGACAAGCCGGCACCGGCCGTGGAGGCCACGCCGGCGACCCCGGCTGCCGCGATCGTGACCCAGAGCGCGCCGGTCGTGATCGCCAATCGCACGGTGATCGACCTGCGCGGCCCGATCGCCGGGTACACGGCCAAGGAGCGCGCGACGAGCGCCATCGAGCGCATCGAAGCGGCGCTCGACGCCGATCCCCGGGCCGAGGTCTCCTACGGCGAATACGAGGACGGCGTGCACGTGCGCGTGGGCGGGCGCAGCGGCTTCATCATCACCCGGATCGACGTCGACGAGCAGGCGGGCGTGACGCCGATGATCATGGCGCGCGAGACCGTGAAGCGCCTGGACCAGGCGATCGTCGAGCGCCGGGAGCAAAGCTCGCCGCGTTACCTCGCGCTCGCGGCCGCGGCGGCGGTCGCGGCGACGCTGGTTTACGCGGCGATCGTCTGGCTGCTGCTGTTCGGCGCGCGATGGATCGGCCACCACATCTCGAAGGCGGCCGACGAGAAGGTGCGTCACCTCCAGATCGGCAACGTCCGCCAGCTGGTCCGCGGGCTGGTCACGCTGGCCGCCTGGGTGCTTGGCGCCGCGGCGAGCATCGTATGGCTCGCGTTCGTGCTCGAGCGCTTCCCGTACACGCGGCGCTGGGGCGAGGAGCTGTCGCACAACCTGGTGCACATCGTCACCGACGTCGCGCTGTCGATCGCGGGCGCGCTCCCGGGCCTGGTGTTCGTCGCGGTCATCGTCGTGCTCGCGCGGGCGGTCATCGGCATGACGCGCGTGTTTTTCCTGCGAGTCGAATTCGGGCGCATCGAGGTCCCCTGGCTCGACGGCGACACCGTTCGCCCGACGCGCCGCATCTTCAATTTCATCGTCTGGGTCTTCGCGCTGGCGATGGCTTACCCGTACCTGCCGGGCGCACAAACGGATGCCTTCAAGGGTCTGTCGGTGCTGCTCGGCCTGATGTTGTCGCTGGGCGGCGCGAGTGTGATCGGGCAGGCCTTCAGCGGGCTCATCCTGATGTACTCGCGCGTCTTCCGGCACGGCGACTTCGTGCGCATCGGCGACGTCGAGGGCACGGTGGTGTACCTCGGCATGTTCGCAACGCGCATCCGTACCGGCCTGGGCGAGGAAGTCACGCTGGCCAACGCGGGCATCATGGCCGCGGTCACCAAGAACTATTCGCGCGCGATCGATGGCACCGGCTACGTGCTCGACACCGTGGTCACGATCGGCTACTCGACGCCGTGGCGGCAGGTCGAGGCGATGCTGCTCGAGGCAGCGCGCCGCACCGAAGGCATCGCGCAGGATCCGGCGCCCTTCGTGCGCCAGACCGCGCTATCGGACTATTACGTCGAGTACCGGCTGGTCGCCTACTCGCCGCTCGAGCAGCCGGTGCCGCGCGTCGAGGCGCTCGGCCGCCTGCACGGCAACATCCAGGACGTTTTCAACGAGTACGGCGTGCAGATCATGTCGCCGCACTATGTGCTCGACCCCAAGGAGCCGCAGGTCGTGCCGAAGGAACGGTGGTTCGCGGCGCCGGCGGCGCCTCCCGCCTCGCCGCAAAAACCGGCCGCCTAGCGGTAGAACACGTGCCGCCCGATGCGGGCGACGACCTTGCGCTCGGCCGCCCAGCTCGGCTTGAGCCAGGTCGCGTGGTAGTAGAGCGCGCCGTCCACGAGCGGCGGCACGCGCCGGTAGAAGACGTCAGCGGCGACCTTCTGCGCCTGGCCCCAGGCCTCGCCTTCGGGCGCCGGCAGCGCGCCGAGCTCGGTCCAGGCAAAGGCGCCGACGTAGCGCCCGCGGATCGCGTCCCAGCGCTGCTTGTGCACGACCGCGCACACCGAGTCCGGGTAGCGCGACGAGGCGGCGCGGTTCATCGTCACCTCGGCGACCGCGTATTGCCCATCGGCGGGCTCACCGCGCGCCTCGTAGTAGACGTTGCGCGCTAGGCAATCGAGGTTCTGCCGGGTGATCTCCAGCGCGCGCTCGCGCGCGAGCTGGTGCCGCGCGAACACCGAGTGCATGGCAAAGCCGAGCACGAGGACCACGCCGCCGACCATGAGCGCGAACGCAATCGCCTCGCGGTCGGCGCGGTACCAGGCCCGGCGCAGCGCGCGGATCACCGGAAGCGGTAGATCTCGGTGTCGAAATCGCCGCGCCAGACGTTCAGGTCCACGCGCCGGCGCTTGGCCTGCGAGCTGAGCACCGCCTGGTCCGCGCCCTGCTTCCACTCGACCTTGTGGATCTCGCGAGCGTTGCGGCCGCGCTCGAACTGCTCGGTGCGCTCGGCGTTGGGCACGCCGTAGCGCTCCTTCAGGCGCGCCGTGATCGCCGGCAGGTCGTTCAGCTCGAAGCGCAGGTCGAAGGCCTGCACCGCGTCACGCCTGAGGTAGATCGAGATGCGGGCGTTCGCACCGTCGACGACGACCTCGGCGTCGTCGCAGCGCCGGTCGGCGGCGTGGGTCTTCCAGCTCATCGGCTTGCAGCGCGCGAGCGGGAAGGCCTTCAGCACCTGGGCTTCGGTCGCGCCGAGCTCGACGCCGTTGGCGTCGAAGGCGTGGGCCGCGGGCGAAAGCAAGACAAATAGGGACAGTCCCCAATAAAAGCAATTGGGGACAGTCCCTATTTGTCTTGCAGCTCCTTCCATCGATAGCAGTCGGTCGTGTGGTCGTTGACCATGCCGGTGGCCTGCATGAAAGCGTACATGATCGTCGAGCCGACGAAGCGGAATCCGCGCTTCTTGAGATCTTTTGACAAGGTGTCCGAGAGCTCCGTTCGGGCGGGAACGTCGCGCGGCGTGCGCCGGCGGGCCTGCAGCGGCCGGTCGCCGACGAATCCCCACAGGTAGCGTGAAAAAGTGCCGTATTCGCGCTTCACCGCGAGAAACGCCTTCGCGTTGCCCACGGTGGACTCGATCTTGAGGCGGTTGCGCACGATGCCCGCGTCGGCCATCAGCGCGCGCTTCTTCTTCGCGTCGAATCTCGCCACCTTGGCTGGATCGAATCCCGCGAAGGCCTTGCGGTAGGCGGCGCGCTTTTTCAGGATCGTGTCCCACGAGAGGCCCGCCTGCGCGCCTTCGAGGACCAGGAACTCGAACAGCCGCCGATCATTGCGCACCGGCACGCCCCACTCGCGGTCGTGGTACGGGATCGAGCGCTCGTTGCGCGCCCAGGCGCAGCGCTTCATATCTCGTGGCTCGCCGGTCGGGCGCGCAGCCTGGTGTCGACGAGCTCGGTGCGCTCGCGCGCGGCGTTGCGCAAAGCCTGGTCACGGCCCGGCAGGTACTGCGGCGGCCAGTGCTGGCCGGGGTGCTGGTACCAGGCCGACGCCTGCAGCGTGAAATACGGATTGGCGAGGTGCGGCCGCGCGAGCGCAACCAGGTCGGCCTTGCCGGCAGCGAGCAGCGTATTCACTTGGTCGGGCGTGGTGATCGCGCCCACCGTCATGGTGGCGATGCCGACTTCGTTGCGCACCCAGTCTGCGTAGCTCGCCTGGTACATGCGGCCGTAGACCGGTTTCTGCTGCGGTACGGTCTGGCCGGTCGAGACGTCGATCAGGTCGCAGCCCGCCGCTTTCAGCATCTTCGTCAGCGCGACCAGGTCCTCGCCCGAGAGCCCGCCCGGCGCCCAGTCGGTCGCGGAAATTCGCACCGAGAGCGGCCTTGCCTTCGGCCAGGTCTCGCGGCAGGCGCGAAAGACTTCCAGCGGCCAGCGCATGCGGTTCTCGATCGATCCGCCGAAGTCGTCGGTGCGGCGGTTCGTGAGCGGCGAGAGGAAGCTCGCGAGCAGGTACCCGTGCGCCATGTGCAGCTCGAGCATGTCGAAGCCCGCCTCGTGCGCGTACTTCGTCGAGCGCACGAAGTCGTCGCGGATGCGGTCCATGTCCGCGCGCGCCATCTCGCGCGGCGCTGCCGACTCGCCCTCGAGGTAGGCGAGCGGCGAGGCGGAGAGAAGCGGCCAGTTGCCCGCCTCGAGCGGATGGTCCATGCGCTCCCAGCCGAGCTGCGTCGAGCCCTTGCGGCCCGCGTGCCCGATCTGCATGCAAAGCTTCGCCTTCGAATTCGCGTGGCAGAAGTCCGCGATGCGCTTGAAGGCCGCGGCTTGCGCCTCGTTCCACAGCCCCGTGCATCCGGGCGTGATGCGCCCGTCGGGCGAGGTGCAGGTCATCTCCACGTAGACCAGCCCCGCGCCGCCAATCGCGCGGCTCCCCAGGTGCACGAAGTGCCAGTCAGTGGGCACGCCCTCCACCGCGCAGTACTGGTCCATCGGCGAAACCACGACGCGGTTTTCCACCACCATGTCGCGCAGGGCGAACGGCGTGAACATCGGCACCGGCGGGTTCGCCAGGTCGAGGTCGAACCCCTTCGCGCGCACTTGCTGCGCGAACCAGCGGTGCATGCCCTTCACGTAGCCGGGGTCGCGCAGCTCCAGGTTCTCCCAGGTGATCTGCTTCGAGCGCGACATCACACCGAAGGCGAACTGCTCGGGCGCCATGTCCCAGTAGCGCCTCATGTGCTCGAACCAGGCGAGGGAGACATTCGCCGCGTGCTGCGTCTTCTCGACCTCCTCGCGCCGCGCCGTGTCGTAGCGCGCGAGCGCCCGCTTGACTTCGCCTTCCTTCTTCAGCGACTCGTAGAGGGCGATCGCATCTTCCATCGCGAGCTTGGTGCCCGAGCCGATCGAGAAATGGGCCGTCGCCTTGGCGTCGCCGACGAGGACCGCATTGCCCATGACCCAGGTCCGATTGACGATGGTCGGGAAGTTGCGCCAGATCGAGCGGTTGGCGACCAGCGGATGGCCGTCGAGCTCCTCGGCGAACACGCGCTCGAGCACGGGCAGCATCTCCTGCTCGCCCATCTTGTCGAAGCCGAAGTTCCTCCACGTCTGCTCATCGGTCTCGATCACCCAGGTCGAGCGCCCCTCCTCGTACTGGTAGCAGTGCGCGAGGATGATGCC
>JBOIFE010000319.1:0-16635 GCA_050741015.1 Burkholderiales bacterium | reverse complement strand
ACATACGGCGAGCCCGTGTGCACCCACGTGACGAGGATGGACAGCACGGTGCCTTTTTGCCCGCCCGCGATCCAGCGCTTGCCCACGGCGTGCGTGACGTAGAACGTGCCGTGGAAAACGATGTTGGCGATGGCGTTGAAGCCATTCGGGGTCAGGTCCTTGGTCGGGCTGATGAAGTTGCCGGCGGCGTTATTGACGAGGCCGGTGAGCGGGCCGGACTCGTCCCAGATGCGCTGGACCATCGCGTCGACCGCGGCGAAGTCGCGGATGTCGACCGCTTGCGTGCGCACGCGCCCGCCGTGGCGCTTCGCCAAGTCCTTTGCGGTGTCCTCGAGGACGCCGCCGCGCCGACCCGCGATCCAGAGATCGGCGCCCAGCTCGAGGTATCGGGCGGCGATCTCCCGCCCGAGGCCCGTGCCGCCCCCCGTGATGAGGATGTTCTTTCCCTTGAGCAGGTCCTGCCGGAACACGCGCTTCTCCTCTGAGGAGAAGCGCACATTCTAATTCACGCCGTGGCGGTCTCCGCGGGCGCGTAGGAGGCGACGCCGTTGCCGAAGGACCAGTTCACGCGGGCGGTCTCGACCAGCGCGATCAACGCGTCCTGCGGACGCAGGCCCACGGCCTCGGCCAGGTTGTCCGCGATGCGCCGGAACAAGGCGCGCTTCTGGTCGAGCGTGCGCCCGAAAGCCACCGTGAGCTCGACGACCACGAGCGCGTCGCTGCGCTCGATGCCGAGGTAGTGCCGGTCGTAGACGAAGCCGTCGGCGTCGTGCTCGGTGACCAGCTGGAAGCGGTCGTCGGGCGGCACGTCGAACGTGTCGACCAGCGCTCGGTGCACGGCCTGCGCGACGCGCTGGCGGTAGTCCGCGGGCTTACCGCGCTTGAGCGAAATGCGGGCGAGGGGCATGGTGCGCCTCAGGCCAGTGCCAGCGTCGCATCGCCGAAGGCGTGCACGAGCGCGAGGCCCTTGTTGCGCAGCCGATAGACCCCGCCAGGGCCGATGACGATGTCCTTCGGCAGGGCCTCTTCCGTGATCCAGAGCGTCCCCGCACTGCATTCGATCGTGCTGCCCTGGGCGTCCAGCATCTTGAAGGTCTGCCCGCGGGCGAGCCGCAGGGCGCCGCTTTGCATTTCGATTCTCATCGCCGTCTCCTTGTCGGGATTGCGTTTGGCATGCGCATGGTGCATCCTGCCCACGCTGCGCTCAAACGGTAAAAAGTCAGGACTGGCATGACGACTGGGAATGCTAGATTGCCTTCGCTGGACCTGATGCGGGGCTTCGAGGCTGCCGCCCGCCTGCTGTCTTTCACGCGCGCCGGCGAGGAGCTCCACCTGACTCAGTCGGCGGTCAGCCGGCAGATCCTGGAGCTCGAGGACCAGCTCGGGACGAAGCTATTCGAGCGGCGCCACCGGGCGCTCGCGCTCACCGAGGCTGGCCAGACGATGTACGCCGCCGCGGCGCAGGTGCTGGTCACCATCCGCGCGGCGACCGATCGCCTGCGCGCCGCCTCCGGCCGCCGCACGCTTTCGGTCACGACCACGCAGTCGTTGGCGTCACTCTGGCTCATTCCGCGACTCGGCGGCTTCACGCGCGGGCATCCCGAGGTCGACGTGCGCATCAGCGCCGAGACGCGCGTCCTCGACCTCGAGCGCGATGGGCTCGACCTCGCCATCCGCCACGGGCCGGCGTCGCTCGTCGGCGCCAATGCGATCAAGCTGTTCGGCGAGCGCGTGTTCCCGGTCTGCAGTCCGCGGCTGCGGAAGGACGCGCGCCGTCCGCTGCGCGTGCCGCAGGACCTGCGCCACCACGTGCTGCTGCAGTACGACGACCCGGACGGCCGGCACCCCTGGCTGCATTGGCGGACCTGGCTCGAGATCGAGCGCCTCACCGACTTGCGGCCGGCCGGGAACCTGCTCTTCTCTGGCTACGACCAGATCATCCCGGCGGCAATCGCCGGACACGGCGTCGCGCTTGGACGCAGCCCGCTCGTGCACGAGGGGTTGTCTTCGGGTGAGCTGGTCGCGCCGTTCAAGCGCAGCGCCGATCCGGCGCGCGCGTATTTCGCGATCGTCTCGCCGAGCGCCTCGGGACGTCCCGAGGTCGCGCAGTTCCTCGCGTGGCTGCGCGAGGAGGCCAAGAGGGAGCCGCGCTAGGCCGGTTCGACGAGCCTCAGCTGCACCCCGCAAAGTTCGACCGCGCCGTCCGAGTCGAGGCGCCCCTCAGCCTTGGCCGCGCGACGCACCCGGTCGGCATGGTCGACATCGTCGGCTTCGAGGACGAGGCCGGTAAGCGCCGGCACGGCGGACGGATCTTCCAGGAAGTCGATCGCGCCCGAGTCGAGCTCGATGCGCCGATTCCTGCCCGACGCGAGCGCCGGCCGCTCGAGGAGCTCGCTCCAGCGCGCCGCAAGCGCGCCGGGGTCGGGACAGGAGACTTCCGCCGCGGCGAGGCGCCGGACGCGCTCGAGCCGGATCGCGTCCTGCCAGCGCGGGCCGGCGGGCGCGTAGGGGCCGTGCGGATCGGCGCCACCCTCGGTGCGGTTGAATTCGATCATCGCGGCGCCGGTGTCCCGCGGGTGCAGCTGCACGCCGAGGTAGGCGTCGTGCCGGATGAGGTTGGCGGTGCGTACGCCGAGCGAGGCGCAGTGCCGGCCGCGCGCCTCGGGGTCGTCGCAGTCGAAGATCGCCATGTAGCCGTGCCGTCCGCCATGGCGCTCGAGGAAGCGCCCCGCCGCCGTGCCCGGCCGCGTCGGCGCCACGATCTCGAGGAAATCGGAACCGATGGGGAAGAGCACGTTCTGGAGGCCGTACTTCGCGACGTTGGGATCGCGGTAGCAGGCCTGCAGGCCGAAGATCTCGCGTACCGCCCGCGCTTCGCGCTCCAGTTCCGCGGCGACCAGGCAGATCTGCCGCAGTCGCAGGAACGGTTGCACGCCTAGCGGCCCCTGAAGGCGGGGGCGCGCTTCTCCACGTAGTGCGCGACGCCTTCGCGAAAGTCCTCGCTCGCGAAGCTCCGTTGCATTTCGGCGTCGGCCGTCGCCAGCGCGGCGTCGAAGTCCTGGAACGGCGATTTCCAGATCTGTGCCTTGATCACGGCCATCGAGCGCGGCGACACGGTATCGGCCAGCACGCGAGCGTAGCCCAGGACCTCGTCCATGAAGCTCTGCTGCGCGAACACCTTGTTCACGAGCCCGATGCGCTCGGCCTCCGCGGCGCTGATCTTGCGCGCCGACAGCAACAAGTCCAGCGCGTGCGCGGGGCCGACCAGGCGCGGCAACAGCCAGCTGATGCCGTGCTCGGCGATCAGGCCGCGCTGCGCGAACGAGGTGGTCAGCTTCGCCTCGCTCGCGGCGAAGCGCAGGTTGGCATAGAGCGCAAGGACGAGGCCGAGGCCTGCTGCGGGGCCGTTGATTGCGGCGATGACAGGCTTGCGCGCCTGCAGCAGGTAGCCAAAGCGCCCGCGATAGTGAGTCGAGAGATCGGGACCGAGCGCGCTCAGCGCGCCCGGCAGCGACGCATCGTGGACTTCGGCGTTTTGCGTGGCACTGCGGCCTGGCTCGATGTTTTGCAGCAGCTTCATGTCGGCGCCGGCGCAGAAACCGCGCCCGGCGCCGGTCAGCACGATCACGCGCACCGTGTCGTCCGCCACCGCCGCCGCGACCGCGCGTTGAAGTCCGCGCCCCATCGCCTGCGTGAACGCGTTCAGCCCCTCCGGCCGGTTCAGCCGGACCACGGCGACGCCGCCGCTCGCCTCGTAGAGCACCTCTTCGAAGTCGCTCATGGCCGCAGCGATCCTAGAGCGTCAGGACGATCTTGCCGATGTGCGCATTCGTCTCCATGAGACGGTGCGCCTCGGCGGCTTGCTCGAGCGGGAAGGTCCTGTAGATCACGGGCCGGATCCTGCCGTCTTCGATCAGCGGCCAGATGCGCGCGCGCAAGCTCGCCGCGACCGCGCCCTTGAACGCCACGGGCCGCGGCCGCAGCGTCGAGCCGGTCAGCGTCAGGCGCCGGCGCATCACCTCGTTCACGTCGAGGTCCGCCTTCGCGCCGCGCAGGTGGGCAATGAACACGAGCCGGCCGTCGTCGGCCAGCGCCTTCACCTCCTTCGCCACGAAGTCGCCCGCGGCCATGTCGAGGATCACGTCCACGCCCTTGCCGCCGGTCGCCTGCTTCACGCCCGCAACGAAGTCCTGCGTTTTGTAGTTGAAGGCGGCTTCCGCACCGAGCTTCACGCAGGCCGCGCACTTATCGTCGGACCCCGCGGTGGCGAACACGCGGCTGCCCATGGCCTTCGCCATTTGTATCGCGGTGACGCCGATGCCCGAGGTGCCGCCCTGCACGAGAATGCTCTCGCCCACGGCAAGTCGCCCGCGCTCGAACACGTTGCCCCAGACGGTGAAGAAAGTCTCGGGCAGCGACGCGGCCTCGGTCATCGACAGGCCCTTTGGCACCGGCAGCGCCTGCACCCCGGGCGTCACGCAGTACTCGGCGTAGCCCCCGCCGTGCGTGAGCGCGCAGACCTTGTCGCCGGCCTTCCACTGCGTGACCGCGGTGCCGCGGGCGACGACCTCGCCCGCGATCTCCAGCCCCGGCAGGTCGGAGGCGTCGGGCGGGACGGGATAGAGGCCCTGGCGTTGCAGGACGTCCGGGCGGTTCACGCCCGCGGCGGCGACCTTGACCAGGATTTCGTGGGACTTGGGCTCGGGCGTTGCCCGCTCGGTGCGCCGCAACACCTCGGGCCCGCCCGGCTTCTCGATCTGGATGGCTCGCATGGAGCCGCGCATCTTAACGCAAGGGCGGCCGCGGACTATGATGCCCGGTTCCATGCCCCGGTCGCTCGCGCTTCTGCTCGCGCTTATCCTCACGTCCTCTGCGGGGCTCGCGGAAATCGTGCCGTTGCCGGATGTCTCCGGCGAGACCCGGCTCGGCGAGCAGGTGCAGGTACTCGAGGATCCGGGCGGGTTGCTGCAGCTGAACGATGTGCGGCACGGACCGATCGCCGCCGCGTTCCGTCCGTCGCACGCGGACCCGATCAATTTCGGCTATACGCGCTCAGCCTGGTGGCTGCGATTCACGCTGCCGGGCGGGGCGGCTCCGGGCACGCCGCTGCTGCTCGAAGTTGCCTTCCCGAGCATCGACCGGATCGAGCTCTACCTGCCCGAGCCGCGCCCGGGCCGCGAACCGCGCTACTCGACGCGCATCGCCGGCGATACGCTGCCCTGGGACGCGCGCGAGATCCGCCATCGCAACTTCGTGTTCCGCTTCGACGCTCCCGTCGCGGAGGGCGCTCACGACTACTACCTGCGCGTGACGTCGCAGAGCGTGCTGACCGTGCCGCTCACGCTGTGGCGGCCCGAGGCCTTCGCCGAGCACGATCGCAATGCGCAGCTCATCCACGGGCTGTTCTACGGCCTTGCGCTCGCACTTGTGCTGTACAACCTGATGCTGTATTTCGCGGTGCAGGACCGCGTGTACCTGTACTACGTACTGTATGCGACGGCGTTCGGGTTGTTCCTGTTCGCGTTCGACGGCTTCGCGTTCCAGTACCTGTGGCCGACCAGCACCTGGGCAGCCAATCACGCGGTGGCGATGTTGCTCGCGCTCGCGCTCGCCTTCGGCGCGCAATTTGCGCGCGCGTTCCTGCGCGCCCGGCCGAATGCGCCGAAGGCCGACCTGGTCGTACGTGGCATCATCGTCGCGGCCGGCGCGCTCGCGGTGTGCGGCGCGACCGGGTGGTTGCTCGACTACGGGGGCGTGCTGCGCACGATCTCGGTGCTCGGCTTCGGCATGGCGGCGCTCGCGATCTACATCGCGCTGCGCGCGCTGGCGGCTGGCTACCGGCCCGCGCGCTACTTCTTGCTCGCGTGGTCGGGGCTGATCGTCTTCATCGTGATCGGCGTTCTGCGCAATTTCGCGCTGGTGCCGACCGACTTCGTCGCCATCTACGGGCTGCACATCGGCTTCGCGCTGGACGTGCTGCTGCTCTCGTTTGCGCTCGGCGACCGCATCAACCTGCTGCGGCGCGAGCACGGCGAGGCGCAGGCCGAGGCGCTCGCCGCGCATCGGCTGGTACTCGAGGCGACGCGCAACAGCGAGCGCGAGCTCGAGGGCAAGATTGCCGAGCGCACGAGCGAAGTCAACCTTGCCAACGCGCGCCTGCGCGCGGAGGCGAGCGAGCGCGACTCGCTGATGGACCTGCTGCGGCACCAGGAAGACCACCTGCGCTTCATGGCGCAGCATGACCCGCTGACCGGCCTGCCGAACCGGCTGTCGATGCACCAGCGGCTTTCGCTCGCGATGGAGCTCGCCAAGCGTAACCGCAAGAAGCTC
Organism: Burkholderiales bacterium; assembly: GCA_050741015.1. Lineage (GTDB taxonomy): Bacteria > Pseudomonadota > Gammaproteobacteria > Burkholderiales > SG8-39 > JAABQT01. Next base: position 10,305 of record JBOIFE010000319.1, on the reverse strand, counting down.
GCGGTAATGCTGGTCGACCTGGACGACTTCAAGCTCGTCAACGATACGCGGGGCCATCCGGCGGGAGACCAGGCGCTGTCGCAGCTTGCCGCGCGCCTGCGCACGAGCGTGCGCGGGTCGGACACCGTCGCGCGCTACGGCGGCGACGAGTTCGTCGTGCTCGCGGGCGAGCTCGACCGGGCCGAGGATGCGGCGATGATCGCGGAGAAGGTGGCTGACATGGTGCAGGTACCGCTTTCGCTGCCCGGCGGCCCGGCGCGGGTCGGTTGCTCGATCGGGATCAGCGTCTATCCGGACGACGCCGAGGACGGCGAGACCTTGATCGCCCTGGCGGACAAGGCGATGTACGCGTCAAAGGCGGAGAAGGGTCGGCGGTACGCGTTTTACGCGAGCTGACGCGCCGCCCAGGCGAGGTCGACGTTGCCGCCCGAGATGACCACGCCGACCTTCCTGCCCCTCGCCTCGACCTTGCCTTCCAGCAAGGCGCACGCCGCGAGCGCGCCGGTTGGCTCGACGACGATCTTCATCCGCTCCCAGAGGAAGAACATCGACTTCAGCAGGATCTCGTCGTCGACCGTGACGATGTCGTCCACGGTTTGAAGGATCGTCGGAAAGGTCACCGTCGGCCCAAGCGAGCCGGTGCGCGCGCCGTCGGCGATCGTGACCGGCGTCGGGATGGTGACCAGCGTCTTTGCGCGAAAGGATCGTGCACCGTCGTCGCCGGCGGCCGGCTCGACGCCGATGACCCGGCACTGCGGCGAGAGCTGCTTCGCCGCCACGGCGCAGCCGGAGAGCAGCCCGCCGCCGCCGCAAGGCACCAGCAGCAAGTCGAGCGGGCCCGCGTCTTCGATCAGTTCCTTGGCCACCGTGCCCTGGCCTGCGGCGACGTCGGCGTGGTCGAACGGCGGAATCAGCGTCATGCCTCGCTCCGACGACAGCCGCTCGGTGATTTTCTGCCGGTCCTGGTTGTGCGCGTCATACAGCACAAGCTCCGCGCCATAGCCGCGAGTCGCCTCCAGCTTGACCTTCGGCGCGTCGGTCGGCATGACGATTACGGCCGGCACGCCGAGCAGCTTGCCCGAGAGCGCGACGGCCTGCGCGTGGTTGCCCGAGGAGAAGGCGACGACGCCCTTCTTCTTCTGGTCCGCGCTCAGCCGGGACAGCGCGTTGTACGCGCCGCGGAACTTGAACGCGCCCATCCTCTGGAAGTTCTCGCACTTGAAGTGCACGCGCGCGCCGGTGAGCGCATCGATGGTGGCCGAGGTCAGCACCGGCGTGCGCCGCGCCACCGGCCGGATGCGCTCGTGCGCGGCCGCGACCTCGGCGTAGGTCAGCGCCATGCCGCGATCGCCCGGTCGGCGATGTCCTCGCCCCATTCCTGCAGGAAGTGCCCGCCCGCGGGATGAACGTAGGGCTTCGGGCAGCCGCGAATGAGCTTGCGCAGTGCGTGCATGACCGGCGGGCCGAGCACGGGGTCCTTGGCGCCGATCGCCATGAAGGTCTCGCCCTCCCAGTCGCTCTTCCACCAGTCGCGCGCCCGGCGCGAGATCGCCGCGCCCGGCGCATCGGGCGCGTCGGGCACGAGCTGGGGGAAGCGGCGCACGCCCGCCTTGGACGCCGCGTCCGGGAACGGCGCTGCGTACGCTGCCGCTTCGGCGGCGCTCAGGTGCGGGCAGGTGCGCTGCATCAGCTTCGCGCAATCGAATTCGGGCGTTTTCGCCACGTACGCGCGCCAGGCGACGAAGCCTTCCGACAGCGGCACGTCGCCGGTGCCGAGCGCGGTGTTCATGACGAGCAGTCGCTCGAAGCGCTCGGGCATCTCCATCGGCAGCGTGAGGCCGAGCAGCCCGCCCCAGTCCTGCACCACGAGCGTCAGGCGCGACAGCCGCAGCTTGTCGATGAAATCGAGCAGGAACGCGCGGTGCATGTCGAAGGTGTAGAAGCCTTCGTCCTCGGGCTTGTCGGAGCGGCCGAAACCGAGGAAGTCGGGCGCCACCACGCGCGCGCCGGCGCCGGTGAAGCGCGGCAGCATGCGCCGGTAGAGGTACGCCCAGGTCGGCTCGCCGTGCAGGCAAAGGTAGGTCTGCTCGCCCTCGCCCTCGTCCAGGTAGTGCGCGCGCAGCCCGTGCCATTCGAAGTAGTGCGGCGTCCACGGAAAGCCGGGAAGATTCGCGAACCGCTCGTCGGGCGTGCGCATGGCCCAATTGTAGAATGTCCCGCATGGACTATTCCAAGTACCGTGACCTGAAAATCCGGCGCGCCGAGCCCGGCATCCTCGAGATCGTCATGGGCGACGAGGGCAGCGGCAAGCTCTCGACCGCCGGGCACCGCATGCACGCCGAGCTGGCGGAGGTGTGGCGCGACGTCGACCGCGACCCGGAAACGCGCGTCGCGATCATTCGTGGGGCCGGGAAGGGATTCTCGGCGGGCGGCGACCTTTCGTTGGTCGAGGATATCGCCCGGGACTTCGAGACGCGCGCGCGTGTGTGGCGGGAAGCGCGCGATCTCGTCTACAACCTCATCAACTGCTCGAAGATGGTGGTCTCGGCGATGCACGGGCCGGCGGTCGGCGCGGGGCTCGTCGCAGGACTGCTCGCCGACGTGTCGATTGCGGCGAGGAACGCGCGCATCATCGACGGCCACACTCGCCTCGGCGTGGCCGCGGGCGACCACGCGGCAATCGTCTGGCCGCTGCTCTGCGGCATGGCGAAGGCGAAGTACTACCTGCTGACCTGCGAGCAGGTCTCGGGCGAGGAGGCCGAGCGCATCGGCCTCGTCTCGCTCGTCTGCGAGGAGTCGGAGCTGCAAGCGAAGGCGATGGAGGTGGCACGCAAACTCGCCGCGGGCGCGCAGACGGCGCTGCGCTGGACCAAATACAGCCTCAACAACTGGCTGCGCATGGCGGGCCCGGCGTTCGACAATTCGCTCGCGCTCGAGATGCTCGGCTTCACCGGCCCCGAGGTGCGCGAAGGCATCGCCTCGCACCGCGAGAAGCGCAAGCCCGTGTTCCCGCCGGAGCCGAAGGACTTCTAGGCGGGCGGCGCGGCGCAGAGCCGCTCGAGATCGCGCGCGATCACGGCCGGATCGGGGCCGACGCGCCCCATGGCCGCGAGCAGCACTCGCACCGGCAGGTCGGTCAGCGTCGGCTCGGGATGATCGCGCAGGTGCGCCACGTTCTGCACCGCGGGAATCACGCGGCCGCTGCGCACGCCGGCGAATTCGCTCTCGAGCCCGTTCACGACCGCAGCCTGCGCGCGGGCGATGCCCGAGAGCAGTTCGGCGAGCTGCTGCGCGGAAATCTCCATGCTGTCCTCCCGTCGGCGAATGTCGCGGGGATGGTAGCATTCGCAGGAGCATGACGCGCCGCCTGCTCGTAGCAATCGCGCTCGTCGCGTTCGTCGCTGTTTCAGCCATCGCGCTTCACCTGGCCACCAGCAAGGGGGAGACCATGTTCTCGGGAAAGCGGCCTTCGAACCTCGGCACCGCGCAGGGCCGGTTCGCCACCTGCGGCACGCGACAGAATTGCGTCTCCAGCCAAACGAGCGCGGACGACGCGCAGCGCTACGTCGCGCCGATCGCGTTCAAGGGATCCGCCGCGGAGGCGATCGCCGCCGCGCGCCGCGCCGTGGAGGCGATGCCGCGCGCCACGGTCGTTCGCCAGGACGGCAACTACCTGTACGCGGAATTCAGGTCGAAGCTGATGGGTTTTGTCGACGACGTGGAGTTCACCTACGACGAGTCGGCGGGTGCGCTACAGGTTCGCTCGGCCTCGCGCCTCGGCCGCCTTGACTTCAACGTCAATCGCGAGCGCGTGGAAGCGCTGCGCGCGCGAATCAAATAGGCACGGTCGCTAGTTGGCCAGCTCGAGCAGGACGGGCTGGTGGTCTGAGGCGCGTGAGTCGGCGTCCACCGTCACGGCGTGCACGCGCGGCGCAAGATCGGCGGTGACGAGGATGTAGTCGCAGCAGTACGGCGCCTCCTCTGCAGAGTCGAGCCGGAAGGTCGCGGGATGCGTCGAGCCGGGGTGCGCCCGCAGCCACCCGTCAACGTAGGCCGAGCGCAGGCGCGCGTGCAGCGGATCCTCGGGGGTCATGTTGAAGTCACCCGTCAGGATGCCGGCGGCCGCGACCGGCTGCGGGTGAAAGGGACCCTCGTCGTCGCGCGGGGAGGGCGCCGCCGCCGCATGTGCGACGGCCTGCGCATTGAGCTCGAGCAACCGCTCCACCTGCGCCGCCCGCTGGCGACCCGAGTAGTACTCGAGGTGGGTCGTCCCCACGCGGACCCAGCCCCACGCGGCCTGCACGACGGCCTCGACGAAGACGCGCGGCATGCTCGGCGTGCCGGATTCCGGCGGCCAGGGCAGCAGGTGCCTCAGCACGCGCGCCACGGGAAGGCGCGAAAGGATCAGGTTGCCGAAGGCGCGGCGTCGCGCTTGCCCGCCGACGTCGACGCCCCAGGCGAAATGGACGCTGTAGCCCGGGAAAGCTGCCGCGAGCGCCGCGACCTGGTCCTCGCCCGCACTGCCCGGCAACGTGTCGAATCCCTGCGCGACCTCCTGGAAGCAGCATACGTCCGGGTCGGCGAGCTCACGCGCGACGCGCGCGATGCGCGCGGGGTCGACGCGGCCGTCCATGCCGCGGCACCACTGCACGTTCCAGCTCACCAGCCGCATGCGCTCGAGACTACAATATCCGCGCGCGCCTTCGCGTATCCGGAGTGAACATGTCCGGCACGTTCCGCCTCCTGCTACTGGGCCTCGCGCTCGCCGCGGGCGCCGCAGCCGCCGCCGACCGGCTCGACGCAGACGCGCAGGCCACGCTGTCGGCAATCGTGCGCGTGCAGACACATGCGCTGCCCGACGCGCGCACCGCCCCCACGCTGGGCTTGGAGCGCGACGGCACCGGCGTGCTGGTGCGCGAAGGCTTTGTCCTCACCATCGGCTACCTCGTGATCGAGGCCGATTCGATCGTGGTGACCGGCGCCGACGGGCGCAGCGCACCCGCGACGCTCGCCGCCTACGACTACGCCTCGGGATTCGGCCTGCTCAAGCTCGCAGCGCCGATTGAGGGCAAGCCCATCCCGCTTGGCGATTCCGCGGCGCTCGGCGAACGCGAGGCCGCCATGGTGGCGGCCTACGGGGGTCGCGAGGCGCTGAGCCTCGTGTACGTCGTGTCGCGCCGCGCGTTCTCGGGCAGCTGGGAGTATCAGCTCGACGAGGCGATCTACACCTATCCCGCGGTACAGAGCTGGTCGGGGGCGGCCCTCATCGGCCCGCACGGCGACCTGCTTGGCATCGGCTCGCTGGTCGTGCCCGACGCGGGCGGCCCCGATACTCCGTCGCCGGGAAACCTGTTCGTGCCGATCGACCTGCTCAAGCCGATCCTCGGCGAGCTGATCGCGCACGGGCGCGCGCCGGGACCGGCCCGCCCCTGGCTCGGGCTTAACGCGGAGGAGGTGCGCGGGCGCCTGTTCGTGGTTCGAGTTTCGCCTGAGGGTCCGGCGGACCGCGCTGGCCTCAAGCGCGGCGACCTGGTGCTCGGTGTCGGCGGCGAGGAGGTCAGCTCGCTCGCCGAGTTCTACCGCAAGCTGTGGTCGCGAGGCACCGCCGGGATCGACGTGCCGCTGCGGGTGCTGCAGGGCATGCAGGTGCGCGAAGTGCCGGTGCGCTCGATCGACCGGCTCGAGTACTTCCGGAAGAAGCCCAGCTACTGAGGCGCGAGCGCGGGCGCGGGCAGCGCGCGACGCAGCCGCGCATCGTGCCCCGAATGCGACAGCAGCTGCGCGTAGCGCACGTTCTGCTGCAGTGCCTCCAGGTACAGGTTCCGCCCGCCGAAATGGCGTTCGGCGTATTCGTAGGCGCGCGCGAGCTCGAGGTCGAGCCGCCGCGCGGCCAGTTGCGCGAAAGCATAGGTTCGCTGCACGAGCTCGTCGCCCGAGCGGTACAGGCATGCCGCAACGCCGGCCGCGGCGAGCTCTGCGAACAGGCGGTCGCGGCGCTTCTCCAGGTAGCAGCGGTCGGACATCTGCGCGATGAGGTCCGCGGTGCCGAGCATCTGGCCGACGCGTCGCGGAAGCGAGCCGTCGATGCGGATCGCCTCGACGGGCCGCTCGTGGCCCGTGTAGTGCAGCAGCGTCGCGGCCGTCCGCGCATAGCGGGCGAAGCCTTCGGCGCGCAGGTAGCGATCGACGTAGGACGCGCCGCGGCCAACGTGCGTGAGCGTGTACTCGGCGCCGTGGCGGTGGCGCCGGTCGCCGCGGCGGCGCAGGTAGCCCACGTCGTGCATCAGCGCGCAGATGACGCCGACGGAAAACAGGCTCGACGAGAGCTTCGCCCGCGTCGCGCGCCCCCGCTCGTAGCCGTCCATGAGGCGGGCCATCGCGAGGGTCACGTCCAGCACGTGCTGGGCGTCGTGGAACTGCACGTCGCAGCCGTGGTAGGCGGGGTGGGCACCGCCGTAGAGCCGGAGGGTGTGGTCGAAGGCGCGCCGGAGGGGGCTCGCGTTCGCCTGCGGGTACAAGTCCTGGTACAGCTGCAGCACCTCGATGCCGACCGCGAGTGGGTCGGTGGTGCGGATCCGGCCGGTGACGTCGTAATCGTTGCGGCGCATCAGTGGTGGCGGGGCTCTAGTCGCTCTCGTCCGGAGGCGTTAGGATGCGCAGCAGGGGTCCATGCACGCGGTGAACTTTGTCACGACCGGGTGCGTGCGGGCGCAATATCTTGTGCGCGCGGCGCGCCGCGGGCGAGCGGAGGGGGCCTTCTTGAGCAACCAGGCGCTGACCGGGGAGGAGCGAGCGCAGATCGAGGCGCGCATCGTCGCCCTGGAGATCGAGCACCACGACCTCGACGACGTGATCGCGCACCTCGTGGCGAATCCGCTGCAGGACCAGCTGCAGCTGCGCCGCCTGAAAAAGAAGAAGCTCCTGCTGAAGGACCTGATCGCGCGCCTGCGCGACCGGCTCATTCCCGACATCATCGCTTGATCGCCCTCGTGCAGCGGGTCGCCGAGGCGCGCGTCGCCTGCGGGGGCGAGACGCTGGGCGCCATCGGGCGCGGTGTGCTGGCGCTGATCGGCGTGGAGCGGGGCGACACGCCGAAGGAGGCCGAGCGCCTGGCCGGCCGCGTGCTGGGCTACCGCGTCTTCGCGGATGCCGAAGGCAAGATGAACCTCTCGCTGGCGGAGGTCGGCGGCGCGCTGCTCGCCGTGCCGCAGTTCACGCTCGCCGCGGATACGCGAAGCGGCACGCGCGCGGGCTTCTCGACGGCGGCCGCGCCCGAGGACGGGCGGCGCCTGTTCGAACAGTTCGTCGCCGCCTGCCGCACGCGCCACGGCGAAGTCGCCGCCGGGCGCTTCGGCGCCGAGATGCAGGTCAGCCTCGTGAACGACGGGCCCGTGACTTTCTGGCTGCAGGCTTCTCCGCCGCCTCGGTCCTGAAGCGTGCCGGCGCGACGACTTCGAGCATCTCGACGTCCTTCGAGTGCCGGATTTCGCGGTGGCGAATCCCGGGCGGCTGGTAGAAGCAGGTGCCGGCGCGCATCGTCACGCGGCCCAAGCCTTCGTACTCGAAGACCGCGCTGCCCTTGAGCACGTAGACGAACTGCACGTCGGTCTCGTGCCGGTGCCACTGCCCGTGCGGGGCTTTGCCGGTCCGGGCGCGGATCACGTGGGCGACAACCTTGCCGCGCGTAGCACGCGCGATGCCCAGGTCGCGGTACTCAAAGTAGTTGCGCAGGCCGCGCTTCACGAACTTCGAGCGCGCGCGGTGGCTCACCGCAAACCGGGTCTTCATGGTCCCTCCAAGGACGCCGACTCGTCATCTTAGGCCAGGCTCGCGCTGCGAGCCATTTCAATGACATAACGCGTCAGGATCTGCAAGGTCGAGAATTTCGACACACCGGTCCCCCGGGACCGAACGCATCATGGATCGTGAAATTGCGGCGCGCCGGCCTCCTCGAGCGCCGCGGAGACCTGTCCTGGCGAGCGCTTCGGAACCGCGTAACGTCCTGATCGTCGATGACGAGGAGTCGACGCGGATCCTGCTGGGCCACATCACTTCGCAGGACCTCGGCGCGCGCGTCGCGCTGGCGGGCACCTGCGAGGCGGCGCTGCATCTCGCAGGCGAGCACGTCTACGACGCCATCCTGCTCGACCTGATGATGCCCGGCATCGGCGGATTCGAAGTGCTGCGCCGGCTGCGCGCCGTAGGCCCGAACCGCAAGACGCCGATCCTGGTCGTCTCGGTATTGTCGAGCCACGAAACGATCGAGCGCTGCCGACTGCTGGGCGCGACCGCGTTCGTCGCCAAGCCGATCGATCGGGAGCTCGTCAGCACCGTGCTGAAAAGCGTGCTCTCGCCTCGGCGGCCCAAGGGGCCCGGAAGCGCGCGCTGACGGGCCCGGCGTTCCGGAAGGCGGAGCTTCTGCGGTAAGCTCCGCGCCATGTTCGAGCAGTTCATCGGCGTCAAGCCGGTCGAGGAACGCCACCGCATCGACGCCCACCGGCTCGCCGACTTCCTGCGCGAGAGGATCGAGCCCTGGCGCGGCGAGCTGGCGATCGAGCAGTTCAGGGGCGGGCAGTCCAATCCCACCTACCGGATCACCGCGGGGAACCGGCGTTACGCGCTGCGACGCAAGCCGCCGGGGAAGCTGCTGCCCTCGGCGCACGCGGTCGATCGCGAGTACAAGGTGACCAAGGCGCTGCACGGCGTGGGTTTCCCGGTGGCGAAACCCTGGGTCCTGTGCGAAGACGATTCGGTCATCGGCACCGCGTTCTACGTCATGGACTGTGTCGAGGGGCGCGTGCTCTGGGACCAGGCGCTGCCCGGCCTCGCGCGCGAGCAGCGCGCCGCGATCTGGGACGAGCTGAACCGGGTCATCGCGCAGCTGCACGGGATCGATTACAAGGCGGTCGGCCTCGAAGACTTCGGCAAGCCCGGCGACTACGTCGCGCGGCAGGTCTCGCGCTGGAGCAAGCAGTACCACGCGTCCGAGCTCGAGAAGATCGAGGAAATGGATCGCTTGATCGAGTGGCTGCCGGCGAACATTCCCGCGGGCGACGAGACTTCGGTGGTGCATGGCGACTTCCGGCTCGACAACACGATCTTCCATCCGACCGAGCCGCGCATCCTCGCAGTGCTCGACTGGGAGCTCTCGACGCTCGGCCACCCGCTCGCCGACTTCGCCTACCACTGCATGAGCTGGCACATCTCGCCCGGCAAGTTCCGCGGCATCGCAGGGCTCGACCACGCGGCGCTCGGCATCCCGAGCGAGCGCGAGTACGTCGAGCGCTACTGCCGCCGCACGGGCCGCAAGGGCATCGACCCTTCGACCTGGGACTACTACATGGCCTACAACCTGTTCCGCATCGCCGCCATCACGCAGGGCATCGCCAAGCGCGTGGTCGACGGCACCGCCGCGAGCGAATACGCGCGCGACGCGGGTTCGCGCACGCGACCGCTGGCGGAACTCGGCTGGGCGCAGGTCGAACGCATTCTGAAGAGAGCAGCCTAGGAGGGGAAACATGGATTTCGAGTATTCGCCGCGGGTGCAGGACATGAGGAAGCGCCTCATCGCCTTCATGGACGAGCACATCTATCCCAACGAGCCGCGCTACTACGAGCATGTGCGCGGCCCCAAGCGCTGGGAGCCGGTGCCGGTCATCGAGGAGCTGAAGCCGCTCGCGCGCAAAGCCGGGCTGTGGAACCTGTTCCTGCCGCACTCGAAGCGCGCGCCCGAGGGGCTGTCCAACCTGGAGTACGCGCCGCTGTGCGAAATCATGGGCCGCGTCAGCTGGTCGCCCGAAGTGTTCAATTGCTCGGCGCCCGATACCGGCAACATGGAGACCCTCGAGCGCTACGGCAGCGAGGAGCAGAAGACGCAATGGCTCGAGCCGCTGCTGCGCGGCGAGATCCGCTCGGCGTTCCTGATGACCGAACCCGCAGTGGCGAGCTCCGACGCCACCAACATCCAGATGCACATCAAGCGCGAGGGCGAGCACTACGTCATCAACGGGCGCAAGTGGTGGTCCTCGGGCGCCGGCGACCCGCGCTGCAAGATCTACATCGTGATGGGCAAGACCAACCCCGACCACACTTCGCGCCACAGCCAGCAGTCGATGGTCCTGGTGCCGGCGGGCACGAAGGGAATCAACATCCTGCGACACCTGCCCGTGTTCGGCTACGACGACGCGCCGCACGGCCACATGGAGATCGAGTTCAAGGACGTGCGCGTGCCGGCCTCGAACCTCCTGCTTGGCGAGGGCCGCGGCTTCGAGATCGCCCAGGGCCGTCTCGGACCGGGGCGCATCC
>JBOIFE010000318.1:0-15861 GCA_050741015.1 Burkholderiales bacterium | reverse complement strand
CTTGACGTCGCTGCCTGCGACCGCATCGCGCAGCGACTGCGCCAGCGGACCGCCGGCGGCACCGGTCACGTGCAGCGCCTCGCCGAATGCCGCCGTCTCCTCGACGCCCGGCAGGTGCGCGACGCGTTGCGACAGCGCGGGCTGGTCGCCGCCGGTCAATTCGTACGTTTCCAGATGCTGGTCGGCGATGATCTCGGCAGCGGTCCCCTGTGTCAGCAACCTGCCGTCGAGGATGTAGGCGAGCTTGTGGCAGCGCTCGGCTTCGTCCATGTAGTGCGTGCTGACCAGCACCGAGATGCCGCCCGCCGCGAGCACGTGCAGCTCGTCCCAGAACTCGCGGCGCGCCCCCGGGTCGACGCCGGCGGTGGGCTCGTCCAGCAGCAGCAGGTCGGGCCGGTGCAGCATGCAGGCGGCGAGCGCGAGGCGCTGCTTCCAGCCACCCGAGAGCGCCCCGGCGAGCTGGTCGGCGCGGCGCGCGAGGCCGAGTCCGGCGATCGCGCGATCGACCGTCTGGCGGCGCTCGGGCATGCGGTACAGGCGGGCGACGAAGTCCAGGTTCTCGCGGATCGAGAGGTCCTCCCAGAACGAGAAGCGCTGCGTCATGTAGCCCACGCGCCGGCGGATTTCGCCGCTTTGCTTGCGGATGTCGAAGCCCAGGCATGTGCCCGTGCCGGAATCGGGCGTGAGCAGGCCGCACAGCAGCCGGATCGAGGTCGTCTTGCCGCTGCCGTTGGGGCCGAGGAAGCCGACGATCTCGCCGCGCGAGACCTGCAGCGACAGGTCGTTCACCACGTGCTTGTCGCCGAAACGCTTATTCAGCCCGCGCACGTCGATCGCGAGCGCGGCGGTCATTGCAGGCGCACGGTGAGGGGCTGGCCCGGGTGCAGGCGCGCCGCGTCCTCGGGCGCAGGGCGCGCCTCGACGAGGAACACGAGCTTCGCGCGGCTCTCGTTGCTGTAGATGACCGGGGGCGTGAATTCGGGCTGGTCGGAGACGTAGCTCACCGTCGCCGTGAAGTCGGCGCCGCAGCCGTCGCAATGGGCGACGACCTTGCGCCCGAGGCGAAGGCTCCCGGCCTCGGGCTCGGATACGTAAAAGCGCAGCTTGACGTTGCCGGGCGGGAGGAGCCGCACCACGGGGCTGCCCGCCGGCACCCACTCGCCCTCGCGATAGAGCGTGTCGGCAACCAGCGCGGCCTGCGCCGCGACGCCGCGCTTCTGGTCGAGCCGCCAGGCGGCCTGGCTCGCCGCCGCGCGCGCTGCCTCGACCTGCGCGAGCTGCGCCTTGATCCGGTCCTCGCGCGCGGGCAGGCGAGACACCTGGAGCTGGCTCGAGAGCTCGCGTACGCGCGCGGCCCGGATCGCCGCGTCGGCGCGCGAGGCCTCGAGCTGCGCCTGCGCGATGCCGCCCGCCTTGTACTGCGCCTCGTCGCGGGCGAGCTGCTGCGACGCCTGGTCCTCGGCCGCCTTCGCTTGCGCGAGCTGCGCCTGCGTCACCTCGCGCTCGGGCAGGCGCCGGCCGAGCTTCAGGTCCGCGAGCTCGGCCTCGGCCGCGCCGAGCTGCGCGTCGGCCTGCTGTTTCGCGGCAGCCTCAAGATCGGATTCGAGCTCGTACAGCGGCGCGCCGGCGGCGACAGTCTGCCCGCGCTGCACGAGCAGGTGTTGCAGTCGCCCGCCGACTGGCGCGGCCACGTTCACGTAGTCGCCCTCGACATAGCCCTGGTAGCCCGACGGGCCGCCGCCCGAGCAAGCGGCGAGCGCGGCGGCCGAAATCGCGATCAGGCGGGTGCGCATCTCCGTCACTCAGGTCACGGCTTGCACGCCTGCTCGAAGGCCTCGTCGGCCTTCTCGGGCGAGTCGGTCGGCGTCAATTGCCAGGGCTGGATGCAGCCCTGGCGCGCGGCACACCAGCGATAGCCGGCCGAGGTAATGCAGCCGTGCTCGTCGCGCCCGCCACCGGAGGTCGGTATCCGGTCGACCAGGGTCTCGGGCGGCCGCGACTGGCACGCGCCGAGCAGCAGCGCCGCCAGTAGGGGCGCGAAGGCGTGCCGTGCCGTCATTCGTCGCTACTTTACCCTCGAAGCTAGAACGCGTAGCCCATCTTCAGGTAGAACCCGTAGTTGTCGTCCTTGCCCTGGGCGTACTCGAGGTTGAGGACGATGCCTTCCTTCGGCTTGAGAACGTACTGGACGCCCGCGCCTCCGGCCGGGTAGAGGTTCGCGCTCTTGGAGCAGGTCATGCCTTCGCCATAGGTGCAGGCGACGCCCAGGAAGAGCGTGGCGGTCCATTTCTCCGCGAGCCGGAATCTCTCCTCGGCTTCGATCTGCGACACGTTCTCGCCGTTGTACTGGCCGACCTTGTAGCCGCGCAGCTGGACCGGCGCGCGCACCTGGGTCGGCGCGTCACGGGTGAAGTGGTTCAGCTGGCGCACCGCGAGCACGTTGCCGTTGCCTTGTTCCACGTAGTAGCGGAAATCGGCGCGAACGACGTCGAAGGCGGCATCGCCGCCCAGCGACTCGCGGTAGGCCATGTTGTTCAGGTTCAGGAACAATCCGCGAGTGGGCATGTCCTCGCGGTCGCGCGAATCGTACTGGGCGACGAGGCCGAGGCCGCCCGACTTGTACGGCTTGACGCCCAGGATGTCCAGCACGGTGTCGTCGAACGCGGTTTCGCCGCCGATCGCGAAGTTCTGGTACAGGCCCTGCGCGCCGACGAACCAGTTGCCTTTGACACGAACCAGGTAGCGGCTGATGAACGAGCGCAGTTCGCCGTTGGACTTCAGCGGGACGCCGGTGCCGAGGTAGTCGCTGTAGTCGTTCTTCACGTAGCCGTACAGGAGCCCCGCCAGCAGCCGCTGGCGGTCTTCGTCGAACGAGGCCCGGGCGAAGGCGCCGGCGACGATGGAGTCCGTGGTCGTGTACTGGCCCGACACGGCGAAGATCGAGGGGCGCGACGTCGCGTCGAAGTAATGGATGTAGCCGCCGAGGGCGCCGAGCGAGGTGCCGAGCTTGGGATTGCTGCTGAAGACGGGGGCCAGCAGCCAGGGGGAAGCATCCTGCCGCGGCCCGTCCGTCTGCGCGAGCGCTCCGGCGCAGGCCATCATCAGGAGGATGCAGCCAAGGACAGCGCGCGTGTGCACTAGCGGGGGGCCTTGGATTTGTTCAAGGCCACGGCGGCCCGGATCAGGGCCGTCAAGGCTGTCTTATCCGGAGTGTCGCTTTCATGGAAATCTATGGCGCGCCGGGTATTGCCGTCGAGACTGGAGTTGAACAGGCGCGATGGGTCAGGGAGCGACGCGCCCTTCGCGAACGTCATTTTCACTACGCTTTTATAGGTCTCGCCGGTGCAGAGGATGCCGTCGTGGGACCAGACCGGAACGCTCCATTTCCACTCCTCGGCAACTTGCGGATCCGCTGCCTTGATAAGGGCACGGAGCCTCGCGAGCATCGCGCCCCGCCAGTCGCCGAGCTCCTTGATTCTCGCGTCGATCAGGTCGGAGGGAGTCATGGCTCGAGCGGCAGCGACATGAAGACACTATGTCCGTTCTCGCGATACTGTCCAAACGGCCCGCAAGCCTTGAGCCCTGCGCTGCGATAGAGCGCCTGGGCGGGCAGGAACGCGGGATGCGAACCTGTTTCGAGGTACAGGGTTCGATACGCCCGGGAGCGAGCGACCTCGATCACGTGGTCGAGCAGGGCTCGACCCGCGCCCGTCCTTCGCAGCGCGCTCGGCGTGCGCATGGATTTGATCTCGCCTTCGGTCGAGGAGAGCTCCTTGAGCGCCGCGCAGCCCAGGAGCAATTCGTCCTCCCATGCCGTCCAGAACGCAATGCTCGGATCCCTGAGCCTGCCCGCATCGAGCGCAAATACCGTCCCGGGCGGCGAGAGCTCGTGCATGTTCCGCAGGTGCTCTTCCAGGAGCGCGAGGACTTCGGGCCGCGAGAGGTCATCGAGCTCGATGCGCCACCGGCCGGCATTGATTTCGGCTGCATTCATTTGGCGCCCTTGTGAATCGACGGATCGCCCTCGTTCCAGAGTATCCGCTGCGTGATCGCGGCGATCCGCCATGCGCCATCCTTTTCAGAAAGCGTAAACCTGTAGAACGCGTGCGAATTGAAGCTCTTGCTGCCGTCTGAACGGAAGATCAGGCAGCTTGCCGAGACGGTCGCCGCATCGTCAAGCGCCTCGATATCCAGGTTCGCCAGGACATGGTGCGTGGCAAGCTCTTGCAACGCCTCGGATCGCAACTTTGCGTATTCACGCGAGCTGATGCTGGACGGAGGCCCGCCGCGAAGGTCGGCGTAGTCGACCTTGACCGTCGGCGCCAGGAGCTCCTCCATCAGCTTCCAGTCCTTCAGGTCGAAGCAGTTCATGAACCGGCTCAGGGTATTTGCGATCTGTTCATGGTCGGTCATCGAGCGTCTACGGCGCCTTGTCGTCGACGTAGCTCTCACGCGGCGGGTAGACCCCGGCCAGGCGCGCGATGAGGATCGCGATGAACAAGGCGCCGGTGATCTGCTCGAGCATGCAGATGCCGCGTGCCTGGCGCGTGAGCGGCACTACGTCGCCGAAGCCCGTGCTGGTGAGCACGGTGATGCTCAGGTAGAGCGCATCGGCATAGACCAGGTGTCCCAGTTGCCCGAGGATCATGAACGATTGGGGATAGAAGAATCCGATGATCGCGTAGAGGTACGCCCAGAGCACGCCGATCATGAGATACGCGGCCGCGGCGCCGAACAGCTTGTCCTGCGTCATGATCCGGGGCTGGAAAACGTAGCGCAGCAGGTACGCGGTGGTGATGAAATAGAGCGCGGCGCTGAACATCCACGAAAACGCCAGGTCGCGGTCGCTGTCCTGCCAGAGGCCGATGTACTGGAAGCACACCGCGGGGAGGGCGAGCAACAGCGCGATGACGAACGACAGCGTCGTTCGGCCGACCGCGGCGACCGTCGCGATGAGCAGGAACATGTTGACGCCGTTCAGCAGCAGGCGGCCGTGGTCGCTCGCCGGGACGAACGACACCGCGCCGATGAGGAGGAGCAGCACGGCGAACAGCCAGAAGCAGCGCTGGTAAAAAATGCGCGACAGGGCGTCGCGCGTGGCTCTAATGGCCATGGTGGCCTTTCACTTGAGGGTGGGCAGCCCGCGTGCGATTACTTCGTGGCCGCGCCGACGAGGCACTCGCCCGGCACTTCGAACCCGCTGGGCGATTCGAAATTGCGCATCGAGCCCTCCACTTCGTTCCACACGGACTCGCGTTCCTGAGCGGGCAGGTGAGCCATCATGGCATTGAACGCACCAAAGGCCTCCCGGGCGACCCGCACATACTCGGCGGCACTGGTCGCTCTGTGGGGGACCGCGACGGCGTGGACCTCGGGTTCGGCAAATCCGGCCTGACGGAAGACATCCTGGAGCATCCCGGGGCTGCCGAGGCTGAAGGGTCCGGGTTGTCCCGGAACAGGGGGCGGGAGTTGCGCGCGACGGCGGATGATGGAAGCTGGCATGGCGCCCCAAGGGTTTCGATCGGGCGTGGAAAGCACGACGACCGCCACTCGACCGCCCGTTTTCAGGACACGGCGCCACTCGCGTAGCGCCGTCACGGGGTGCGGCATGTACATCAGGCCAAGCCGACACAGCACTGCATCAAAGGAAGCGTCGGGGAGATCCAGTTTCTCGCCGTCCATGGCGCGGGTCTCGACCTGCTTGTGTCCGCGTTCGCGGGCGACCTGGAGCGCAAGTTCGACGATCCCTTCCGAGATGTCGGTCGCCAGCACGTAGCCGCCGGGGCCGACGCGTTCGGCGGCACTGACCGCCGGTTCACCTGCGCCGGCGGCGACGTCCAGGATGCGTTGACGCGGCTGGACCCGGGCCCGATCGAGCATCTGGCGGGTGACTTCGCCATACCAGCGATCCAGAACGGGATTCCAGCGTCGCCATGCCGCGCCGTCCTTGTTCCATTGCTCTCGCTGGGCGTTCTTGTACTTGGCCGCGTCGAACGAGGGTTGCCGTTCAGCCACGCACGTTCTCCTCGAGCAAGCTCGAATACTCGCTTGCAAAGCGATGCGCGTCACCCGGCCAACGGGCCGAAACATACGTTCCATCTCGCAGCGTGAATCCCCGATCCAGATGCTCCGGGTCGTCCCTCAGTACAGCAGCCGGGCCGGCTTCGAAGTCGCTCGGCTTGGCCAACGCCGCCGTGACTTCCGCCTGGACTGTCATTGGATAGGTTCGGTAGTAGTGTCCCAGCCAGGCGACCGTAAGGGCCCAGCCCATGAGCTCCAGGCTTCTTGTCAGCGCCGTAGTCCTCCTTCCGAAGAGCACGGATTTTCCGCTGCGGCTTTTCGAGCGGGCAGCCACGAGCACGCCGTGGCAGATTGCCCCGACCGCGATTTGCCGATCGAACGCGGCAGCTGCAATGGATTGGACCGCCGCCGACTCCAGGTACTCCCGCATCCCGGGAGCGTGCCCGCCGGGCAGCACGAGACCGTCGATCGGCTGTTCCACGGCACGCTCGTAGCTCCAGGGTTGCTTGAACTCCGGATCCTCGATCATCGACGCATACGCTGCGCGCCCATCCGAGTTGGCCCGCAGCAGCGGCTTCCAGAGCCCAAGGCCTGTCCCCTCGACCATTCTCGGATCAGCTGCAGCCGCCTGGCCGCGCGGTGTCGCAAAGCGCACATGGTGCCCGCGCCGCCTGAGCTCGGCCCACGGTAGGGCAGCTTCGGTTGGATCGAAGTCACGGCTTGGCAACGGAATCAGGACGAGGGCCATGGGTTCCGGGAGAAATTTTGGGGCGCCCTCACTGTCGCACATAGCGCAAGTGCGTGGCCGCCGGACCCTCGAGAACCCTGTCAATTCGAAACTGCGGCCCGGGCTCGCGCAGGTTCTCGAACAGACGTCGGCCACCGCCGAAGAGCACGGGTGCCAGGGCGATTTCCAGCTCGTCGACGACACCCAGGTTCAGGTACTGCTGGATCACGTCCGCTCCACCCGCGATACGAACATCACGACTGCCTGCGGATTTCCGAGCCAGCTCCAGGGCATGCTCCGGCCCGTCATTGATGAAGTGGAAAGTCGTCCCACCGGGGCGCACCCAGGGTTCGCGTTTCTTGTTGGTAAGAACGTAGACCGGTGTGTGAAACGGAGCTTCCTCCGGCCAGGCGCTCTCGCCCTGGTCGAACATTCGCTTGCCCATGATGTTAGCGCCGATGCGCTCCGTGGTGCTGCGAAGCAGGTCATTGACCGGGCCGGTCTCTCCCCCGGGTCCGAGCTTGAGGTTCTCGCGGAAGTACTGTTGATTGATGATCCAGGCCATCATCGCACCCCATTTGGCTCCCCAGTTCTTGTAGTCAGGCCGGTCCATGGTCATTCCGTCCGGCGCCATGTAGCCATCGAGGCTGAGTCCGATGTTGACGAATACTTTGCTCATGAGTCTCCTCTAGCGACTCTGACCTATGGCTTGGCGGCAGGATACGACTCGACGTAACGCTCCCCGCTCGATCCGTAGTAGCTGACGGTTCTTGCGATGAAATCCACGTCGTAGCTTACGACGCCGGCCTTCCAGGTCGCCATCAAGAACTCCGGAAAAGTGCTTTGACCGGCTTGGTCCGTCCGCAGCGCGGTGATCAGCGCGTCGTGATCGAGCTGCGGCACATCGGCAATACCTGTGATAAGAGGCGTCCCCTGCATCACGACCGGTCCTTGCTCCGTCAAGTACAGGCTTTGGCAGGAGGGCAGCGACCCGAGGTTGCGCGTTACACCCGCGTTGCGAAGCGTCTCGGCGAGATACGGAAAACCGCCGACCTTGGGGCGGCCTGCCATCGCCCGTCGTTGGGCCGATTGCAGGTTTTCAACAGCCTTGCTCATAGGCACCTCTGGAAGACAGGGTTCATTCAATGTGATCGCGTGAAGGCAGAACCTCGTGCGGTCAGGCCTCAGGCCAACCGACATGTGCTGCGCGACGAAGGCTGGCCTTCACCACCAGGCGATGCAAAGGGGGGATGACCCATAGGTACGCTCGTCCGAGCAAGTTATGGCAGTGGACAACGGTTGAGAAAGTCAACTGACGCCCGATTTTCGAGGTTGTTTTCCCGGAACAGAGGACGGAAACCCTGAAATCGAGGTGCTTGTCATCCTCTCCCAGGACGATCTCGGTGTTGCTCGTGCTGTAGACCTTGAAGATGCCAATGCGTTTGGTCTTCGCGTCGCTGGAGAGGGTTGCCAGATGCCTGGCGGTCTTCAGACCAAAGAACACAACGATTGCGTCTCGGATCTTCGTGAGGTAGCCAATCCAGGATGGTTGGTTCCCAAGGATGTGCCGAGCCAGCAAATCTGGATCAGAGGACGCGCTCGAAGGAAGCTGGATCGCGAATGCGTCAGCGAAATTCAGCGACTTGTAGAGATCAGTCACGGCGGACTGCGCCGGTAGTGAAACTGACGCTACGAGCATTGGTTCGCTTGGCATGGTGACCACTCTGAGGCCTGACGTTGGAGCGGCGGCGGGAAGGCCGAAAAATAAACGTAGATGCTAGAGTTTGGCAGAAGCGCAATGTCGCGCGGCTTGACGATTGACATGAGCCGGTGACCCCGGCGCAGGAGCCACCATGACCAAAGAAGCAGGGCCGCCCGCGCTTAACCTGGACGAGGGATTGCGCCAGGCGTGGCCCGACACGCACAGGACGTTCGGGATAGGTGACACCGTGCGCAAGGTGCGCGGGAGTCAGTGGCACGGCCGCATTGTCGGGTGGTACTCGACTGAACTGACACCGGAGGGCTATGCGGTAGAGAGCGACAGCGAACGCGGCTCCGTGCAGATCTACCCGGCCTCCGCTTTGGAGCGTGCGGCCTGACGTTCACGCCCACTGGCGCGCGCCGATGGCGATTGACAAAGCACGGTGCTCGCTCGCGCGGCCGGGTGCGGCGTGCTGTCAGAGCGCACCGTTACTTAACATCCTCGAGCTTGACGCCACGGCCCGCCCGAATGCTTTCCCGAGCTTCCGCAACGCGCTGCAAGAATCGAGGATCATTTTCGAGTCGGTAGTCGAACCAGTCGTCTTCCGTCTTAAAGCCGATAAGGACGCCAGCAGGCTTTCCGTGCCGCGTGATTACGACGTCTTGTGTCTCGGCCTCCCGGAGAAAGCGGGACAAATCGTCTTTGACTTCGGAAAGAGGAACTTCCTTCACTTTGGACTTCCGAACCGCGCTAGCCATGACTCGGCCTCCGATTTGGGCACGATCGCCAGAACTTCCACTGTCGAACCCGAAACATCGTAGTACACACGAACCTCCTCGACCCGAAGCCGGTACTGCGGCCGCGCCATGCCTCGCAAGCGCTTAATGCGGCTCTTGCCTGTCTTCGTTGGTTCGTGCCTCAAATGCGTTTCGAGGGCCTCCTTTGTCGCAGACCGCTCGATTGCCTTCAAACTACGAAGGTCTTCGACGGCCTCCGGTGCCAGGGCGATCTCAAACCGCATTCTGGCTATATTATAGCCAGACCTGTGCGCGACCGATAGTGCACTTTAACGTCCGCGCTCAGGGGCGCGCAGACCACGCTTGAAAAGCACGAGGCTGCTGTTCCGCGCGTCCCCCTGCAGCGCGTTGTTATGCGGCATCCGCGGGTATCCGGCTCGAGCTGTCCATGGGCCTCGCTGGCGACCGAGCAGCCCTCGATACGAGTAGGGGCGTCGCACTCAAGGTGCCCGACGACTGACGTACTCAATCAGCGCCTTCAATTTTGACGGCTGATTGCGCCTGCTTGGGTAGTACAGGTAAAAGCCTGGATACGTCGGCGAAAACGTAGCCAACACCCGCTTCAGCCGCTTGGCTCGGATATGGGGCAGTGCCAGTTCCTCGAAGGTGTAGGCCAATCCGACACCCTCGAGTGCGGCGTCCAGGCTGAACAGCGTGTCGCTGATGGTCAGGTTGCCCTTGATTTCGTACTCCGCGAGTCGGCCATCCACCTGGAACTCCCATTTGAAGATCATGCCTGTTCCGCCAAATCGCAAGCGCACGCAGTTGTGACGCACTAGTTCATCCGGGTGCCGTGGAGCAGGAACCCGACGCAGGTACTCCGGGGAAGCGACCACCGCCACCGTGAGCGGACCGCCAAGGGGGACGGCCACCATGTCCCGTTGGACGCTCTCGCCTATGCGGACCCCGGCGTCGAAACCTTTCTCGACGATATCGACGAAGCCCTCGTCGTTGGTCAGCTCGATTTGAACATGCGGATGTTCCCGGAGGAAGCCGGCCAACATGGGTTGCAGGACCAGTGCGGTGGAAATCCTGGCTGCATTGAGGCGCAATGTGCCGGCGGGCCGTCCCTGGAGGACGTTCAGTTCCTCCCCCGCCTCGATCACCTGACCCAGGGCTGGACCGACCCGCGCGAGGTAGGCCTCGCCGGCTTCTGTCAGGCTCACGCTTCGCGTCGTTCGATTGAACAGCCGGACTCTCAGTCGGGCTTCCAGTTGCCGGATGGCCTGACTGAGGGCGGATGGTGACACCTCCAGTTCCGCGGCAGCCGCGGTGAATCCGCGGTGCTCCGCCACCTTGCAGAAGGCCATCAATCCGTCGAGTTGCCTGAGCTTCACACTTTGAAGCTTACCTTCATAAGGCGTGCATCGTTAGGTGCTTTTTCTTTCTTATGGCTCCCCGTAACGTGCGCGCATTACGCAAAGGAAAGGAGCCGCACAACCATGCAACACATCTCGATCGGAAGTCTCAAGGTTTCCCGCATAGGGCTCGGCGCCATGTCGATGTCCGGCTACTACAACATCGGGGCAGGCAGCGACGCCGAGTCGATTCGCGCCATCCAACGCGCGATGGATCTGGGGGTCACCCACCTCGACACCGCCGAGATCTACGGCCCCTACACCAACGAAGAACTGGTCGGCCGGGCCATCAAAGGCCGTCGTGACCAGGTGGTGCTGGCGACGAAATTCGGCCTGGTCTCGCACTCCGGTGGCGGTCCCGGCGTCCTCGACAGCAGCCCGGCGAACATTCGCGCCGCGGTCGAGGGCTCCCTGAATAGGCTCGGCGTCGACCACATCGATCTGTACTACCAGCACCGGGTCGACCCGAAGATCCCGATCGAGGAGACCGTCGGTGCGCTGGCCAAGCTGGTTGCCGAGGGCAAGGTCCGCCACATTGGCCTATCCGAGGCCGGCCCCGCCACGATCCGCCGTGCCCACGCCGTGCACCCGATCACGGCGCTGCAGACGGAGTACTCCCTCTGGTCGCGTGACCCGGAGGCCCAACTCCTGCCGCTGCTGCGCGAGCTGGGTATCGGATTCGTTCCTTACTCGCCGCTCGGCCATGGCTTCCTCACCGGCGAGATCCACTCGCCCGATGAGCTCGCCGACAACGATTGGCGCAAGACCAACCCGCGGTTCACCGGCGAGAACTTCCGGCGCAACCTGCGCATCGTCCACGAAGTTACGGCCGTTGCCGCCGAGGTGGGAGCAACGCGGGCACAGATCGCCCTGGCCTGGCTGCTGGCGCAGGGCGACGACGTCGCACCGATCCCTGGCACCAAGCGGGTTGCACGCGTCGAGGAAAACACTGCCGCCGACGGCATCGAGCTGAGCGCCGAGCAAATCGAACGGCTGAACAACCTCACGCCGGCCGCCGGCGAGCGCCACAACGAGGCGAGCATGGCCGTCATCGACGGCTGAACACACACCTGCATTTTCCAATCAGGAGACCAGCAATGAGCACGCTCAACGTCAACGGCCGGCAGCATGCGATCGACGCCGATCCCGCCACCCCCATCCTTTGGGCGCTGCGCGACTCGCTTGGCATGACCGGCACCAAGTTCGGTTGCGGCGCTGCGCTGTGCGGCGCCTGCACCGTGCATCTGGACGGTCAAGCCATTCGCTCCTGCGTCACGCCCATATCGGCGGCCGAAGGCAAGACGATCACCACCATCGAGGCCGCCACCGGTGGCGGCGACCGTATCGGTACGGCCGTCCACGAAGCATGGGTCAGGCACGACGTAGCGCAGTGCGGCTACTGCCAGAGCGGCCAGATCATGAGCGCCACCGCCTTCCTCAAATGGCTGCCGCGCGGCAAGCAACCCACCGCCGCCCAGATTGACTCGGCCATGGCCGGAAACATCTGTCGCTGCGGCACCTACGCCCGCATCCGCACCGCGGTGGCCGATGCCGCCAAAGCCCTCGCCTGAAGGAGCAGCCATGTTGCCCAACTTCGACTACAGCGAAATGCCGCGCGTCCTGCAGCGCATGCTGACCCGGAGCGAATCCGGTGAACCCGCGTCGCCGTCGCGCCGCAGTTTCCTGAAGCTGGCCGGCGTCGGAGGACTGGCGCTGGGCGCCTTCCCGCATCTAGCCGCGGCGCAGGCCGCGGGCCAGGCAGCCAGCGCCCTCAAGCCGACGCAACAGCCATCGGCCTTCGTGCAGATCGCCCCGAACGGCGAAGTCACAGTGATCGTCAATCGGCTGGAGTTCGGCCAAGGCGTGCAGACTGCGTTGCCGATGATCCTGGCCGAGGAGCTCGACGCAGACTGGAGCCTAGTGCGCAGCCGGCACGGCTCGAGCGATGTCGCCTACGTCGATCCGCTCTTCGGCATTCACATCACCGGCGGCTCCAATTCGGTCAAAAACAGCTTCACGCAGTATCGCGAGCTCGGCGCGCGCGCCAGGGCCATGCTGCTCGCTGCCGCTGCGGCGCGCTGGAACGTGGACGTGGCCACGCTGCGCACGCAGGCCGGCACGGTGCTGGGCTCGGATGGTCGCAAGGCGGGTTACGGCGAATTGGCCGAGGCCGCCATGGCCCTGCCGGTACCCGAAAAGGTCACGCTAAAGGATCCCAAGGACTTCCGCATTATTGGCCGACCCACCCTGCGCCTCGATTCGCGCGCCAAGAGCAGCGGACGCCAGGACTTCGGTATCGATGTCCGCCGTCCGGGACAGCTGACGGCCGTGGTGGCACGTCCGCCGGTGTTCGGCGCACGCCTGTCCTCGATGGATGACAGCGCCGCGCGCGCCGTCAGGGGCGTGAAGGCCGTGCTGCGTGTGCCGCTCGACCGCGGCGCCGAGGGCGTTGCCGTGGTCGCCGACGGCTATTGGCCGGCCAAGCTGGGGCGCGACGCCCTGAAGCTGCAGTGGAACACGTCCGCCGTGGAGAAGGTGGACAGCACGCGACAACTGACCGAGTACCGCGAACTGGCCGGTCGCGCTGGCCCGCGCCACTTCGAAGCCGACATGGCCCCGCTGGCCAAGGCACCCCGGAAACTGGAAGCCGAGTTCGTGTTTCCCTACCTGGCCCACGCGGCCATGGAGCCGCTGAACTGCACCGTCGCACTCACCGAGGGGCACGCCGACCTTTGGACCGGTTCGCAGTGCCCCGGTCTGGATGCCGGCGCTGCCGCGCGCGCGCTGGGCATCAAGCCAGAGCAGGTGAAGGTGCACGTGCAGATGGCGGGCGGCGGCTTTGGCCGGCGGTTTGCGAGCGGCAGCGACTTCGTGGTCGAGGCCTGCGAGATCGCCAAGGCCGCCCGCGCCGCCGGCCTGAACGCGCCGGTGCGCACGCTCTGGAGCCGCGAAGACGACATGCGTGGCGGCTATTACCGCCCCATGCATCTGCACCGCGCCAGCATCGGCTTCGATGAGCGCGGCAATGTACTGGCCTGGGACCACGTCATCGTCGGCCAGTCCATTACGGCGGGTTCCGTGTTCGAGCAGTTCCAGGTGAAGAACGGCATCGACGCCACGGCAACGGAAGGCATGCGCGATCCCTATCCGGTGCCGATGCGCCTGACGGTGCATCACCCCAAGCACAATGTGCCGGTGCTGTGGTGGCGCAGCGTGGGTTCGACCCACACCGCGTACGTGATGGAGACTTTGCTCGACGAGATCGCCCGCGCTACCAAGCAGGACCCGGTGGCCTACCGTATGCGGCTGTTCGGCGACAAGCACCCGCGCCACCGCGCCGCGCTGCAACTGGCGGTGGACAAAAGCGGATATGGCAAGAAGCCTCTGCCGGCCGGCCGCGCCTGGGGCGTGGCCGTTCACGAGTCATTCGACTCGGTGGTGGCCTATGTGGTGGAGGCTTCGGTTCTGGGCGGCCAGCCGGCGCTGCATCGCGTGACCGCCGGCGTCCATTGCAATCTCGCGGTAAATCCGCGCAGCGTGGAAGCGCAGGTGCAGGGTGCCGCGGTCATGGGGCTGTCGATGTGCCTCCCGGGTAGCGCCATCACGCTCAAGGACGGCGTGGTCGAACAGAGCAACTTCGGCGACTTCACCGTGGCGCGCATTACCGACATGCCGGCGTTCGACGTCCACGTCGTGCCCAGCGCCGAGGCGCCCACCGGCATGGGCGAGCCCGGCCTGCCGCCGCTCGCGCCGGCGTTCGCCAACGCCGTCGCGCGGCTGACCGGCAAGCCGCCGCGCCAGCTACCCTTCAACGTGGCGTGACCCGGCGAGCCCGTATAGTTGCCGCTTGAATAGCACGGCACTCGATGCGGGGGAGACGCTCCTGCGCGCGGAGCAGGCAGGCCTGAAGCTCGCCATCATCGGCCGCACCGCCGCCCTCGTGCTGCTGGGGCTCTGGCTGGTCGCCTCGCGCGCGAAAGACCTATCCCGCGCGCTCGATTTCCTGCTCCTCGTATCGGTCTTCGCCGCCCTTGGCCTGGTCCACTACCGGCTGATCGCGACGCGCTTCGACAGGCCCTGGGTGAAATACTTCTTCATCACGGTGGACATCGCCATCGTCTCGGCGCTCGTGGCGACCCAGCCCCTTTACGAAAGCGCCGCCAGTCTGCCCCCGCTCATGATGTTCCGCGCGGCCGTATTCCCTTACTACTTCATCATTCTTGGCGTCGCGGCCTTCAGCTTCTCTCCGCGCCTGGTGCTATGGACCGGGATCGCCGGGGCGCTCGGCTGGCTCGCCGCATTCCTCCATTCGGCAAGCAACGTAGAGGGAGTCGTCAACTGGGGCACGATTGCACCAAATCCGACGCCAGAGCAGGTCATGGCGGTCGTGCTCGACCCCAACTTCGCCGGGCTCAGCAGCCGGATCCAGGAGGCGGTCTCGCTCGTGATCGTCGCGTCCCTGATCGCAGTGGTGATGTGGCGGGCGCGCACCACGCTCAAGAGGCAGCTGGAAGCCGAACGCGACCGCGCCACCCTCTCCGGCATCTTCGGGCGCTTCGTGCCGCAAACGATCGTGAACGCCATGGTCGCGGGGCGCGGGGCGCTCGCCCCGGTCGAGCGCGAGGCGACCGTGCTCTTCGCGGACATCGCGGGGTTCACGGGGATGACCCAGCGCGCGGGCGCCGCGCGCACGGTCGAGATCCTGAACGCCTATTTCGACGAGGTGACGCGGATCATCGGGGCGCACAATGGCATCGTCACCCAGTTCCAGGGCGACGCCGTGCTCGCGACGTTCAACGTGCCGGTCGAGGACGCGGGACATGCGCGCAATGCCTTCGAGGCGGCCCGCGCGATCCTGGCGTGCGTCGCGGAGCGCGAGTTTGCCCGGGAGCGCATCCGGGTGCGCATCGGGATCAATACCGGGTCCCTGGTCGCCGGCAATGTCGGCGGCGGCGGCCGCCAGAGCTACACCGTCCATGGCGAAGCGGTGAACCTGGCCGCCCGGCTCGAGGCGCTCTGCAAGGAACACGGCACCTCGCTCCTTCTTTCCGCCACCACGGCGAAGGCGTTGCCCAACGCGAAACTCATCGCTTTGGGGAATATTGTCGTGCGCGGCCTCGCGGAACCGGTGACCGTCTTTTCGATTCCGGCTGACGGCGTGTGAGTCTGTGCCAGAGCACGGTGCAGGATTCCGTCATCTGCCCGCCAGGTAGTCGCGATGGGCCGGGTGCGAACTACCCGGCGTTCGGTGCCGTA
>JBOIFE010000317.1:0-3575 GCA_050741015.1 Burkholderiales bacterium | reverse complement strand
AGCCGCGACCGAGGGATCGATTGAAGTGCGAACCGAAGCGGCGGACTGGCCGGTGCTCAAGTCGACAGTTCGCGATTGCACGCTCTGCGCCATCCGCAAGAGTTGCTCGCAGACGGTGTTCGGCGTCGGCGACGAGTCCGCCGACTGGTTGCTCGTGGGCGAGGCGCCGGGCGCCGAAGAGGACCGCAAGGGCGAGCCCTTCGTCGGCCAGGCCGGGCGCCTGCTCGACAGCATGCTCGCCGCGCTCGGCCTGAAGCGCGGCGAGAACGTCTACATCGCCAACGTCCTCAAGTGCCGGCCGCCGGGCAATCGCAATCCGGAGGCGGCCGAGATCGAGAACTGCACGCCCTACCTGCGGCGGCAGATCGCGCTCATCCGCCCCAGGCTCATCGTCGCCATGGGCCGCTTCGCGGCGCAGACGCTGCTCAATACGGACGCTACCATCGGCAGCCTGCGCGGTACGGTGCACGCCTACCAGGGCGTGCCGCTCGTCGTCACTTACCATCCCGCGTACCTGCTGCGAAACCTCCCCGACAAGGCGAAGGCGTGGGCCGACCTGCTGCTGGCGAAGGCGGTGGTCGAGAGGGGCTGAGGGTCAGGCTTGCTCCGATTTCGCGATCTCCAGCAGCGCGTCGATCTCGTCGCGGTGCAGGCGGCGATTGCGCTGGAACCAGCGCAGCACCAGCGTCATGGTGCCGGCGACGAACAGCCCGAACAGGACGACGATGCCGTGGATCGACAGGCCCGTTTCGAGCAGCGCCGAGTAGAGCGCGATCATGACCAGGATCGACAGGTTTTCGTTGAAGTTCTGCACGGCGATCGAGCGCCCGGCGCCCATGATGTTGTGGCCGCGGTGCTGCAGCAGCGCGTTCATCGGCACGACGAAGAAGCCCGCCATGGCGCCGATCACGACCATGAGCGGGATCGCGACATGCACGTCGGTCACGAACACCATGCCGATGACCACCAGGCCCATGGCGATGCCGAGCGGGATGACGCGCGTCGCCTGGTCGAGCGACACGCGCCACGAGGCGAGCACCGCCCCGATCGCGATGCCCACCGCCACCACGCCCTGCAGCATGGCTGCGCGCGACAGGCCGAAGCCGAGGGCGGACCGCGCCCACTCGATGACGATGAACTGCAGCGTCGCGGCCGTGCCCCAGAACAGCGTCGTGACCGCGAGCGAGATCTGGCCGAGACGGTCGGTCCACAGGCGTCGGCAGCAGTGGTAGAAGTCGAGCAGGGTCTCGCGCGGGTCGCCCGGCAGCGGCTTGAGCGCGACGCCGGTGCGAGGCACATAGAGGTTGAACAGCGCCGCGGCGGCGTAGACGAAGCTGACGACGAGGATCGCCGCCTCGCCCGGCGTATCGATGCCGGTGTCGATGTGGGGCACGTCGAACGACAACAGGTAGGTGGCGACTCGCGCGTTGATCAGCACGCCGCCGAGCACGGTGCCGAAGATGATCGAGGTCACCGTGAGCCCCTCGATCCAGCCGTTGGCGACCACGAGCTTGGTCGGCGGCAGGTACTCGGTCAGGATGCCGTACTTGGCCGGCGAGTAGGCGGCCGCGCCCAGGCCGACCAGCGCGTAGGCGGCGAGCGGCGGCGCGTCGAACAGCATCGCGAGGCAGCCCGCGATCTTGATCGCGTTGGACCCGAACATCACCTGCCCCTTGGGCAGCCGGTCGGCAATGGCGCCGACGTACGGCGCGAGCACGACGTAGGACACGACGAAGAAGAATTTGAGGTAGGGCGTGAGCCAGAACGGCGAATGGCTCTGCATCAGCATTGCGATCGCCGCCACCAGCAGCGCGTTGTCGGCGAGCGACGAGAAGAATTGCGCCGCCATGATGATGTAGAAGCCGAGGCTCATCGGGCCGCGCACTTATAGCACGGCCCGGCCCGTGGGCTATGCTAGCGCCATGCCCCGGCCGATCCGCGCGACGATCAAGGCGTCCGCCCTTCGCCACAACCTGAAGCTCGCTCGGGAGTCGGCCGGCGAGGCGAAGATCTGGGCGGTGCTGAAGGCGAACGCCTACGGCCACGGCCTGGAGCGGGCGGCGCGGGCGCTCGACGAGGCCGACGGGTTCGCGCTGCTCGACTTCCAGGACGCGGCGCGCCTGCGGCTCGTGGGCGTGTCGAAGCCGATCCTCATGCTCGAGGGTTTCTTCCGGCCGCTCGACGTCAACCAGATCTTCAAGTTCGGCCTGACGCCGGTGATCCACAATCCGGACCAGGTCGAGCTGTTGAAGCACATGGACTTTCCGGCCGAGCTCGACCTGTACCTCAAGGTGAACAGCGGCATGAACCGGTTGGGCTTCGGCGTCGACGACCTGCGGCTCGTGTACAGCACGCTGCGCGTGCTGCCGAAGGTGCGCGGAATCACGCTGATGACGCACTTCGCCGACGCCGACGGCGAGAGCGGGGTGCACGACCAGCTGCGCTGGTTCAACGAGCTCGTGGGGGCGTTCGAGGCGCCGCGCTCGGTGGCGAATTCCGCCGCGCTGCTCCGGTTCAAGGAGGCGCGCGACGGCTGGGTGCGGCCCGGGATCATGCTCTACGGCTGCTCGCCGTTTGCCGACTGGAGCGCGGCCGAGATCGGCCTGCAACCGGCGATGACGCTCTCGTCCGAGCTGATCGCGGTGCAGAATCTCGCGCCCGGCGAGCGCGTGGGCTACGGCTTCACCTTCGAGGCAAAGGCGCCGATGACGATCGGCGTGGTCGCCTGCGGCTACGCCGACGGCTATCCGCGGCATGCGCCCACCGGCACTCCCGTGCTGGTGAACGGCCGGCGCACGCGCGTGGTCGGCCGCGTGTCGATGGACATGCTCTGCGTCGACATCACCGACATGGAGGCGGCGTACATCGGCTCGCCGGTGACGCTCTGGGGCGAAGGCCTGCCGGCCGACGAGGTGGCGGCCGCCGCCGGCACGGTGAGCTATGAACTGCTGTGCGCGCTTGCGCCGCGCGTGCCCGTGCACGAGGAGCCCTGAGGTGGCCAAGCCGAAGTCCGTGTTCGTTTGCGCCGAGTGCGGCGCGACGGCAATCAAGTGGATGGGCCTGTGCCCGTCCTGCGGGGAGGCGGGCACCTTGAGCGAGCAGCCCGCCGAGCGCGGCGCGCGCGCCACCGGGCCTGCCGCGAGCCCGGTGTCCCTGGCGCGCGTCCCGGCACGCGAGGCCGAGCGCCTGTCGAGCGGGCTGCCCGAGCTGGACCGCGTGCTGGGCGGCGGGCTGGTGGTCGGCCAGGTGGCGCTGATCGGCGGCGATCCGGGCATTGGCAAGTCCACGCTGTTGCTGCAATCGCTTGCGGCGCTGGGCGGCACGCGCAAGGTGGTCTACGTCTCGGGCGAGGAATCGGCCGAGCAGGTGGCGCTGCGCGCGCGGCGCCTGGGGCTGGAGGCCGGCGGCGTCGGCCTGCTCGCCGAGATCCAGCTCGAGCGCATCCTGGGCGCGTTGGACGCGGCGCGCGCCGAAGTCGTGGTGATCGACTCGATCCAGACCCTGTGGTCGGAGACGCTGCAATCGGCGCCGGGGTCGGTGGCGCAGGTGCGCGAGTGCGCGGCGCAGCTCGCGCG
>JBOIFE010000316.1:0-2589 GCA_050741015.1 Burkholderiales bacterium | reverse complement strand
GTGCGGGCTCGCATGCTCGCGAGCCCGCACGAACCGGCGGCGCTTGCGCGCGAGGTGCGGCAGATGCGCGAGCGCATGCACGCGGCGCACCCCAATGGCACGGGCCTGTTCGACGTCAAGCACGATCCCGGCGGCATGATCGACGTCGAGTTCGCGGTGCAGTTCCTCGTGCTCGCGCACGCACATCGCTGGCGCAACCTGGCGGAAAACCTGGGCAACATCGCGTTGCTGGGCATCGCGGCGCGCCACGGGCTGCTTGGCCCTGCGCTCGCGGAAAGGGCGCAGGCGGCCTACCGCGAGTACCGCAGGCTGCAGCATGGCCTGCGGCTGAACGGCGCGGCCTATGCGCGCGTTCCGCCTGCGCAGATCGAGGACCACGCTCGCGCCGTGCGCGCGCTGTGGACGGCCGTCCTCGGCTAGCGCGTACTCGTACTCAGACTGAGCGAGATGTCGCCGTAGTAGTCGTGCGCGACGTGCCCCGGGCTGTCCGAGTCGGTGAGCACGCCGACCGAGACGATGTCGCCGGGATCCTCGCCGAACGCGCGCCGGTAGTCCTCCAGCACGTTGCGCCGGTAGCCGACCCACTGGCCGAGATGCGCCGGGCCGCTTTCGACGACGATCAGCTTGATGCGGCTGAAATGCGGGCTCGGTATCACCGTGCCGACCGGCACGTCGTTGGCCCAGACGTACATCAGGATCGCGTACGGAAGCGCCTCGCCGATCAGCGCCTTTGCGATCCGCAGTTTGGCGCGATCGTCGAAGTCGAGCTTCGCCGGATCGCCATGGAACGCGACCACGAGGCGCGCGGCGGAATCGTCCTGGCGCGCGTAGTGCATATCGGCGTCCGGCGTGAGGCTGTCCACGCGCCAGCGCCACTCGAGGATCGACTGCCGGTGCGGGTCGACGCGGATATCCCGGTTCAGTCCCGTGCCCGCGCGGTCGGCGTTGGCCTCGAGCGCCACGTCGTCCCCGACGCGGCCAATGCGATAGCGCGTGGGCTGCCGGCCGGCGCCCATACCCCAGGGCATCCAGCCCTCGGGCAGGTCCGCGCCCGCCTGCAGGCGCGAGAAGCGTGCGACCTCGACGACGTCGGCCGTCTCGCGATCGAGCCTGTGCACGATCGGGGTCGAGGCGAGCAGCGTGCCCCCCCCCGGCGCGGTGGCGCAGCCGCCGAGGACCGCGAGCGGCAGTGCGAGCAGGGCAAGGCGCCGCGCGGCCACTAGATCGCCTCGCGCGGCGCTCGGCGCAGTGGACCGTCCACCGCGGATGCGAGCAGCGCCAGCGCATCGAGCAGCGCGTCGCGCCGCAGCCGGTACATCACGCGCTGTCCCTGGCGCTCCGCCGCCACCAACCCCGCGCGCTGCAACACGGCGAGGTGCCGCGACACCGCCGGCGCGCTCATGCCGAAGCGTCCCGCCAGGTCCGTGGTCGAGAGCGCCGTCTGCGCGAGGAACGCGATGACCTGCCGCCGCGGCAGCGAGGCCAGGGCGGCAAATACCCGGTCCTCAGGATTAACAGTCATGTTAATAGTATGGCGTATCCTGCGCGACGAAGTTTACAATGCCGGGTCACCCAAGGAGACAAGGAGACCCTGCTTCATGGCGAAAGCAAAGCCGGCGGCGAAGACGCCGCTCTCGATGGCCGACCGCGACGGCTGGATCTGGTATGACGGCAAGCTCGTCCCGTGGCGCTCGGCGACCACCCACGTCCTGACGCATTCGCTGCATTATGGACTGGCGGTGTTCGAAGGCGTTCGGGCCTACCAGACGGTGCGCGGCACGGCCATCTACCGGTTGCAGGAGCATACCCAGCGCCTGATCAACTCGGCGCACATCTACCTGATGAAGATCCCGTACACGCGCGAGCAGCTGATGAAGGCGCAGGTCGAGGTGGTGCGCGCCAACGGCCACGACGCCTGCTACATCCGGCCGATCGCCTTCTACGGTTCCGAGAAGATGGGCGTGTCTCCGGTGGGCGCGCGCGTGCACGTCGCGATCGCCGCCTGGCCCTGGGGCGCCTACCTCGGGCCCGAGGCGCTGGTCAAAGGCATCCGCGTCAAGACCTCGTCCTATGCGCGCCACCACGTCAACGTCACCATGGCGCGCGCCAAGATGTCGGGCACCTATCCCAATTCGGTGCTGGCAACGCTGGAGGCCACCATGCACGGTTATGACGAGGGCCTGCTGCTCGACGTCGACGGCTTCGTCGCCGAGGGCGCCGGGGAGAACATCTTCGTCATCAAGGACGGCGTGATCTGGGAGCCCGAGCTGACCTCGGCCCTCACCGGCATCACGCGCGGCTCGGTGATCGAGCTCGCCGCGGGCCTCGGCTATCCGGTGCGCGCCAAGCGCCTGACGCGCGACGACATCTACATCGCCGACGAGTGCTTCTTCACCGGCACCGCCGCCGAAGTGACGCCGATCCGCGAACTGGATGGCCGCGTCATCGGCGCCGGCAAGGCGGGACCGATCACCAAGCGGCTGCAGAAGGCCTTCTTCGACGTGGTCACCGGCAAGGACCGCAGGTACAAGCACTGGATGACGCCGGTGCCGATGAAGAAGGCGGCGAAGAAAGGATCCAGGCGATGAG
>JBOIFE010000315.1:0-7249 GCA_050741015.1 Burkholderiales bacterium | reverse complement strand
CACCGCGCGGCGCTGGTCGAGAAGCTGCACGCGACGACGCCCGGTGCCGACGTGATCAGCGCCGGCTGATCAGCCCCAGATCGTCCGCGCGGCTTCGACGCATAGCCGCAGCTTCGCCCGCTCGTCGGCCTCGGTCACCGGGTTGCCGCCCATCGTGCTCGCGAACCCGCACTGCGGGCTGATGCCGAGGCGCGCCGGGTCGACGTGCTTCGCGGCCTCCTCGGCGCGGCGCTTGAGGAGTTCCAGGCTTTCGAGCTGCGGCGTCTTCGAACTGACGAGCCCCAGCACCACGCCCTTGTCCTTCGGCAGGTGCCGCAGCGGCTCGAAGCTGCCGGCGCGTGGCGTGTCGAACTCGAGCAGGAAGTGCGTGACGCGCACGCGGTTGAAAAAGCGCTCGGCGATCGAATCGTAGCCGCCCTCCGAAAGATACATCCCCTTGTAGTTCCCGCGGCACATGTGCACGCCCACCGCCATGTCGGCGGGGCGACCCTTTACGGCCTGGTTGATCGCCTCGATGTAGAGGTCGACCAGACGGTCCGGGTCCTCGCCCGCGGCCTTCACCTTCTCGCGCGCGGCGGGGTCGCACAGGATCGCGATCGCGACTTCGTCCAGCTGCACGTAGCGGCACCCGGCCGCGGCGAGATCGGCGATCTCCGCCTGGTAGACCTTGCCGAGGTCGGCGAAGAACTCGGCCGGGTCGCGATACAAAGCTTTTTCACCGTAGTCGTTGAAGCGGTAGAAGTGCAGGGTCGAAGGCGAAGGCATCGTGATCTTCGGCGTCGCCTTCGTCAGCCCCTTCACGAAGCCGAATTCGTCGAGCGTGATCGGCGGCCCGCGCCGAACCTTGGCGGTCGCATAGGGCGCCGTGAACGCCGACTCGTGCCCGTGGTCGTCGTGGAAGGTGAACACGGCGTCCTTCACGGTGAGCCCCTCGGTCAGGCGCACGAACTTCTCCCAGTAGGAGAAGCGGCGGAATTCGCCGTCGGTCACAACCTGCAGGCCGCAGTCCGCCTGGAGCTTCAGCACGTCCCGGATGGCGGCGTCTTGTGCGGCGCGGAAGTCCGCGTCGGAGATCTTCTTCTCGGCATGCTGGCGGAACGCGTCGCGCAATGCGCGCGGCCGCAGCAGGCTGCCGATGTGGTCGGCCTTGAACGGCGGCGTGCTCATTGGGGCGTCATCAGCCTCGGCAGCCAGAGCGTAAGCTCAGGCGCCGCGATCAACAACACCACGACCGCGAGCGCAATGCCGATGAACGGGGCGACCGAGCGCACGATTTCGCCCATCGAGGTTTCCGGCGACGCGCCCTTGGCGACGAAGAGCAGCAGCCCGAACGGCGGCGTGGCGAGGCCGATCTCGAGGCACATCAGCATCAGCACGCCGAACCACACCGGATCGAATCCCGCCTTTTGCACGATCGGCATGAACAGCGGCACCGTGATCATCATCATGCTCACCTGGTCCATGAAGCAGCCGAGGAACAGCAGGATCAGCAGCATGCCGATCAGCAGCCCGAGCGGCGCAAGCCCCGCGCCCAGCACCGCCGCCGACAGGCCGTTCGAGGCCTGCGAGAACGCCATCAGTTGCGAGAACGTGATCGAGCCGCAGATGATGAACAGCGTCATCACCGTGAAGCGCAGCGTCTGGCGCACCGAGACCACGAAGTTCGCCCAGGTCAGCCGCCGATAGGCGGCCGCGGCGCCGAGCGAGGCCGCCGCGCCGAGCGCCGCGGACTCCGTCGGCGTGGCGACGCCGCCGATGATCGAACCGACCACGACGACGAAGATCGCCGAGAGCGGCAGCACGTACTTCACGAACGGCATCAGCCGCTCGCGCCAGGAGAGCGCCTGCACGTCGTAGGCCGGCGCGAGCGACGGGTCGAGCCGGCAGCGCAGGATCACGTAGCCGAAGAACAGCGCCGACATGATCAGCGCCGGGATGATCGAGGCGATCAGCAGCTCCCCGATCGGGATCTGCGCCACCGAGCCGAGCAGCACCGCGAGCGCCGAGGGCGGGATCAGGATCGCAATGCCGCCGACGGCGACGATCGGGCCGATGGCGATCGAGGGCTTGTAGCCGCGCCGGAACATCTCCGGCAGCAGCGTCGATCCCAGCATCGCCGTGTTGGCGATGCTCGAGCCCGAGAGCGAGGCGAAGATCGTGCCGCCGACGATCGCGACCAGCGACAGGCGCCCCGGCACGCGCGCAATCAGCTTGTCGACCGCGTCGATCGCGCGCTCGGCGACGCCGGTGTAGAACATGATCTCGCCCATCAGGATGAACAGCGGGATCGGCAGCAGCGCGAAGCTGGTGACCGAGTCGACCGCATTGCGCACGAGCTGCATCAACCCCGCCTCGCCCCCCATGAAGAGCCAGGCCCCGATCAGGTTGGTCGCGAAGAACGCGAACACCACGGGCAAGCCGAGCGCCATGAACAGCACCAGCGTGCCGAGCAGCACCAGCAGGATCTCTGCCCAAGACATCAGAAGACGCCCGGGCGCAGCCGGCGCAGGTAGAGCAGCAGCAGCAGCAGGAACACCGGCGGCGCGAGCGTGTACAGGACCCACTCCGGAAAGACGAAGCTCTCGTACACGAGGTTGCCCGAGACATAGGCGCGCCACAGCACGCGGCAGGCGTAGTAGAGCAGCAGCGCGCACACCACGGTGCCGAGCACGTCGACCGCGCGCTGCACCGCGGCCCGCACGCCCGGCGCCAGCCGCTCGAGCACGAGCTCGATCGCGATGTGGCCGTTCTCACGCAGGACCCACGGCGCGCCGAGGAACGTGATGGCGCACAGCAGGTGCTGGGAAAGATCGAAGGTCCAGGGCGTCGGGAACAGCTTCAGCGTGCGCGCGGCGACATCGAAACAGATCAGCGCCGCGAGGACGCAGAGCATCGCCCCGGCGACGACCGCGAGCGCGTCGACCAGCCGGTCGAGCGCCGCCCGGCGCTCGGCGCCCAGGCTACTTGCCGCTCAGGAGCGGCCGGATCTTCTTCACGAACTCCGGGTCGCCCTTGGCGAGGTCCTGCCAGTAGATCTCCTCGGCGCGCAGCGCGAAATCCGGGCCGAGGTCGACCGCCTGGATGCCGGCCTTCTCCTGCGCCGCCAGCTGGTGGGCGTCCTCCTCGGCGCGCCACTTCGGCCACTCGCCCTCCACGCGGATCGCCATCTGCGACAGGCAGTCGCGCTGGTCGGCCTCCATCCCCTTCCACTTGTCCAGGTTGACGATGATCGCGACCGCCGCGCTGATGAAGCCCGGGTCGTAGCGGTACTTCGTGTACTTGTCCCAGCCGAAGTCGTGGACGCCCCACAGCGGCCAGCCGTAGCCCTCGACCGTTCCGCGCTCGAGCGCGGTGTAGACCTCGGGCGGCGCCATGCGCAGCGGCTGCGCGCCGAGCGAGCGGAAGAACGCGTCGTAGATCGGCACCGAGCGCAGGCGCATGCCGTCGAACTTGCCGTCCTTGGCGGGCTTGGTCGTGTACAGGTGGAAGCGCACGCCGTTGAACAGGTGCGTCAGGTACCAGGCGTTGAGCTTGTGGTTGTACTGCTCGTTGATCATCGCCCAGGCGCCGTTCGCGCGCTGCTCGGCGGACTCGTTGCGCGCCACGCTGATCACGTCGCCGGCGGGCACCGCGCCGCGGAAGTAGTTGGGCGGGCCGTAGTGCATGTCGATGACGCCGTTCTTGAGCGCGTTCCACTGCTCGAGCGAGGGCACCGCCTCCGGGCCGACGACGCTGATGTTCACCTTGCCCGCGCACTGCTGGTTGGTCTCGTCGACGAAGCGCACGAACTGCTTGGCCACGATCGAGCGCACGGGCAGGAACGAGGCCGCCTTCAGCTTCACTTCGGCCGCCTGCGCAGCGAGCGGCAGGACGGCGGCGGCACAGGCCGCGACGAGCATGCGGGTCTTCACGTTGATCTCCTCCTCAGGAATCCGTGCGGCCGAGTCTATCGGCTGACCCCGGCGGCGGCAAGAGCCGCAGGTGCGCGAACAGCGCGACGAAGCGGCCGATGAGTGCGCGCTGGTACTCGG
Source organism: Burkholderiales bacterium (assembly GCA_050741015.1). Classification (GTDB taxonomy): domain Bacteria; phylum Pseudomonadota; class Gammaproteobacteria; order Burkholderiales; family SG8-39; genus JAABQT01. The sequence goes on along the minus strand of JBOIFE010000315.1, from coordinate 3,218 downwards.
CCATGTCGCGCCCGCGCCAGTCGTAGAAACCCTCGCCTTCGCGCGCGCCGCGGCGCCCGTCCTGCATCATCGTCCGCACGATGCCGGGCGGCTCGTAGCGCGGCGCGGCGAGCGAGCGCGCCATCGCCGAAGACGCGTAGAAAAGAATGTCGAGCCCGCCGTAGTCGATGAACTCGCACATGCCCATCGCCGCGTAGCGCGGGCCGAACCCGGCGCGCACCGCGCGGTCGATGTCCTCGGGCGTGGCGACGCCCTCCTCCACGAGGCGCGCCGCCTCGTTCATGGCAGCTGCCTGCAGGCGCGGCACGATGAAGCCGGGCGAAGGCGCGCAGCGCACCACGACCTTGCCCGCCGACTCGAGCAGCGCCTTCATGGCATCGAAGGTTGCCGGCGCGGTCGTCTTCGCCGGGCTCACCTCGACCAGCGGGATCAGGTAGGCCGGGTTGAGGAAGTGCGCGTTCAGGAAACGCTCGGGGCGCGCGACGAACCCCGCGAGCGCGTTCGCGTCGAGCGAGGACGTGGTGGAGGCGACGATCGCGTCCGGCCGCAGGTGCACGCAGGCCCGCGCGAGCGCGTCGCGCTTCGCCTCGAGCGTCTCGGTGACGCCCTCGAAGACGACGTCGGCGCCCGCCAGGACTTCGGCGGCCGCCTCCGACGGGAGTACCACCACGCGGCCAAGGGTCGCCTGGCGCTGCGATTCGTCGAGCACGCCGAAATCGCGCAGCAGCGCGAGGTTGGCGCCGATCTCGGCGTACGCCGCCTCGCGCAGGCGCGCGCTCTCGGCGGCCGGTCGCGGCTTGAAGTCGATCACGTCGACGCGATAGCCCGCGTAGGCGAAGACCTGGCCGATGCCGCGCCCCATGCGTCCCGCGCCGAGCGCGACGATGCGCATCAGTGCCCGTCCCGCAACAGCGCGCGCATCGATTCGTGCGAGCGGCCGGCGAGGCCGAGCGCCTCGAGCGTGCGCTCGCCCGCGCGCAGGTCGCGGCCGAGCACGGCCGAGCCCAGCGCGAGCAGGCCGCGCGCCACCTGGCAGGGCACGCCCGCCCATTCGCAGACCGAGACGAGGAACGCGAGCCCCATCTCGACGTCCTCGCGCAGGTAGCGGTGTTCGGCGAGGACGATGCGCTCCTTCCAGTCGCCCGAGTCGGCGAGCTTCGCGTGCACGCGGCGCCCGTACATCCATTCCTCGCCGTCCGCGCCGTAGTGGTCGGCGAGCGGGAAGTGCGGCGCCGCGTAGCCGAGCGCCTCGCGCGCCGCGATGCGCTCGGCGTCCAGCGCGTCGGCCACGCGCCGGATCGCGGGCTGCGTGCCCTCCTTGTGGATGTCCCAGCGCTCGAAGTGCTCGAGCGGCCCCGCGTTCATGAAGATGAGCGGCGGGTGGATCACCGGGCCGGCGTTCATCAACGCTGCCGAGAGCGCGTCCTCGATCGGCTCGACGGCGGGAAAAGCACGCCGCAGGACCTCGAACGCCTCCGCGCGGCGCCGCGCGGGGTAGACGCCCGTCGGCAGGCGCGTCGCGCGCGCGGTGATGCGGGCGGTGTCCGGCCCGTGCTTGCGCGTGAGCCAGGGCAGGGTGCCGGTCTCGGCGACCGCGCAACGGCCGCCGAGGGCCTCCCCGACGACGTAGGCGCCGAACGTGCCAGGCGCGAGAAACACCGTCTGGCCCTCGGCGACGTGCGGGGCAAGCCGGCGCGCGTTGTCGGCCTGCGTAAACGCGGGGTCGGGCAGGAAAACGAGTTCGGCGCCGCGCACCGCCTCGCCCACGTCGGCGCAGGCCCGGGCGATGTGCACCTCGCGGCTGCCCTCGGCGTCCTTCAGCACGATTCGCGTGTGCAGGCGCGCGGCGTTCCGCCGCCAGTGGCGCACCTCGTGCCCCTGCTCCGAGAGGTCCGCGGCCGCCGCCAAAGCCCCGTTGCCGCCGCCGAGAACCGCGATACGCATCTGGTAATCTTATCGCCATGGAGCGCTCCTTCAAGGACGAGGTCGAGAAACTCAAGCTCGGCGACGGGGGCGTGTTCCACGGCGAGGGCATCCTCGCGGTGACCAAGGCGCTGCTGCAGTCGGGCGTATCCTACGTCGGCGGCTACCAGGGCGCGCCGGTCTCGCACATGATGGACGTGCTGAACGACGCGCGCGACATCCTCGACGAGCTCGGCGTTCACGTCGAGACCAACGCCTCGGAGGCCGGCGCGGCGGCGATGCTCGGCGCCTCGATCAATTACCCGGTGCGCGGCGCGGTCACGTTCAAGTCGACGGTCGGCACCAACGTCGCCTCCGACGCGCTGTCGAACCTCGCCTCGGCCGGCGTCAAGGGCGGCGCGCTGATCGTGCTCGGCGAGGACTACGGCGAAGGCGCCTCGATCATCCAGGAGCGCAGCCACGCCTTCGCCATGAAATCGCAGATCTGGCTGCTCGACCCGCGGCCGAGCCTGCCCAAGATCGTGGAGATGGTCGAGCTGGGCTTCGAGCTCTCGGAGGCCTCGAGCACGCCGGTGATGCTCGAGCTGAGGATCCGCGCCTGCCACGTGCAGGGCTCGTTCACGACGCGGCGCAACCGCCCCGCGCGCTACTCCCGCCGGGCGCCGCTCGCGTCCCCCGACTTCGATTTCGGGCGCATCAGCCTGCCGCCCTCGACCTACGCGCAGGAGAAGCACAAGGTCGAGGTGCGCTGGCCTGCGGCGGTGCGCTTCATCCGCGAGCACGGCCTGAACGAGAGCTTTCCCGGCGAGCGCGACGACGTCGGCATCCTCTGCCAGGGCGGCCTGTACAACGCGGTGATACGCGCGCTGCAATTGCTGGGGCTCGCGGATGCGTTCGGCGTATCGCGCGTGCCGATCTATTGCATGAACGTGACCTACCCGCTGGTGCCCGAGGAAATGACGGCGTTTTGCGCCGGCAAGCGCGAGGTACTGGTCGTCGAAGAAGGCCAGCCCGCGTACATCGAGGATGCGCTGCTCGCCGCGCTGCGCCGTGCAGACGTGAATGGCGTCAAGGTACGCGGCAAGGACGTGCTGCCGCTCGCCGGCGAATACACCGGCGAGGTCGTACTCGCCGGTGTTGGCAAGTTCTTGAATTCTGATTCGGAAATTAATTCAGTAAAAACCCTGAAAGCGAAAGCCCTGGAACTGCTCGGCCCGGTGCCGCTGCGCCCGCCCGGCTTCTGCGTGGGCTGCCCCGAGCGCCCGGTGTTCTCGGCCATGAAAGTGCTGGAAAGC
>JBOIFE010000314.1:0-2124 GCA_050741015.1 Burkholderiales bacterium | reverse complement strand
GTCGTGGTGGACGGATTCGAAGTCACTTCGCCTGGCGTGCAGGTCCAGGAAACCGATGCGGGCATCGCCTACAGCGGCAACTGGAGCCCGGACAACCGCGACAAGGCCTACGCCCAAGGCGCCTCGGCGGAATCCGACACCACCGGCGCGACGGCGACGTTCACCTTCAGCGGCACCGGCGTGAGCTGGATCGGCGCGCGCGGACCGCAGACCGGCACCGCGCGCGTGTATCTGGACGGCACCGCGGTCGCCGACGTCGATACCTATGCGACGACGGAGGGACCCCAGCACACCGACTTCAGCGTGAGCGGACTCGCGCGCGGCACGCACACCCTGGCGATCGAGGTGACCGGCAGGAACCCGGCCTCGAGCGACGCCTGGATCCTGATAGATGCCTTCGACGTCATTCCGTGAGCCGCAGCGGAACGGGGGGCTGCGCCTGGCTGCAGAGGGAGTTGTCGTTCGGCGTTCGCTGTCTGCTGCGCGACAACTGGCTGCGCGAGGGGATTGCCGGAGCGCTGCGCCGCCATGAAGCGATGACGGCGGCGCAGCTGCGTGAGCTTCAGGCGGCTTCGTTGCACCGCACCCTGCAGGCCGCGATCCGCAAGCTGCCGTACTACCGCCATATTCCGGCGCGCTTTCCGGTAGAGCGCGTGTTCGAGGTGCTGCAGGAGCACTTCCCGATCGTCGACAAGGCGATCCTGCTGGAGAACCGTGCCGCGCTCTACCCTAATCGCGGCCGGCGCAGGCCCTGGGATGCCGCGGGCCGGACCAGCGGCACCACGGGAACCCCGCTCACGGTGTTCCGCAGCCCGAAATCCGTCCTGATGGAGGAGGCCTTCCTGGGCAGGCATTGGGCGTGGGCGGGATTCAGGAGCGGCATGCCGCGCGCCACGCTTCGCGGGGAGCGGGTCGTGCCGCTGGAGCGCACCAGGCCTCCGTTCTGGTTCCGCAACCGCTACAACAATCAGCTCTTGATTTCGTCCCGCCATCTGCGCGAGGAATTCGCGGATGCGATCATCGACGAGCTGGAGCGCTTCGCGCCGGCGATGCTACAGGCCTACCCGTCGACGGCGTACGCGCTCGCGCAGCTGCTCGAGCGACGCGAGCGCCGGCTCGGCATCCCGGTCGTGTTCACCGCTTCCGAGCCTCTCTATCCCCACCAGCGCGAGCTGATCGGGGAGAGGTTCGGGGCGAAGGTCATGGACATGTACGGCATGGCGGAGCGGGTGGCCTACGCCACCGAGTGCGAACACGGCTCGCTGCACCTCAATCCGGATTACGCCTACGTCGAGCTGGTGGATGAGGATGGAAAGCCGGCGCGCGACGTCGGCTACGTCGTCGGAACCACTTTCAACAATCACGCCATGCCCCTGGTGCGCTACCGGCTGACGGATCGCACGCGCTGGAAGGCGGGCGCGTGCCCCTGCGGCCGGGCGTTCCCGATGATCGAACCGGTGACGGGAAAATGGGAGGACAGCATCTTCGGCAGCGACGGGGCCTTCGTCAGCCCGTCGGTGCTCACTTTCGCCTTCAAGGGACTGCGCAACATCAGGCAATCACAGGTTGCGCAGGTCGCTCCCGCGCAGTGGGAAATCCGCGTCGTGCCCGCGCCCGCGTTCGGGGCGGACGAGCGACGCAAGCTGGTCGACAACATTCACCAGCTGGTCGATCCCCGGGTGCAGGTTCGCGTGGTGCTGAGAGACGACATTCCGCGAACCGCGTCGGGCAAGTACCGCTGGGTCGTGAACGAACATACACAACGGGCCAACTGACGATGTGCGGCATCGCCGGTTACCTCAGATTGCGCCCGCAAAACGCCGCGCCGATTGCGCCCGGCACGGCGACGCAGATGCTCGAGGCGATCCGCAGGCGCGGACCGGACGGGGCCGGCCAGTGGCGCTCGCCGGACGATCTTTGCTGGCTCGGCCACCGGCGCCTTGCCGTGATCGACCTGCACGGCGGCGACCAGCCGATGTGCAACGAGGACGCAACGGTGTGGACCGTCTTCAACGGCGAGATCTACAACCATCTCGCGCTGCGCACCGAGCTCGAGGCCTGCGGCCATCGCTTTCACACGCGCAGCGATACCGAGGTGCTGGTGCACGGCTACGAGCAGTGGGG
>JBOIFE010000313.1:0-8816 GCA_050741015.1 Burkholderiales bacterium | reverse complement strand
GAGGGCGCTACTGCGTGAACGTTGCCACGCCACCTCGCATCAGAGCGAATATGCAGGTCAGGCGCGCGCTTCGAGTGCCGCGACCGCCGGCAGTGTCTTGCCTTCGAGGAACTCGAGGAACGCGCCGCCCGCCGTCGAGAGGTAATCGATCCGGTCGGCGATGCCGAACTTGTGGATCGCAGCGACCGTATCGCCGCCGCCCGCGATCGAGAACGCCTTCGACGAAGCAATCGCCCGCGCGAGCGTCTCGGTGCCCTGCGCGAACGCGTCGTTCTCGAATACGCCCACCGGGCCGTTCCAGACGATGGTGCCGGCCTGCGCGAGCGGAGCGACGAGCGCCTGCGCGGCCTTCGGCCCGATGTCGAGGATCATCTCGTCGCCGCCCACGTCTTTTGCTGCCTTGGTGACGCCGCGCGCGTCCTGCAGGCTCCTGCCCACCACCACGTCCTCCGGCACCGGCACCTTGGTCGCCCGCATGATGCGCCGCGCCTCGTCCACCAGGTCCGTTTCCACCAGCGACTTTCCGACCGGCAACCCCGCGGCGAGCATGAAGGTATTGGCGATGCCGCCGCCGACGATCAGCTGGTCGACCTTCTTCGACAGCGCGGCGAGCGCGGTGAGCTTTGTCGACACCTTCGAGCCGCCGACGATTGCCACCAGGGGGCGCTCCGGCTGCGCGAGTGCCTTGCCCAGCGCGTCCAGCTCGGCGGCCATCAGCGGGCCGGCGCAGGCCACCGGCGCGAACCGGGCGGCGCCGTGCGTGGTGGCTTCGGCGCGGTGCGCGGTGCCGAATGCATCGTTCACGTAGACGTCGCAGAGTGCCGCGATCTTCCGCGCCAGCGCCTCGTCGTCCTCCTTTTCGCCTTTATTCACCCGGCAGTTCTCGAGCAGCACGACATCGCCGGGTTTCACGTCGACGCCGCCGACCCAGTCGCGTAACAGCGGGACCGGGCGCCCGAGGAGCTCCGCGAGGCGCGCCGCCACGGGCGCGAGCGAATCCTCGGGCCTGAGCTCACCCTCCTTCGGGCGTCCAAGGTGGGACGTGACCATGACCGCGGCACCCTTGTCCAGCGCGAGGCGGATGCCGGGGACCGAAGCCCGGATGCGCGTGTCGTCGGTGATGCGCCCGCCGTCGCCCTGCGGCACATTGAGGTCGGCGCGGATGAAGACGCGCTTGCCGCGCAGGTCCAGGTCCGCCATGCGCTTGAAGCGCACGGCGCCTACTTCGCGTTCATGAGCGCCACCGCCGCGTCCAGCATGCGGTTGCTGAAGCCCCACTCGTTGTCGTACCAGCTGAACACCTTGACCAGCGTGCCTTCTGTGACCTTGGTCAGAGTCGCGTCGAAGATCGAACTCGCCGGGTTGTGGTTGAAGTCCGACGACACCAAAAGCTCGGTGCTGTACTCCAGGATGCCCCGCAGGTCGCCCTCCGAGGCCTGCTTGACCGCGGCGTTCACCGCCTCGACCGTGGTCGGCTTCCTGGCGACGAAGCTCAGGTCGACGATCGACACGTTGATCGTCGGCGCGCGGATCGATAAGCCGTCGAGCTTGCCGTTCAGGTGCGGCAGCACCAGACCGACCGCGGTCGCCGCGCCGGTCTTGGTGGGAATCAGGTTGTGCGTCGCCGAGCGCGCGCGGCGCAGGTCCTTGTGAAACACGTCGGTCAGCACCTTGTCGTTGGTATACGAGTGCACCGTCGTCATCAGGCCCGAAACCACGCCGATGCGGTCATCGAGCGCCTTCACCAGCGGCGCCAGGCAGTTCGTAGTGCACGACGCGTTCGAGACGACCGTGTCGGTCGCTTTGAGGTCGCGGTGGTTGACGCCCATCACGATCGTGCGATCGACGTCCTTGTCCCCCGGCGCCGAGATCAGCACCTTCCTCGCGCCGGCCGCAAGATGCGCGGCGCCACCCTTGGCCTTGCCGGTGAACAGCCCCGTGCACTCGAGGACTACGTCGATGCCCAGCGCCTTCCACGGCAGCTTCGCGGGATCGCGCTCGGCCAGCACCTTGAGCCGGTCCCCTTCGACCACGATCGCATCGCCATCGACCTCGACCTTGCCCGGGAAGCGCCCATGCACCGTATCGTGCCGCAGCAGGTGCGCGTTGGTGGCCGCGTCGCCCATGTCGTTCAGGCCGACTAATTGCAGATCGTGCTTGCGGCCGCCCTCGTAGTGCGCACGCAGGACCATGCGGCCGATGCGGCCGAATCCGTTGATGGCTACCTTGATCGTCATGAGAGAACGCTCCTGACTGCTTGTTCCACGTGTTCCGCCGTGAAGCCGAAGTGCCTGAACAGCTCTGCCGCCGGCGCCGACTCGCCGAAGCGGTCCAGGCCCACGACGGCACCTTCGAGCCCCACGTATTTTCTCCAGAAATCGCTGACTCCGGCCTCGACCGCGACCCGCGGGATCCCGGGCGGCAGCACCGAGTCCCGGTAGGCGGCGTCCTGGCGGTCGAACACCGTGGTCGAGGGCATCGAGACGACGCAGACCGGGATCTCGTGGGCAGCGAGCCGCTTTTGCGCCTCGAGCGCGATGGCCATCTCTGACCCGGTAGCGATCAGCACCGCCCTCGCCCCGGGCGCGTCGGCGATCACGTAGCCGCCGCGACGCACGAGCGCCAGCGCCTCGCCGCTGCGCGGCGCCACCGGCAGGTTCTGCCGCGACAGCAGCAGCGCGCTCGGGCCGTCGCGGCGTTCGAGCGCCGCCGCCCAGGCGACCGCGGTTTCCGCGGCATCGCAGGGGCGCCAGACGTCCATCTGGGGAATGAGTCGCAGGCTCGCGGCGTGTTCCACGGGCTGGTGCGTCGGGCCGTCCTCGCCCAGGCCGATCGAGTCGTGCGTGAAGACGTAGATCACGCGCTGCTTCATCAGCGCGGCGAGGCGAAGCGCGTTGCGGGCATAGTCCGAAAACACGAGAAAGGTGCCGCCGTACGGGACCACGCCGCCGTGCAGCGCGAGCCCGTTCATCACCGCGCACATGCCGAATTCGCGAACGCCGTAGAAAATGTAGTTGCCGCCCCCCTCGTGTCCGATAGGCGCCGACGCCTTGACCATCGTCAGGTTGGAGCCGGTCAGGTCCGCCGAACCGCCGAGCAGCTCGGGCATCGCCGGCACCAGCGCCTCGAGCACTGTCTGCGAGGCCTTGCGCGTGGCGACCGCCTCGGCCTTGGCGTTCAGCTCGGCGGCGATGGATCGAGTGCGCGCCTGGAAATCCGCGGGAAACTCGCCCGACAGTCGCCGGCGCAGCTCGGCGGCTTCCGCCGGGTGCTGCATTTGGTAGCTCGCCAGGAGCCGGTTCCAGCGGCGCTCGGCGCGCTTGCCGGCCGCGCGGGCGTCCCAGCCCTCATAGACCGGCGCCGGGATCTCGAACGGCGGGTGATTCCAGCCGAGCGCCTGGCGCGTCGCCGCGACCTCCTCGGCGCCAAGCGGCGAGCCATGCGCCGCGCCAGTGCCCGCCTTGTTCGGCGCGCCTTTGCCGATGACGGTCTTCGCGCAGATGAGCGTCGGGCGCGACTTCTCCCGCTTCGCCTTCCTCAGCGCGCGGTCCACGGCATCGACGTCATGGCCATCGACGTTGGCGATCACCTGCCAGCCGTAGGCGGCGAAGCGCTTGGGCACGTCGTCGGTGTACCACTGCCGGATCTGGCCCTTGTCGGAGTCGATCGAGATGCCGTTGTCGTCGTAGACCGCGATCAGCTTGCCCAGTCCCAGCGTTCCCGCGAGCGCGCAGGACTCGTGCGAGACGCCCTCCATCAGGCACCCATCGCCCAGGAACGCGTAGGTGTGGTGATCGACGACATCGAACCCGGGCCGGTTGAATGCCGCCGCGAGCACGCGCTCGGCGATCGCCATGCCGACGGCGTTGCTGATGCCCTGTCCGAGCGGTCCCGTGGTCGTCTCCACGCCCGGCGCGCAGCCAAGCTCCGGGTGCCCCGGGGTTTTCGAGCCGAGCCGGCGGAAGCGCTTGAGCTCGGCCATCGGCAGGTCGTAGCCGGTGAGGTGCAGCACCGCGTAGAGCAGCATCGATCCGTGACCGTTGGAGAGCACGAACCGGTCGCGGTTCGCCCACGACGGATTGGCGGGGTTGTGGCGCAGGTGCCGGCGCCAAAGCGCCACCGCGATATCGGCCATGCCCATCGGCATGCCCGGATGGCCCGCGTTCGCCGCCTCGACTGCATCCATGGCGAGCGCCCGGATGGCGTCGGCGAGCTCGCGATCGGACGCGGGAGAAGTCATGGAAGCGCGGAATTATACTCGGCGCCATGTCGCCACTTCCCTTCTCCACCCCGGACGGATTCGAGCATCGCGTGCGCGGTGATTCGCCCGAGGGACTTTGGTTCGTGTTTCGCGGGGACCAGCTGCTGGTCGAGCTCGGCCCGCCCGATCCGCGTCCGAGCGACGATCTCCGCGTGCGGGCGCGCCCGAGCTGGGCTCGGCTGCCGCTGCGGCGGAACGGCGATCCCTGGCGGTTCGAGCCGATTCGAACGCTATATCTGGGGGAGCTCGCGGGAACCCGCTGCTGGGCCGCCGAGGTCGCCGGCGCGGACGCCCCGTCGGGCTACGGCTGGGCGGGGCTGCGCGCCCTGTTCTCGGTGCTGGAGGACGCGCACTTCGCCCTTGCCGGGCGCGCGACCCAGCTCCTCGAGTGGGACCGCAACCACCAGTTCTGCAGCCGCTGCGGCACGCCGACTAAAGCGAGCGCCGAGGAGCGCGTGCGGGTGTGCCCCTCATGCCGGCTCTCGGCGTATCCGCGCGTGGCGCCGGCCGTGATGGCGCTCGTGCGCCGCGGGCGGGAGCTGCTGCTCGGGCGCAGCCCGCACTTTCCGCCCGGGATGTACAGCGCGCTGGCGGGATTCGTCGAGCCGGGCGAGACGCTCGAGCAGTGCGTTGCGCGCGAAGTCGCGGAGGAAGTCGGCGTGACGGTCGCCAACCTGTCGTACTTCACGAGCCAGCCGTGGCCGTTCCCGCACAGCCTCATGATCGCCTTCGTCTGCGACTGGACCGGCGGCGAGATCCGGCCGCAAGACGGGGAAATCGAGGCCGCGGACTGGTTCGAAGTATTGCAATTGCCTAAACTTCCAAGCAAAATCTCGATCGCGCGGCGCCTGATCGACGCAGTATCAGCGGAGATCCGGCGCCAAATTTAAATCGGCGCTTAGCTTCGCGCGTGTCGGCGCGGGGCGGCCCAAGCGGGGTGTTGCACGAATTGAACGAAATCAAAAAACTCGGTTTTTCGCCGCAAGGCGGTAACGCGGGGGCGCAGCCTGGATTTTTTGGTGCAGGGCTGCGCCTTCTCGTTTTTAGGGGAGAACGGACATGAACGGCCTGCATCTCATCGGGGATCTCGGCGGCTGCCGCTGCGATCCGGGGCTGCTGCTGGACGGCGCGGGCTTCCGGGAGAAGTGCCTGGCGCTCGTGCGCGACGCCGGCCTGACGACCATGGACGCGACCTTCCACCAGTTCGAGGGCTCGGGCTTCACTGGCACGGTGGTGCTCGCCGAGTCCCACCTCGCCATCCATACCTGGCCCGAGAAGCAGGGGCTAACGCTCGATGTCTATGTCTGCAACTTCAGCGACGACAACAGCGCCAAGGCGCGGCAGCTATTCGCCTCGATCGTCGACTATTTCCAGCCGACCGAGGTGGCGCGGCACGAGGTGGAGCGCGGCGGGCACCTGCTGATGGAGCCGCTCAACGACTCGACCGGTTTCTACATCAAGGCCTCGCGCCAGCTCGCCGACGTGCAGACGCGCCTCCAGCGCCTGCAGGTCTACGAGACCCCGCACTACGGCAAGATCTTCCGGCTCGACGGCTACAACATGACCTCCGAGCGGGAGGAGTTCGTCTACCACGAGAACCTGATCCACCCGGCGCTCACCGCGCATCCCGCTCCGCGCAAGGTGCTGATCATCGGCGGCGGCGACGGCGGCTCCTCGGAGGAGGTGTTGAAGCACCCCAGCGTCGAGCAAGCGACGATGTGCGAAATCGACCCGGACGTGATCCAGGTCGCGAAGGATCACTTCCAGGCGGTGCACCACGGCGTGTTCGACAACCCCAGGCTGCGCGTGCTGGTCGGCGACGGCATGCGGTTCGTGCGCGAGACGCAGGAGCGCTTCGACCTCATCGCGCTCGACCTAAACGACCCGATGGGACCCGCCGAGGCGCTCTACTCGGCCGAGTTCTTCCAGCAGTGCCGGCACGCGCTCGCGCCCGGCGGCGCGCTCACGCTGCACCTGGGCTCGCCCGTGGCGCAGCCCGAGCGGGTGGGCGAGCTCGCCCAGCGCCTGAACGGTATCTTCCGCATCGTGCGGCCGTACCTGATGTACATCCCTCTGTACGGCTCCCTCTGGTCGATGGCCGTGTGCTCGGACAAGCTCGACCCGAAGGCGTACACGGCCGACGAGATCGACCGCCGCATCGAGCAGCGCAAGATGACCGATCTGCGCTTCTACAACGGGGAGACGCACGAGGGCGTGTTCGCGCTGCCCAATTTCGTGCGAGATCTCGTCACCCCGCCGCGGCTCAAGCAGCAGACGCGCAACCGCCGGCTGGGCGTCGTGCACGCCGCGGCGAAGTAGCCCCGCGGCCGGGCGCTCCCGCGCCGCCTAGCGGCGCGCGGCGTTAAGCAGCAACCGCTCCGAGGTCCCGTCGCCGTTCTGGCGCGCGAGGTCGATCGCGGTGTCTCCGCCCGGGGCCTCCGTGGAGGGATCCGCGCCGCGGTCGAGCAGGAGCCTGACCATGCCGTGGTCGTGCGCCAGCACGGCCACCATGAGGGGCGTGAGCCCGTTCGAGTCGGGCTTGTCCACCCAGCGGCCCAGGTCGAGCAACTGAGTTGCGCCATCGCGGTCGCCGTCGAGCACCGCGGTCATCAGGTCGTTGTACTTCGGACTCACCGGCGGTGGGCCGGCCGGCGCCGACATGGCCGGCGAACTCGCCGGCTGCGCGAGGACCGGAGTCGAGGGCTTCGGATCGGTCGCCGCTGCGACCACTGCCGGCGCCGGTTTGGGTTCGGGCTCGGCCATGGGCTTGGGCTCGGCCTTCGCCATCGGTTCCGGCCTGGCCGCTTTCTTGGCCATGGGCGCCTTCTTGGCCATAGGCTCCGCCTTGGCCATGGGCTCCGCCTTGGGCTCCGCCTTGGGCGCCGGTTTCGCCGCAGGCTCCATCTTCGCCATCGGCTCAGGCTTGAGCGCGACGGCGGCGGCCACCGGCGCGGGCGGCGGCTTGGGTCGCGCCGCGACCGGCGGCGCGGGCGGCGGGGCCTCGTTCAGCAAGTCCGGCAGGAACTGGTACGCGGCATAGCCCAGCCCCGCCACGATCACCACGCCGAGCGCCGCAAGCTGGGTGCGCTTGCTTCGCAATCCGCCCGCATTCTCCGGTTCCGGCGCCTGCACCTCCGGTCCCGCCCTGTCCTTTTTCTTGCCGAAGCCAAACATGTCCAGTCCTTTCCGCGGCGCTCAGTTCGTTGCCTGCAGGACTTCGCGCACGATGGCAAACAGCTCGTCGATGCCGTCCTTGCTGATGATGAGGGGCGGCGCGAGCGCGATGATATCGCCGGCTGAGCGAATGTAGGCGCCGCGCTCGAATGCCCGGACGTGCGCGTCGAGCGCCCGTGCGCCCGGCGCGCCGGGGCGTGGCGCGAGCTCGATCGCCGCGATCAGGCCGATATTGCGGATGTCGACGACGTTGGGCAGGTCCTTCAGGGCGTGCGCCTGCGCCTCCCAGTACGGCCCGAGCTCCGCGGCGCGCGTGAGCAGGCCCTCTTCCTCGTAGACCTGGAGCGTCGCGAGTCCGGCCGCGCAGGCGAGCGGATGCCCCGAATAGGTATAGCCGTGCGGCAACTCGATCGCGTTCTCGGGACCGCCCATGAACGCCTGGTAGATCCCTTCGCGCATGAGGACGGCACCCATGGGGACCGTCCCGTTCGTGATGCCCTTGGCGGTCGTGATGAGGTCCGGCGTCACGCCGAAATGCTGCGCGCCGAACGGCTTGCCCAGCCGCCCCCAGCCCGTGATCACCTCGTCGAAGATGAGCAGGATGCCGTGCTTGTCGCAGATCGCACGCAGCCGCTCGAGGTAGCCCACCGGCGGCACCAGCACCCCGGCCGAGCAGGCCACCGGCTCGACGATCACCGCCGCGAGGGTCGACGGATCGTGCAGCGCGCACAGCCGCTCCAGGTCGTCGGCGAGCTCGGCGCCGTGCTTGGGCTGCCCGCGCGAGAAGGCGTTCTTCTCCAGGTCGTGCGTGTGGCGGATGTGGTCGACGCCCGCGACCAGCGCGCCGAAGATCTTGCGGTTGCCGACGATGCCGCCCACGGCCGTCCCGCCGAAGTTGACGCCGTGGTAGCCGCGCTCGCGGCCGATCAGGCGCACGCGGTGCCCTTCGCCGCGCGCGCGATGGTAGGCGAGCGCGATCTTGAGCGCGGAGTCGACGGATTCGGAGCCCGAATTGGTGAAGAACACGCGCTTCAGGTCGCCGGGGGCGAGCCGCGCCACGCGATCGGCGAACTCGAAGGCGAGCGGGTGCCCCATCTGGAACGTGGGCGCGAAGTCGAGCTGGGCGACCTGCGCCTGCACCGCCTTGACGATTTTCTCGCGGCAGTGTCCCGCGTTCACGCACCACAGACCCGAGGTGCCGTCGATGAGCTTTCGCCCATCGGAGGTGTAGTAGTGCATGCCCTCGGCGCGCGCGATCAGGCGCGGCGACTTCTTGAAGCGCCGATTCATGCTGAAGGGCATGAAGAAGGCCGAGTCCTCCAGCGAGGCCGGCAGCTGCACGCGGTCGTTCATGGCTTTTCTCCTAGGCGGCGTTGCGGGC
>JBOIFE010000312.1:0-11225 GCA_050741015.1 Burkholderiales bacterium | reverse complement strand
GGTGGTGCAGGATTTCGGTTTCGAAATCAGCCAGGGTGAGATCGTCGGCTTGCTGGGACCGAACGGCGCCGGCAAGACGACCTGCTTCTACATGATCGTGGGCCTGATCACGGCCGACTCGGGTCGCATCCACCTGGACGGGCGCGAGCTGACGCACCTGCCGATCCACGCGCGCGCGCGGCTCGGCATTTCCTACCTGCCCCAGGAGAACTCGGTATTCCGCAAGCTTTCGGTGGAGGAAAACGTGCAGGCCGTGCTCGAGCTGCAGGGCCTGGCCGCCGCCGAGATCGAGTCCCGGCTGCAGCAGCTGCTGAACGACCTCAACATCGCGCACCTGCGCAAGCACGCCGCGCTCTCGCTCTCGGGCGGAGAGCGGCGGCGCCTGGAGATCGCGCGGGCGCTGGCCACGCGGCCCTCGTTCATCCTGCTCGACGAGCCGTTCGCCGGCGTCGACCCGATCGCGGTGCTGGACATCCAGCGCATCATCCGCTTCCTGAAGGAACGGCAGATCGGCGTGCTGATCACCGATCACAACGTACGCGAGACGCTGGGCATCTGCGATCGCGCCTGCATCATCAACGAAGGCGCGGTGCTCGCCGCCGGCCACCCGGAGGAGATCGTCTATAATGACAGCGTCCGCCGCGTGTATCTAGGCGAGCACTTCCGCATGTAGTCCGCGGTCTCCCGTCCATGAAGCCCACCCTGCAGTTCCGGCTCTCGCAGCACCTCACGCTGACGCCGCAGCTGCAGCAGTCGATCCGCCTGCTCCAGCTCTCCACGGTCGAGCTGAACCAGGAGATCGAGCGCATGCTGGCGGAGAACCCGATCCTCGAGCGCGAGGACGCCGACGCCGAGGCGCCGCTGCCTTACGCCGTCTCCGGCGCAGCGAGTACCTCGGCGCCCGCGCCCGCGGAGTCGGGCGACGAGCCCCCCGAGCGGCACGACGAATGGCTGCCCGAGGTCGGCACGATGGCGGGGCGGAGCGACGACGACGAGGACGGCGACCGCAGTTTCGCCGCGCCCGATACGCCCACGCTGCGCGACCACCTCAATCAGCAGCTCACGCTCACCGGCATCGGCGAGCGCGACCGCGCGCTGGTCTCGCTGCTGGTCGACGCGCTCGACGACGACGGCTACCTGACGCAGCCGCTCGAGGAAGTTGCGGCGCTGTTCCGGCCCGAGGCCGAGGTCGACGTCGAAGAGCTCGGCATCGCGCTCAGGCACCTGCAGAACCTGGAGCCGGCCGGCGTCGGCGCGCGCTCGCCCTCGGAATGCCTGCTGCTGCAGTTGCGCGCGCACGCCGCAAATGGGGCATGCCGGCTCGCGACCGAGATCACCGAGCGCCATCTCGAGCTGCTCGCGAGCCGCGACTGGGTACGCCTGCGCAGCCTCACCGGCGCGCAGGAAGCCGAGCTGCGCGCCGCGCAAAAGCTCATCCAGAGCCTGAACCCGCGCCCGGGCTCGGCGTTCGCGCGCGTGGAGACGCGCTACATGATCCCGGACGTGATCGTGCGCAAGCATCGCAACGTCTGGCGCGCGAGCCTGAATCCGGAAGCGATGCCGCGGCTGCGCATCAACCGCCTCTACGCCGACCTGGCCGGCGGCGGCCGCAACGGCACGCACGCGCTCTCCTCGCAGCTGCAGGAAGCGCGCTGGATGATCAAGAACGTGCAGCAGCGCTTCGACACGATCCTGCGCGTGGCGCAGGCGATCGTCGACCGCCAGCGCCACTTCTTCGAGCACGGCGAGCGCGCGATGCGGCCCATGGTGCTGCGCGAAATCGCCGAGACGCTGGGGCTGCACGAGAGCACGATTTCGCGCGTCACGACGCAGAAGTTCATGGCGACACCGCGCGGCACCTACGAGCTGAAGTACTTCTTCAGCAGCCACGTCGCCACCGACACCGGCGGGGCGACGTCATCCACCGCGATCCGCGCCTTCATCAAGCAGCTGGTGGCGGCCGAGGACACGCGCGCGCCGCTCTCGGACTCGCGCATCGCGCAGATCCTCGGCCAGCAGGGCATCGTGGTCGCGCGGCGCACGATCGCGAAATATCGGGAATCAATGCAGATCCCGCCGGTCAACCAGCGCAAGAGCATTTGAGGGGGCACGGATGAATCTCAGCCTGAGCGGTCATCACCTCGACGTCACTCCGGCCCTGCGCAAGTACGTCCAGGGCAAGCTCGCGCGCGTCACCCGCCACTTCGACCATGTCATCGACGCGCACGTCGTGCTATCAGTGGACAAGCTCAGGCAGAAGGCCGAGGTGACGCTGCACGTTCGCGGCAAGGACATCCACTGCGCCTGCGCGGAGGCCGACCTCTACGCCGCGATCGACCTCGTGGTCGACAAGCTCGACCGCCAGGTGCTGAAGTACAAGGGCAAGCGCGAGGGCAAGTCGCACGAGGTGACCCCCGGCGCTGACAATGTTTGACGGCGGCGCGGACCGGGGCGGAAGCGGCTGCCATGGGCTATAATCCGCGCCCTCTGCTGCGCCGCCGCACCGGCGCCCGTCCATGAGTCTCGTCGCAAAACTGCTTCCGCCCGCCAATGTTCTGCTCGACCTGCAGATATCGAGCAAGAAGCGTCTGTTCGAGCAGGTGGGGCTGGTATTCGAGAACAACCACGGCATCGGCCGCAGCCTCGTGTTCGACAGCCTGTTTGCGCGCGAGCGACTGGGCTCGACGGGACTCGGCCAGGGCGTGGCGATCCCGCATGGGCGCATCAAGGGCCTGAAAGACGCGCTCGGCGCGTTCGTGCGCCTGGCGCAGCCGGTGCTGTTCGACGCGCCCGACGGCAAGCCCGTGCAACTGCTGTTCGTGCTGCTCGTGCCCGAGCAGGCGACCGAGAAGCACCTGCAGATCCTCTCGGAGCTGGCGCAGATGTTCAGCGATCGTGCGCTGCGCGAGGCGATGGCTGCCGCCGCGGACGCGGCCGCGCTGCACCAATTGATCGCCGCGTGGCAACCCGATGCCGCAGGTCAGCGTCAAGCGGTTGCATGAGGACAACCGCGACGCCCTCGCGCTCGCCTGGTTGGCGGGCCGCGATGGCGAAGCGACGGTGCACAGCGACGTGGCCGCCGCGGCCGCGCTGATCGGGCACCTCAACCTCACCCACCCGAACCGCATCCAGGTCGCCGGCCGCGACGAGGCCGACGTGCTGGGCCGCCTCGCCGGCGAGATTCTGGCGGCCGCGCCCGCCGCAGTGATCGTCACCGACGGCATCGCCGTCCCGGCGCATCTCCTCGAGGGCGCCGAACGTGCGCACACGCCGCTCTTCGCCACGCCGCTGCCCGCGGCGCGTGTGATCGAAAAGCTCGCGCGCTACCTCGCCAAATCGCTCGCCGAGCGCACCGAACGCCACGGCGTGCTGATGGACGTGCTGGGCCTGGGGGTGCTCATCACCGGCGATTCCGGGGTCGGCAAGAGCGAGCTCGGCCTCGAGCTCATCAGCCGCGGCCACGGCCTGGTGGCCGATGACGTGGTGGAGATCGCGCGGCTCGCGCCCGAAACGCTCGAGGGGCGGTGCCCGGCGGTGCTGAAGGATTTCATCGAGGTGCGCGGCCTGGGGCTGCTCGACGTGCGCACCATCTTCGGCGAGACCGCCGTGCGACCCAAGATGCGGCTGCGGCTCGTCGCCCACCTGGACAAGCCCGCCGCCGCCGGCAGCCGCGATATCGGCGAGCGGCTGCCGCTCGCCGAGCAGTCCGAGGAGATCCTCGGCGTCACCGTTCGCAAGGTCGTCATCCCGGTCGCCGCCGGGCGCAATCTCGCCGTGCTGCTCGAGGCGGCCGTGCGCAACTACATCCTGCAACTGCGCGGTATCCATTCCAGTGCCGAGTTCATGGCGCGCCAGAAGCGCGCCATGGACGGCGCCTGAGCGGCGCGCCGCGTGCGGCTCGTCCTCGTCAGCGGCCTGTCGGGCGCGGGCAAGAGCATCGCCCTCGACGTGCTGGAGGACGCCGACTACTACTGCGTCGACAACCTGCCGGCAACGCTGCTGATGGACGTGGTGCGCTTCCTCGCCGACGCCGGCCATGAGCGCGTCGCCGTGAGCGTGGACGCGCGCAGCGCGGCGCTCGCCGCACTGCCCGACGCGGTCACGAAGCTGCGCGCCGATGGCGCGGATTGCCGCGTGCTGTTCCTCGAAGCGAACGCGCAGGCGCTCATGCGCCGTTTTTCGGAGACGCGGCGCCGACACCCGCTCACGATCGAGGGCCTGTCGCTCGCCGAGGCGATCGAGCGCGAGCGCACGCTGATGGCCGGGATTGCCGAGCTCGGCCACCGCATCGACACGAGCGACCTGCAGCCCAAGGTCCTCGGCGCCTGGATCCGCGACCTGCTCGCGCCCGGCGCCGCCGGGCCGGTGCTGCTGTTCGAGTCGTTCGCTTACCGCGACGGCATCCCGCTCGACGCCGACTGGGTGATCGACGCGCGCATGCTGCCGAACCCGCACTACGAGCCGCAGCTGCGGCCGCTCACCGGCCGCGATGCGCCGGTGGCGGCCTTCCTCGACGGCCAGGAGGCCGTGCAGCGCCTGCTCGCCGACGTGAACGCGTTCCTCGCCCGCTGGCTGCCCGAGGCGGCCCGGGAAGGCCGCAGCTACCTGACGGTGGCGATCGGCTGCACTGGGGGACGCCATCGCTCGGTCTATCTGGCCGAACGGCTCGCGGCCGCGGCGGCCGGGCGCTGGCGCGTGCTGGTGCGTCACCGGGGGCTGGCAAGCGAGTGAGCGTCGCCGAGCCCGCGGAGCTGCCGCTCTTTCCGCTGCAGACGGTCCTGTTTCCCGGCGGGCGGCTTCCGCTGCGCATCTTCGAGACGCGCTACATGGACATGGCGAAAACCTGCCTTCGCGACGGCACGCCGTTTGGCGTGTGCCTGATCCGCGAAGGCGGAGAGGTCGGCGAGCCGGCGGTGCCCGAGACGATCGGGTGCCTTGCGCGCATCACCGAATGGGACATGCCCCAGCTCGGCCTGCTGCACGTGCTGGCGCGCGGCGAGCAACGCTTCCGCATCCTCGAGCGTCGAGTCCAGGCCGACGGGCTCTCGCGCGCGCAAGTGGCGCTGATCGCTTCCGAGACCGATGCAGTGCTCGACCCTGGCACCGACCTGTGCGCCCGCGTGCTGCGCCGCGCGATCGAGTCGGCGCCGGAACCGATCGTGGAACTGCCGCTGCGCTATGAGTCGGCGGCCTGGGTGAGCGCGCGTCTGGCCGAACTCCTGCCGCTGTCCAACGAGACGCGCCAGGCGCTGCTCGAAATGGACGACGCAGGCGAGCGCGCGGGGCGGCTGCGCCGCCTGATCAGCGCGGCGACTTGAGCAGTCCCCGCAGGACGCCGCGCACCGGTGTGGGAACAGCGGCCTCGACCGCATCGGCGAGCGTGAGCCATAGCCGCGGCCCGCGGACACGCCTGCCGGCGCGCGGCGCGCACAGCAACGGCTGCGCGCGCAGGCGAAAGTGCGTGAACCCGTGCTCGACGGGCGCCAACTTGCGGCGCGCCGCGATTCCAAGCACGGCCGACTCCGGAAACGTCCACAGGCCGCCCCACAAGCCGGCGGGCGGGCGGCGCTCGAGCAGGACCGCGCCGCGGTCGAGGTAGACGTACCAGTCCGCGCTGCGAAATGGGAGCGCCTTGCGCACGCGCGGCGCGGGCAGCTCATCGATACGCCCTTCGCGGCGAGCCACGCAGCCGCGCGCCACCGGGCAGCGCGCGCACGCCGGCTGGGTACGCGTGCAGACGGTTGCCCCGAGATCCATGAGCGCCTGCGTGTAGGCGCGAACGCCGCGCCGCGGAAGGAGCCGTTCGGCGAGCGACCACTGCGCCGCCTCGCCCTGCACGCCGAAGCGCCGGGCGAGCACTCGCTTCACGTTCCCGTCGAGGATCGCCGCGCGTTTGCCGAAGGCGAATACGGCGATCGCCGCCGCCGTCGATCGCCCTACTCCGGGCAGCGCCTCCAGCCCCGCTGCGGTGCGAGGGAAGCCGCCTTGGCTGACGACGGCCCGGGCAGCCGCGTGCAGGTTGCGGCCCCGTGCGTAGTAGCCCAGTCCGCTCCAGAGCCGCAGTACGTCGTCCAGGCTCGCTGCAGCAAGGGCTTCGATGCGTGGGAAGCACGCCAGGAAGCGCTCATAGTAGGGGGCGACCGTCGCCACCTGCGTCTGCTGGAGCATCACCTCGGACAGCCAGATGCGGTAGGGCTCGCGCGTGCCCTGCCACGGCAGCCCGTGGCGCCCGTGGCGGCGCTGCCAGTCGACGAGTAACGCCGCGAATCCGCGCATGCCGCATTGTATGATTGGCGATCGCTGCGGCGCACTGAAGGAAGCCCATGAAAAACGACGCTCTCGAAATGCTGCGCCTGTTCCATGCGGAGCTGGTGCACATCCGCCGTGACATCCACGCGCACCCCGAGCTCGGCTTCGAGGAGACGCGTACCTCGCAGCTGGTTGCCGACAAGCTCGCCGAATGGGGCATCGAGGTGCACCGGGGCCTCGCGAAGACCGGCGTGGTCGGCGTCATCCACGGCCGCAAGAACTCCGGCGCGCACGCCGTCGGCCTGCGCGCCGACATGGACTGCCTGCCGATGCACGAGACCGGCAATGTCCCGCACCGTTCGACGGTCGCGGGCCGCATGCACGCCTGCGGGCACGACGGTCATACCACCATGCTGCTGGGCGCTGCGCGCTACCTCGCGCAGACGCGCAACTTCGACGGCACCGTGAACCTGATCTTCCAGCCCGCGGAGGAAGGCGGCGGCGGCGGGCGCGTGATGGTGGAGGAAGGCCTGTTCGAGCGGTTCCCTTGCGACGCGGTGTATGCGATCCACAACTGGCCCGGCCTCGCACCGGGCAGGATCGCCGTGCGTCCCGGGCCCATGATGGCGGCCACCGACGAGATCAAGCTCAAGGTGCGCGGCCGCGGCGGCCACGCGGCGTTGCCGCACCTCGCTGCGGACCCGGTGGTGATGACCGCCCACATCATCGCCGCGCTGCAGACCGTCGCCAGCCGCAACGCCAATCCAGTCGACGCGCTCGTGGTGTCGCTGTGCTCGATGCAGACCAGCCAGCTGGGCGCGTTCAACGTCATCCCGGCGCACGTGGACCTGATCGGCACCGTACGCACGTTCTCGCCCGAGATGCGCGACCTTGCCGAGCGGCGGATCAAGGAGATCGCGACCGCGGTCGCGCAGGGCCTGGGCGGCAGCGCCGAGATCGAGTATCGGCGCGGCTATCCCGCCACGGTGAACACCGAGGCGGAGGCATTGTTCGCCGCGCGCGTGGGCGAAAAGGTATTCGGCGCCGGCAACGTCGTCACGGACGGCGAGCCGACGATGGGCGGGGAGGACTTCTCCTACATGCTGCAGGCGAAGCCCGGCGCCTATGTATTCCTCGGCCAGGGCGGCATGCAGGGCGGCTGCTTCCTGCACAACCCCGGCTACGACTTCAACGACGAAGTGATTCCGCTGGGCGCCGGCTACCTGGCGGCGCTCGCCGAGGAGTCGCTGCCCTTGCGCTAGCGCTTGAGGAAATTGCGAAGCTTGTCTTTCAGCTTCGCTTTGGCTTCGTCTTCCTTTCCCTTCAGCGCTTCCTTCGCCTGCGCCTTGGCAGCGCTCGAGGCGACCTGGCGGTAGTCGATCTCGTATTTCGGCGCATCGAACGGGCCGGTCAGCGTCACCGGGATCGTGAGCCCGTTCAGCTGCTCGAGCCCGGCCCCGCCCTGGCCCTTCGCGCTCGCCACCACCGTCGCCTTGGCGAGGTAGTCCAGGCGCGAGCCGCCGATGTCGATGTCGCCCGCGCCGCCGACGCGCAGCAGCGGCGCCAAGACCGCGAGGTCGTCGTTGTGCGCGACGCCGTTGCGAATGGCGAAGCTCGCCGTCAGCGCGGAGAAGTCGGTGCGCTGCGAGGCGTCGGAGGGCTGCGCCTGCGCCGACTTCGATCCGAGCGCGGCCTTGGCCTTGCGCAGCGCCTCGGTGAGATTGATACCCTTGACCGCACCGTCGCGCAGCTCCACCCGCGCGCTGCCCGCGAGCGCCTTCTTGAGCGCATTCACCGTCGGTCCCGCCGTCGTCACGTCCAGCGCGACCTTGCCGCGCCCCTCGATCGCGTCGCGCCCCGTCAGGTCCTTCACCAGCGGCCCGACCGCCACGCCGGCCAGCGACTCCTTGAGCGCGATGCGGTTGCCCTTCGCGGTCACTCCGAGCGCGCCCTGAAGCGCGCCTTCGTAGAGCTTCGCCGAGTGCGGCGCGAGCTCGACGTGGCCATGCGCGGCCTTGAGCTTCGCCTTGAGCTCGGTCAGGCGCAGCCCCATGGCCTTGAGCGAGCCGACTTCGAGACTGCCGTCCACCTGCAGCCCCTCGAGCGCGCTCAGGTCGACCGGCGTATCGGCTGCCGGCTTCGCGGCACCCGGGGATGCGGGCGCGCCACCGCCCTCCTTCGCCATGTAGCGGTCAACGTCGATCCGGTCCACGTCCACGTCGAAGCGGTACCGCGGCGAGCCGAAATCGCTCATGCCGACCTTCGCCTTTGCGGTGGTGTCGTCGAATTTCGCCACCAGGTCGGCGTCGACGGACTCCTTCGCGACGTTCGCGCGCGCATCTCCCGTCACCGCGAGACCGAGCCGCTTGATGTCGGCGGCACGCCCGTCCATCTTCAGCGTCATCCCGGTCAGGTCGTATTCCTGGCGCGCGAGCGCGAGCCGGTACGTGCCCTCGAGCGCCAGCTTGAGGTCGAGCTCGGGCGTCGAGCCGACGATGTGCGCCGAAAGCGAGAGCCGTCCGGGGACGTCGTCCGCGATGCGGCCGGTATCGAGCGACAGCTCGCGCACCTCGAGCTTCTGGCCGCTGCCTTCGTCGACATAGGCGAGCGCGGCGTCCTTCAGGTGGAACCCCGCCACGTTGAACTTCACCTTGCCGCCGGCAGCGCGCGCGGGCTGGGGCGCCGGGCCGGCCTTCCCGCCCGCGGCGAGCAGGTCCTCGAAATCGAATTTGCCGCCCTTGGCGCGGATCACGCTCGCCTTCAGCCCGTCGATGTGGACCTCGTCCACGAGAACCTCGCCACGCAGGAGCGGCAGCACGGCGACGGCGACGCGTGCGGAGTCGAGCGACGCGAACTCGTGGGCGCTCGCGCGGCGCGATAGCGTCACGCGCCCCACCCTGACGCCGAGCGAGGGCCAGAACGCGAGTCCGAGGTCGCCCACGAATTTCAGCGTGCGGCCGGTGCGTTCCTTCACCACCTGCTCGATGTCGCCTTTGTAGCGGTTGGGGTCGAAGGTCGCCGCGATGTAGGCCAGGGCCGCGGCGAGCGCGAGCACCAGCACGCCGGTCGCGACGAGGCCGAGCTTGAGCCACCTCACGCGGGTTTCCTTCCGGCCACGCCGAAGGGCACGTGCCCCGTGGCCACGTGGCGGCCCGCCGATTCGACGTGGCTGCGCTGGTCATCGAAGTAGAAATCGGGCTCGAAGGCCTTGAGGAATACGCCCTTGTCCAGGCCGCCCAGGAACAGCGCCTCGTCCACCGAGATGCTCCAGTGCATGAGCGTGCGCACCGCGCGCTCGTGCGCCGGCGCGCTGCGCGCGGTGACGAGCGCGGTGCGCAGGCGCATCGGGCCCCGTGCCGTTTGCAGCCGGTGCAGCGCCTCGAGCAGCGGCTTGAACGGCCCCGGCGGCAGCGGCGTATCCACGCGGTCGGTCTCGTGGCGCGTGAAGGCGTCCAGCCCGTCCTGCTGGAACACGCGCTCGGCCTCATCCGAGAACAGCACCGCGTCGCCGTCGAAGGCGATGCGCACCTCGTCGGCGTGCCGGCCCGCCGCCTGCGCCGACTCGGGCACCACGCGCGCCGCGGGAATCCTCGCGTCCAGCGCGCTCATCACGTCGCGCTCGTTGGCGGAGAGAAACAGGTTGGCGCGCAGCGCGTCGAGATAGCGGTAGGGATCGCGCCCGCGCGTGAACACCCCGCGCTCGACCCGCAGGCCCTCGCGCTGCGCCGAGCGGAACACGCGCAGCCCGCTCACCGGGTCGTTCTTGGACAGGATCACGACCTCCACGCGCTGTGCGTCGGGCGCGTTGAAGGCGAGGAGCTTCTGGACGAGCGGGAACGCGACGCCTCTCTTTGCCGGCGTGTCCAGGCGACCGAGCTGCAACGTGATGTAGGCCGCCTCGCCGTCGCGATCGAAGACGCGGTTCTCCTCCTCGAAGTCGAACAGTGCCCGCGAGGAGATCGCCACTACGAGCTTGCCGTCAAAGGACACGGGCACAGGGCGGGGTTCCCGGCGCCGATTCTAAGGCATCTGGCGAATCCCTCCTGCCGTCCTTTGCCAGCGGCGCCGCGATCAGGGAGAATTCCCGCGTTTTGCGTCTTGGCGCACAATGCGCCGGAGGAGTGGGGACCCGATGATGAAAGCTCTGCTCGCGCTGTCGCGCGGAGTGGACTGGCTCAACGAGCACGTCGGCCGCCTGGTGTACTGGTGCATCCTGGTGATGGTGCTCGTCAGCGCCGCGAACGCGACCTCGCGCTACGCGCTCAACATGGCCTCGAACGCGTGGCTCGAGCTGCAGTGGTACCTGTTCTCGGCGGTGTTCCTGTTCTGCGCCGGCTACACGCTGCTGCACAACGAGCACATCCGCATCGACGTCGTCAGCTCGCACCTGTCGCGCCGCACGCAGGTCTGGATCGACGTCTTCGGCCTCCTGCTGTTCCTGCTGCCGATGTCGATCTTGATCATGTGGCTGTCGTGGCCCGTATTCATGAACGCCTTCAGGACCGGCGAGATCTCGGTCAACGCGGGCGGCCTGATCCGGTGGCCCGCGCGGCTGATGGTGCCGGTGGGCTTCTTCCTGCTGTCGCTCCAGGGGCTGTCCGAGCTGATCAAGCGCATCGCCTTCCTGCAGGGGCTGATCCCCGACCCGGCCGAGAAGCACGTCGACGTCGTGCTCGAAGAGATGGCGGGCCTGAAGCAGGAGGCGAAGTGAGCCACTTCATCATCGCCAACATCGCGCCGATCATGTTCGCCGGGCTGATCGTGTTCCTGCTGCTCGGCTTCCCGGTCGCGTTCTCGCTCGCCGCGCTCGGCCTGTCGTTCGGCCTGATCGGCATCAAGCTCGGCCTGCTCAGCGAGGCGCTGCTGCACGCGCTGCCGGAGCGCGTCTTCGGCATCATGTCGAACGAAACGCTGCTCGCCGTGCCGTTCTTCACATTCATGGGGCTGATCCTCGAGCGCAGCGGCATGGCCGAGGA
>JBOIFE010000311.1:0-13184 GCA_050741015.1 Burkholderiales bacterium | reverse complement strand
CCGCCACGTAGAGCACCTTCTCGCGTTGCGCGAGCTTGTTGAGCGCCACCGCGACCGCACTCGAGGTCGAGCCGGTCATCAGCACGACCTTGTTCTCGGAGATGAAGCGCTGCTGCGCCTGCACCGCCTGGTTCGGCTTGGCGGCGGAGTCCGCGTACACCAGCTTCACCTCCTTGCCGAGCACCCCCTTCTTGGACTTGGGCGCGATCTTCTTGATCAACGGATGTCCTTCGTTGATGTGCTCGACGGCGAGCTGCATGCCCTTCAGCTCGTCCGCGCCCTGCGCCGCGTACGCGCCGGTCAGCGGGACCGCGGCGCCGATATACACGGAGCTGCCCTCCGACCCGGCGGGCCAGGTACCGATGGGCGGTTCGCCGGCGGCCCAACTGAGGCGCGGCAGCAGCAGCGACGGCGCGGCAACGCCCGCGCCCAGCATCGCGCCGGCCTTGAGCACGCGGCGGCGACGAACGTCCTTCACATTGTCACTCATGGGTCTCCTCCTCCAAGTTGGAACGAAAGTGAAGGAATGCTGGGCGACAGGTGTAAAAAACTCAATAGCGCGTTGAGTTTATTAGGGAATCTTGTGTATCCTTGACATCGATGCTTGAAAAATCGTCCAGATTCGACCTTGCGGCGCAGCATCGCCGCGCCCGAAGCCCGTGACGACGACGCCGCTGCTCGGGCCGAAGCTCCGCGACCGCCGCCGCTCGCTCGGCATCACTCAGTCGGCCCTTTCGGCGACGCTCGGGATCTCGCCGTCGTACCTGAACCTGATCGAGGCGGGCAAGCGCAACATCGGCGGCAGCCTGCTCAAGCGCATCGCGGAGGCGCTCGGCCTCGCGGTCGACGAGCTCGATGGGGCGGCCGAGCGTCGCCTGCTGGGCGACCTCGCCGAGCTCGCTGGCGAGCCGATGCTCGCGGCGTTGCGCCTCGATGCCGCGGTCGCGGCCGATCTCGCGGGCCGCCATCCGGGCTGGGCGCGTGCGCTGGTCGCGCTGCACCGCGGCTGGCTTGAGCGCGGCCGCGCGGTGGGCGCGCTCACCGACCGCTTGCACCAGGACCCGTTCCTCGCCGAGGTGGTGCACGACCTGCTCACGCGCGCGACCGCGATCCGCTCGTCGGCCGAGATCCTGGAGAGCGCGCGCGAGCAGGTGCCCGATCCGCACCGGCGCTTCGTGACGATCGTCGGCGACGAGAGCCGGCGCCTCGCCCACATTGCGCAGGCGCTTGCGGGCTTCTTTGCGCCCTCGCGCGCCGACATGCGCTCGGGCACGCCCGCCGACGAGGTGGAGGATTTCCTGCTGGACCGCGGCTATCATTTTCCTGCGCTGGAACTGGCCGCGTTCGCCGACGGGCCGCTGGCGGCCGAGGTCCAGTCCTCGGCACTGCTCACGAGCGACGTCGCGCGTCGGCGCGCGCGCCGCGCGCTCGAGTCCTACCGCGCGGCCGCGGTGTTGATGCCGTACGAGCCGTTCCTCGACGCCGCGTGCCGCGCGCGCTACGACGTCGACGTGCTTGCGCGGCGGTTCGAGGCGAGCGTCGAGCAGGTCTGCCTGCGCCTCGTCGCGCTGCGCCGCCCCGGCGCCGAGGGGCTGCCGTTCGGCCTGATGCGCGTGGACGCGGCCGGCTTCACCAGCCGGCGCTTCCCGCTGCCGCGCCTGCCGCTGCCGCGGCACGGCGGCGCCTGCCCGCTCTGGGCGGTGTACCAGGCGCTGCAGTCGCCGGGTGCGATCGTGCGCCAGCTCGCGGTCTTCCCCGACGGCGAGCGGTTCCTGTTCGTCGCGCGCGCGCTCGAAAAGCGCGGCGCCGCGTTCCCGATGCCGCGGCGCCTCGCGTCGCTGATGCTCGCCTGCGACGCGCTGGTCGCCGACCAGACCGTGTATGGCGACGGGCTCGACCTCGCCTCGGCCGCGCCCGCGACGCCGGTGGGGGCCCGCTGCCGCGTCTGCGTGCGCGCCGACTGCGCGTACCGGCAGGAAGAGGCGTTCGTCGGCGCCTGAGGCGCGCTGTTCCCGCTGCGGCGAAGCCGCTACACTGGCCCGTGGATGGGGGCGGCGCGAGGAGGGCGGACGTGACCCGGGTGCTGATCGCAGAGGACGATCCGAACATTGTCGAGTCGCTGAGCTTCGTGCTCAGCCGCGACGGCTACGAAGTCGCGGCGGCGCTCGACGGCGATGAGGCGCTGCGCAGCCTGCGCAGCGCGCCCCCGGACGTGATGATCCTCGACCTCATGCTGCCCAAGCGCAACGGCTTCGAGGTGCTGAAGCTGGTCAAGGGCGACCCGGTGCTGCGATCGCTCCCGGTCATCGTGCTCACCGCCAAGGGCCAGCCGCAAGACCGGCGCCTCGCCGAGCAGATCGGCGTCGAAGGCTTCATGACCAAGCCCTTCTCCAACACTGACGTCGTCGAGGCGGTGCGCCGCCTGTGCCGGCCCTGAAAGCCGCGCGGTGACGCCCGACCCGACCGGCGTCCCGCCCGAGCGGGTCTCCCGCGCGCGCGACGTCGCGCGCGTGCTGCCGTGGGTCGGGGCGTTCCTGCTGCTGCCGCCGGTGATCGCGCCGTTCACGTCGGCGGAGGACGTCGCGGGCGTGCCGCTGGTTGTGGTCTACCTGTGCACCGTATGGCTCGGCCTCATCGTCGCGGCGGCGCGACTCTCGCGCGCGCTGGCGCCGGGTTCGCCCGAGGACTCGCCGCCAAGCGCCTGATGCTCTCGACCAACCTCGTCCTGCCGATTGCGCTGCTGTACGTAGTGCTGCTGTTCGCGGTGGCCTTCGTCGGCGACCAGCGCGCGCGCGCCGGGCGGCTCGGGTGGCTGCAGTCGCCGGTCGTGTACACGCTGTCGATCTCGATCTACTGCACGTCGTGGACGTTTTTCGGTGCGGTCGGCTATGCGGCGCGCAGCGGCCTCGAGTTCGCCACCGTCTACCTTGGACCGACGCTGGTGTTCGCGGGATGGTGGCTGCTGCTCCGGAAACTCGTGCGCATCGGCCACGTGCACGGCACGACCTCGATCGCCGACATGATCTCCTCGCGCTACGGCAAGAGCGCGCCGCTCGCGGCGCTGGCGACGGCGATCGCGGTGATCGGCGTCACGCCCTACATCGCGCTGCAGCTGCGCGCGGTGACCACCAGCATCGAGGTGATCAGCAGCGCCGGCCCCGAGGACGCGCTGGGGCTGCCCGCGGCCACGGTCAACGCCCACGCCGGGTTCTGGATCGCGGCGGGCATGGCGATCTTCACCATCCTGTTCGGCACCCGGAATGTCGACGCCAAGGAGCAGCACCACGGCGTGGTCGCGGCGATCGCGCTGGAGGCGGTGGTGAAGCTGGTCGCGCTGCTCGCGGTCGGCGTGCTGGTCGTGTTCGGCATCTGCAACGGCGTGGCCGACAGCTTCTCGCGCGCCGCGCCGGCGCTGCTGCACTCGCCGCAGGCCTTCGGTACGCGCTGGGTGGCGATCACGTTCCTGTCGGCGGCGGCGGTGGTCTGCCTGCCGCGCCAGTTCCAGGTCACCGTGGTCGAGAACGCCGACGAGCGCCACCTGCGCACCGCGTCGTGGCTGTTTCCGCTGTACCTGTTCCTGATCACGCTGTTCGTGCTGCCGATCGCGATCGCGGGCCTGTCGCTGCTGCCCAGGGGCTCCAACCCCGACATGTTCGTGCTCACGCTGCCGATGTGGGCGGACCAGAACGCGGTCGCGCTGCTCGCGTTCCTGGGCGGCTTCTCGTCGGCGACCTCGATGGTGATCGTCGCCTGCATCGCGCTCTCCACCATGATCTCCAACCACCTGGTGATGCCGCTCGCGATGCGCTTTCGCTGGGTGCGCCTGAACGCGAGCGGCGAGGTGCGCCGGTTCCTGCTTGCCAGCCGGCGCGCGAGCATCTGCGCGCTGCTGCTGCTCGGGTTCCTGTATTTCAGCTACAGCGGCAGCGGCGAGGCGCTGGCCGCGATCGGCCTGATCTCGTTCGCCGGCGTGGCGCAGTTCATGCCGAGCCTCGTGGGCGGCCTCTTCTGGCGCAACGCCAACGCGACCGGTGCCATCGCGGGCCTGGTCGCGGGCGCCTTGCTGTGGGCCTACACGCTGTTCCTGCCGAGCCTGGGCGCGGGCGTGATCTTCACCCCGGCGCTGATGCACGACGGGCCCTTCGGCATCGCGCTGCTGCGTCCGCAGGCGCTGTTCGGCCTCTCGGGCCTCGATCCGCTGGTGCACGCGCTGTTCTGGAGCCTGTCGGCGAACACGCTGCTGTTCGTGCTGGGGTCGCTTTCGCGCGAGCCGCGCCCGATCGAGCGGCTGCAGGCGGCGCTGTTCGTCGACGTGTTCCGCACGCCGGCCGAGGCGGCCTCGGGGCTGATCCGGCGCAGCGCGGCCGCGGAGGACCTGCGCGTGCTCGCCGAGCGCATCCTCGGCGCCGAGGAGACGCGGCGCCTGTTCGAGCGCGCGGCGCACGAGCAGGGCCTCGAGCACGGCCCGCCGATCGCGAACGATGCGTTCATCACGCAGCTCGAACGCAAGCTCGCGGGCGGCATCGGCGCGGCCACGGCGCGCGCGATGATCTCGGAGGCGGTGGCGCTGGAGTCGATCAGCCTGGACCAGCTGATGCAGATCGCCGACGATACGCGCCGCGTGCGCGAGCACAGCCGCCAGCTGCAGGAGAAGTCGAGCCAGCTCGAGGCCGCGGCCGGGAAGCTGCGCGACGCCAACGAACGGCTGCGGCAGCTGGACCTGGAGAAGGACGAGTTCCTGAGCCAGGTCAGCCACGAGGTGCGCACGCCGATGACCTCGATCCGCTCGTTCGCGCAGATCCTGCTGGAGACGCCCGCGCTCGACGGCGATCTCGCGCGGCGCTACGTGCGCATCATCCACGACGAGAGCGTGCGGCTGACCCGGCTGCTCGACAGCACGCTGGACCTGAGCCTGCTCGAGCACGGCGAGGCGCCCTGGGCGCGCAAGGCGATCGATCCGGAAGCGGCGCTCGAGCGGGCGATCCGCAGCTGCCAGGGCCTCGCCGGCTCGCGCGTGCAGCTGAAGAGCCTTGCGCGCGCGGGCGGCGTCACGGTGGAGGGAGACGAGGACCGGTTGTGCCAGGTCTTCATCAACCTGATCTCCAACGCGATCAAGTACAACACGAGCGCCGCGCCGCGCGTCGAGGTCCGCAGCCTCGCGCGCGACGGCGCCTACGAGGTCGAGGTTGCCGACAACGGCCCGGGCATCCGCGCCGAGGAGCGCGACCGCATCTTCGCCAAGTTCGTGCGCGGCTGGGCGCACACGCAGACCGGCGCGAGCGGCGCAGGGCTGGGGCTCGCGATCTCGTGGCAGATCATGCGGCGGCTGGGCGGCACGCTCGCGCTGGTGCCGCGCGAAGCCCCGGGCGCGTGCTTCCGCGTCACGCTGCCCGCGCGCGAGGCGGCCGCGCAGCCTGCGGCGGCCGAGGGCGCTACTTCCCGAGCAGCGTGATCAGCGCGGTGTTGTCCCAGCGGCCGCCGCCGCGCGCGGCGACGCGACCGTAGTACTGCTCGATCAGCGCGGTGTTGGGCAGGAACGCGCCGTTCTTCTTCCCCTCCGCCAGCGCGATGTTGAGATCCTTGCGCATCCAGTCGGCTGCGAAGCCGAAGCCCTCGAACTTGCCTTCGACCATCGTCTTCCAGCGGTTCTCGAGCTGCCAGGACTGCGCCGCGCCCTTGGAGATGACGCCCACCACCTTTTCCATGTCGAGGCCCGCCTGCTTGCCGAAGTTGAGCGCCTCCGACAGGCCCTGCAGGAGGCCGACGATCGCCACCTGGTTCACCATCTTGGTCAGCTGGCCCGCGCCGGGCCCGCCGATCAGCGCGCACATCTTGGCGTAGACCTCGAGCACGGGCTTCGCGCGGTCGAAGTCCGCAGCGTCCCCGCCGCACATGATGCCGAGCTGGCCGTTCACCGCGCCCGCCTGGCCGCCGGAGACGGGTGCGTCGACGAAGCCCACGCCTTTTTCCTTGCACTTCGCGTGCAGCTCGCGCGCGACGACGGCCGAGGCCGTCGTATGGTCGACCAGGATCGCACCCTTCTTCAGGCCCGCGAGCGCGCCCGCGTCGCCGTACGCGACCGCGCGCACGTCGTCGTCGTTGCCCACGCACATCAGGACGAAGTCGCAGCCCTGGGCGGTCTCCTTCGGCGTGGGGGCGGACTTGCCGCCGTACTCCTTCACCCAGGCTTGCGCCTTGGCGGCCGAGCGGTTGTAGACGGTGACTTCATGGCCGCCCTTTTTCGACAAATGCCCCGCCATGGGGTAGCCCATCACGCCCAGCCCGAGAAAAGCGACCTTTGACATGCACCCTCCAAGAGATTGTTCTGATTCAGGAAAGCTGAATTTACCACTGTCGCGTTGACAGCGGACGGTCAACGATTAGAATACATGGACGTTTATACAGTATCCGGTGCCGGCCCGGGCGCATTGTCCCCAATGAGACCCGCCGCAGAAGCCGACAGCCTGAACAAGAGGTACGACGTGGACGAGAACAAATCCAAGGCGCTGGCCGCGGCGCTGTCGCAGATCGAGAAGCAGTACGGCAAGGGCTCCATCATGCGGATGGACGACGCCGCCATCAAGGACATCGACGTAGTCTCCACCGGGTCGCTCGGCCTGGACCTGGCGCTGGGCGTCGGCGGCCTGCCGCGCGGCCGGGTGGTCGAGATCTACGGGCCGGAATCCTCCGGCAAGACCACGCTCACGCTGCAGGTCATCGCCCAGATGCAGAAGATCGGCGGTACCGCGGCCTTCATCGACGCGGAGAACGCGCTCGACATTTCCTACGCCGCCAAGCTCGGCGTCAAGACCGAGGACCTGCTGATCTCGCAGCCGGACACCGGCGAGCAGGCGCTCGAGATCGCCGACATGCTGGTGCGCTCCGGCGCGGTCGACGTGATCGTGATCGATTCGGTCGCCGCGCTCACGCCCAAGGCCGAGATCGAGGGCGAGATGGGCGAGCCGCAGATGGGCCTGCAGGCGCGCCTGATGAGCCAGGCGCTCCGGAAGCTCACCGGCAACATCAAGCGCACCAATACGCTGGTCATCTTCATCAACCAGATCCGCATGAAGATCGGCGTCATGTTCGGCAACCCCGAGACCACCACCGGCGGCAACGCGCTCAAGTTCTACGCCTCGGTGCGCATGGACATCCGCCGCATCGGCGCGATCAAGAAGGGCGACGAGGTGATCGGTTCCGAGACGCGCGTCAAGGTGGTGAAGAACAAGGTGGCGCCGCCGTTCCGGCAGGCGGAGTTCGACATCCTGTACGGCGACGGCATCTCGCTCGAGGGCGAGCTGCTCGAGCTGGGCGTGATCCACGGCGTGGTGGAGAAATCCGGCGCCTGGTACCTGTACAACGGCGACCGGCTCGGCCAGGGCAAGGACAACTGCCGCGACTTCCTCAAGGAAAACGCGGCGATGGCGAGCGAGATCGAGCAGAAGATCCGCGAGAAGGCGGGCGTGCTCAAGCCGGTGGCCAAGGCGCAAGACGCCGCCGAGAGCAACAAGGTCGAGCAGCTGCCGACGCGCAAGCGCGGTGAAGGACGCGCCTGAGACGCCGCTCGAGCTGCGCGCGCGGGCGCTGAGGCTGCTCGCGCGCCGCGAGCATTCCCGGGAGGAGTTGCGCAGGAAGCTCGCGTCGAGGGTGGAAGCCGCAGAGATGCTGAACGCGGTGCTGGATTCCCTCGAATCGAAAAAGCAGCTGTCCGACGAACGCTTCTCCTCGGAGCGCGCGCACATCCTGTCGCGCAAGTACGGCGCCGCGCGCATTCGCCAGGACCTGAAGGCGAGGGGCATCGGCGCGGAGCTGGTCGCCGCGGTCAGCGCAGAAGGCGATACCGCGCGCGCCGCCGCGATCCTGGCGCGCAAGTACCGCGCGCCGGCGACCACGCCGAAGGAGCGCGCGCGCCGCATGCGCTTCCTGCAGTCGCGCGGGTTCTCCCACGAATCCATCCGCAAGGTCCTGTCATCCGATGCCGACGACGATGCGTTAATCCCCTAGCGCCGCGAACGTTCGCGGGCGCGGAAAGGGGGTGATGGGCATGGAACAGGCACAGGCACTGGCGATCGTGAAGTCGCTCGCCAACGGCGTCGACCCGGAGTCGGGAGAGGTATTCCCGGCCGAGGGCGCCTACCAGCGGCCGCAGGTCGTGCGGGCGTTGTTCACGGCGGTCGAGGCGCTGGAACGCTCGGCGCAATTCGAGCGGCGCAAGGCGCAGTTGCCGGCGAAGACCGGCGAGCCGTGGAGCGAGGATGAGGACCGCAAGCTCCTCGCGTCGTTCGACGCCGGGCACGCGCTGGGCGATCTGGCGGCCGCGCACGAGCGCACGCAGACCGGCATCCGCGCGCGGCTGGTGAAGTACGGGCGGCTCGCGGCTTAGGGGGCGGGGTCCGGGGAGACCCGCGGCGTCCGGACGCCGCGGGGGCTCTTTTACGCTCCATTAGAATAGCGGGCCATGGACGCCGACGAGATCCGCGCGAGCTTCCTCGACTTCTTCAAGTCGAAAGGCCACACGATCGTGGCCTCGAGCTCGCTCGTGCCCGCGGGCGACCCGACGCTGCTGTTCGTCAACTCGGGCATGGTGCAGTTCAAGGACGTCTTCCTCGGCAAGGAGAAGCGCGCCTATTCGCGCGCGACCACCTCGCAACGCTGCGTGCGCGCGGGCGGCAAGCACAACGACCTCGAAAACGTCGGCTACACCGCCCGCCACCACACGTTCTTCGAGATGCTGGGCAACTTCAGCTTCGGCGACTATTTCAAGAAGGACGCGATCCAGTTCGCATGGGAGCTCCTGACGAAGGTGTACGGCCTGGCGCCGGAGAAGCTCTGGACCACGGTGTACGAGACCGACGACGAGGCCTACGACCTGTGGACGAAGGCCATCGGCGTGCCGAAAGAGCGCTGCGTCCGCATCGGCGACAAGCCCGGCGGACAGAAGTACCAGTCCGACAACTTCTGGCAGATGGCCGACACCGGCCCCTGCGGCCCCTGCAGCGAGATCTTCTACGACCACGGCCCCGGCATCGAAGGCGGCCCGCCGGGCTCGCCGGGGGCAGATGGCGATCGCTATATCGAGATCTGGAACCTGGTGTTCATGCAGTTCAACCGCGACGACAAGGGCGTGATGCATCCGCTACCCAAGCCGTCGGTCGACACCGGCATGGGCCTGGAGCGGATCGCGGCGGTGCTGCAGCACGTGCATTCGAACTACGAGATCGACCTGTTCCAGGATCTGATCAAGGCAGCGGCGCGCGAGACCGGGCAGAAACAGCTGAAGAACCCGTCGCTCAACGTGATCGCGGACCACATCCGCGCCTGCTCGTTCCTGGTCGTGGACGGCGTGATCCCGGGCAACGAAGGCCGCGGCTACGTGCTGCGCCGGATCGTGCGGCGCGCGATCCGCCACGGCTACAAGCTCGGCCAGAAGCGTCCGTTCTTCCATCGGCTGGTCGAGGATCTCGACGAGGCGATGGGCGAGGCCTACCCGGAGCTGCGCCGGGACAAGGCGCGCGTTGCCGCCGTGCTCAAGCAGGAAGAGGAGCGATTCGCCGAGACGCTGGAGAACGGCATGGCGGTGCTCGAATCGGCGCTCGCCTCGGGCGAGAAACTGCTCGACGGCGAGACCGCGTTCCGGCTGTACGACACTTTCGGCTTCCCGGTGGACCTCACTGCCGACATCTGCCGCGAGCGGGGCGTGATGCTCGACATGGCGGGCTTCGAGGCGGCGATGGAGGCGCAGCGCGAGCGCGCGCGCGCCTCGAGCAAGTTTGCCGCCGCCGCGGGCCTCGACTACGCGGGCGGCAAGACGGAGTTCCGCGGCTATGACACGCTGAGCGTGCAGGCGAAGGTCGTGGCGCTCTACCGCGAGGGCACGCAGGTCGAGGCGCTCAGGAGCGGCGACGCGGGCACGGTGGTGCTCGACCAGACGCCGTTCTACGCCGAGTCGGGCGGCCAGGTCGGCGACCGCGGGTCGCTGGTCGCGGCCTCGGGCACCTTCGAGGTCGCCGACACGCAGAAGATCCAGTCCGAAGTCTTCGGCCACCTCGGTGTCCTGCGCACGGGCGCGCTGAAGCCGGGCGACGCCGTGGACGCGCGCGTGGACGTCGCGCTGCGCGGGCGCACGATGCGCAACCACTCGGTAACGCACCTGATGCACAAGGCGTTGCGCGAGGTGCTGGGGCCCCACGTGCAGCAGAAGGGGTCGCTGGTCGACGCCGACAGGACGCGCTTCGACTTCGCGCACGACAAGGCGATGAGCGAGGACGAGATGCGCCGCGTCGAGGCGCGCGTCAACGCCGAAGTCCTGCAGAACACGCCGACGCGCGCGCAGATCATGCCGGTCGAGGATGCCAAGCGCTCCGGCGCGATGATGCTGTTCGGCGAGAAGTATGGCGACGAGGTGCGCGTGCTCGACATCGGCTCGTCGCGCGAGTTCTGCGGCGGCACGCACGTCGCGCGCACCGGCGACATCGGCTTGTTCAAGATCGTCGACCAGTCGGCGGTGGCCGCCGGCGTGCGCCGCGTCGAGGGGAAGACGGGCGAGGGTGCGCTCGCCTGGGTGCAGGTGCAGGAAACCCGGCTGCGGCAGGCGGCCGCGGCGCTGCGCTCGCCGATCGACGACGTGGAAGCGAAGATCGCGCAGCTGCAGGAACACGCCAAGGTGCTCGAGCGCGAACTCGCGCGGCTGAAGTCCAAGCTCGCCTCGGGCCAGGGCGTCGACCTCGCCGGCCAGGCGATCGAGGTCAAGGGCACGCGCGTGGTCGCGGCGACGCTCGACGGCGCGGACGCGAAGACGCTGCGCGAGGCGGTGGATCGCCTGAAAGTGCAGCTCAAGAGCGCGGCCATCGTGCTCGGCGCGGTGGCGGACGGCAAGGTCGCGCTGATCGCGGGGGTGACCGCGGACCTCACGGAGAAGGTGAAGGCCGGCGAGCTCGTCAACTACGTCGCCCAGCAGATCGGGGGCAAGGGCGGCGGGCGGCCCGACATGGCGCAGGCGGGCGGCACCGACGCGGGCAAGCTCCCCGCCGCGCTGCAGTCGGTCAAGGGCTGGGTTGAGCAGCGCCTAGAGTGATCCCGATCCAGCGCGCGCTGCTGCCTGTGCACCTCAGCGGCGTGGCCGTGCTGCTCAGTACGGTGGTGGTCGTCGACCTGCGGTTGCTCGGGCTGTGGCGCCGCTGGCCGGTGCGCCGGTTCGCCCGGCGCCTGCTGCCCTGGACCGCGGCGAGCTTCCTGCTCATCGTGCCGAGCGGCCTCGCGATGTTCGTCGCGCACGTCGGGGACCTCATCAATAGCGGCGTGTTCGCGCTCAAGATGGGGCTGATCATGGCGGCGGGCGTAAATGCCGCGATATTCCATACGGGAGTGTTCCGCAGCTCGACGGCCTGGGATGTCGGCCGCATGCCGCCGCCCAAGGCGCGGCTCGCCGGCGCGGTCTCGCTCGCGCTGTGGGCCTCGGTGGTGGCCTGCGGATTGTCGCTGCCGGTACGCTGAGCTAGAAGCCGATGCGGCGCTTCGCGCCGCGGGCGTCGGCCACGTCTTCCGGGGCGAGTTCACCGCGGCCCGCGACCTTGGCGCTGCCAAACGCGGAAAGCGTCGCGCGGCGCATCTCGCGTGGCGAGAGCGCCGCAAGTCGATCGAGCACCGCCGCCGACGGGGCCCCGGGAAAGCGCCGGCCCCAGTCGTGGGCGCCGCGGATCTCGCGGTAGATCGCGAGCGCGATGCGCGCCGAGCCCTCGGCGTCGGGCGGCTCGATCTCGTAGACGCGCATGCGCGAGAGAATCGGCTCCGGAATGCGCGTCGTTTCGTTGGCGGTGGCGAACCAGACCGCGCCCGAGGCGTCGATCGGGATCTCGGCGAACTCGTCGACGAAATGCGTCGCGGTGTCGGCCTCGAGCAGCCCGTAGAGCGCGCCCAACGGATCGTACTGCCCGTCGGCGCTCGCCTTGTCGAGCTCGTCCACCACCATCACGGGGTTGGCGTAGTCGCCGTTGAGGAAGGTGTCGAACACCTTGCCGGGCTTGGCGTTCTTCCACTGCGAGGAGGCGCCGCCCAGGATCCAGCCCGCGGTGAGCGTGCTCATGGGCACGAAGCCGAAGCCGGTGCCGAGCAGTTGCGCGATGCGGCGCGCGAAGTGCGTCTTGCCGATGCCGGGCGCGCCGAGCAGCAGCATCGGCGGCAGCTCGACCGCGTCGTCGGAGTCGATGCAAAGCGCGAGCTGCTTGCGAATGTCCTCGAGCACCTCGGCGAAGTTGGGCAGCTCGTCGAATAGCCCGTTCATCGACGGCATGGCGGAGGGCTTGACGGTGAAGCGCTGGCCGCCGACGCGCAGCATCTTGTCGTAGAGCGCGCGCAGCGCCTCGTTGGCCGTGGGCGGGAGCTCGTGCAGCGCTTTCTCCACCACGGGAACGTCGTAGACGTCCTTGAAGCCTGCGATCGGGATAGTCACACTTGCAGCAGTCATGTGCGCCTCCTTCTTCTTCTCCTAGCGTAGCAAGTCCCGCGCCAGGCGTGTGGCAGTCCGGCCCGCCGAGTGCCAGGAAGTGGACAATTCCGCGGACGCATGTTCCAATCCGGACCGATGACCCGCTGGTTTTACGGCTTTTATTTCTACTTTCCGCGCCCTCTGGCGGAGGAGATCGGCTAGCCGTTAGACCCGGGAACCCGAGAAACCGCCAGAGCAGAGATGCCTGGCGGTTTTTTTTTGCTCCGTTCCCTCCACCCAAGGCCACGCCCATGACCGCCCCCACCGACTCCTTCCTCGGTCCCGTTCCCGCGGACAAGACCTCGCTCACCGACGACGAGCGCATCGAGAACATCGTCCCGCTGCCGCCGCCGGAGCACCTGATCCGCTTCTTCCCGATCCAGGGCACGCCGGTGGAAACGCTGATCGCGCAGACGCGCCGCAACGTGCGCGCGATCCTGCACGGCACGTCGGACCGGCTGCTCGTGATCATGGGGCCGTGCTCGATCCACGACCCGAAGGCCGCGCTCGAGTACGCGGGGCGACTCGCGGCCGAGCGACGCCTGCACGAGGGCGAGCTCGAAGTCGTCATGCGCGTGTACTTCGAGAAGCCGCGCACGACGGTGGGCTGGAAGGGGCTGATCAACGACCCGGGCCTCGATGGCGGCTTCCGCATCAACGACGGCCTGCGGCTGGCGCGGCGCGTGCTCCTGGATATCTC